>NZ_JAKEIO010000082.1 GCF_021474405.1 [Streptosporangium] indianense
GGGTGGGTGGGGTCCGCGTCGCCACGACGGCAGGACCCGTCGACCGTGGGCGCCAACCTTCTGCCTTGCTCGCGGAGTTTATACGACATGGGTTCAGACTGTGTTTCGCCTAGCCGTTTCCGGTGAGTAGAACAAGGGTACATTCGGTCGGCGATACGTGAGAATTATCCCGATTCCAGGCCGGGGTGCACGACGGTGACCTCGGTGAATGCCCGCGAACCGGTCGGCCCATTCTCGTCGGCGTTTTTCACGAGTTCCCCGGGCGCGAAACCTGTCCTGTGCGTCATGCCGAGTGAATGTGCCACCGGTCACATGTGACCAGCGTAGCGGCCGCCGGGTCCGCCCGGGACGTTATCGATCGCTTTCGCTGGGCATCCTCCACCTGACCGGGACCCAGACAGCCGGATCCCGGCCCGCATCACCGAGAAGGGACGCTTCGATGGGGGAGAAGGTCGTGGCAGGCCGGTTCGACCTGTCCGATCGCCAGCGCTACCGCGACAAGCTGCGCCAGTGTCTGACGGGCTTGGAGCGACTCCTGGCGGAGAAGCGGTTCGACCGGCCCAAGAACCTCATGGGCCTGGAGATCGAATTGAATCTCGCCGGTGCCGACGGCATGCCGAAAATGTTGAACGGGCAAGTCCTCGAGCGCATCGCGAGCCGCGATTTCCAAACAGAGCTCGCCATGTTCAACCTGGAAGTCAACATCCCTCCCCACCGCCTGGGGGGCCGGGTATTCGACCGGCTCGCAGAGGAACTCCGTACGTCACTGGCATATGCCGACCGAAAAGCGGGTGAGGTCGACGCCGGCATTGTGATGATCGGTATCCTGCCGACTCTCGACCGTGACGACCTGGTGTCGTCGAACCTCTCCGACGTCGACCGCTACACCCTCCTCAACGATCAGATCGTGGCCGCCCGCGGCGAGGAGTTCACCCTTGACATCGACGGCGTGGAGCACCTGAGCTGCACCTCGAAGTCCATCGCTCCCGAGGCCGCCTGCACCTCCGTGCAGCTGCACCTCCAGGTCACCCCGGCCCGCTTCGCCGACGTGTGGAACGCGGCCCAGGCGGTCGCCGCCGCGCAGATCGCCGTCGGTGCCAATTCGCCCTTCCTCTTCGGGCGCGAGCTGTGGCGCGAGTCGCGGCCCCCGCTGTTCCAGCAGTCCACCGACACCCGCCCGCCCGAGCTCCAGGCCCAGGGCGTCCGGCCGCGCACCTGGTTCGGGGAGCGCTGGATCACCTCGGCGTACGACCTCTTCGAGGAGAACCTGCGCTACTACCCGGCCCTGCTGCCGATCTGCGACGACGAGGACCCGCTGAAGGTCCTCGACCAGGGCGGCACGCCCTCCCTCGCCGAACTCGTCCTGCACAACGGCACGATCTACCGCTGGAACCGCCCCGTGTACGGCATCGCCGACGGCGTCCCGCACCTGCGCGTGGAGAACCGCGTCCTGCCGGCCGGCCCCACGGTCCTCGACGTCGTCGCCAACGCCGCCTTCTTCTACGGCGTCGTCCGGGCGCTCGCCGAGGAGTCCCGGCCGGTGTGGTCCCGGCTGTCCTTCGAGTCGGCCGCCGCCAACTTCGACGCCGCGTGCAAGGACGGCATCGACGCCCGCTTCACCTGGCCCCGGCGCGGCCGGTACAGCGGCACCACCGAGGTCGACGCGGTGAGCCTCATCCGCGACGAACTGCTGCCGCTCGCCGAGGCCGGACTGGACGCCTGGGGCGTCGAACCCGCCGACCGTGACCTGTACCTCGGCGTGATCGAGGAACGCTGCCGGCGCCGCGTGAACGGGGCGAGCTGGCAGGTCGCCACCTTCCGCAAGGCACTGGACGCGGGCCTCTCCCGGGAGGACGCGCTGGCCGCCACGACCCGGCGTTACCGCGAGCTGATGCACAAGGGGGAGCCGGTGCACAGCTGGCCGGTGGGACTGCCCGAGCCGGTGTCGCTGGGCTGACACCGCCGCCGGAGTGCCATCGCGCTGCCGCCATACTGATCCGACAGGTCGGTGAAGTGGAGGCGGGTGTGCAGGCGGAGGCGAGCCCGGTGGGCGGTTCCATTCCCCAGCAGGGACTCTCACGGCGGATGCTCCGCACTGAGACGCTGCTGGTCCTCGCGCTGTCACTGGGCGCGAGCGCCCTGTCCGCGCTGATCAGCTTCATCGGATCGGTCACCAGGCCGGGCGGGCTCAAGGACCAGGCGGCCACGATGAACGCCTCGGCCGCGCCCGGCCGGCCCTGGCTCGACCTCGCCTGGCAGCTCTTCGGGATCACCACGGCGCTGGTTCCCGTCGCCCTCGTGGCGCACTTCCTGCTCCGAGAGGGCACGAGCCTGCGCACGATCGGCTTCGACCGCACCCGGCCCTGGCCCGACCTCGGCCGCGGTGCCGCGATCGCCGCGGTCATCGGCAGCACCGGCATCGCCTTCTACCTGGCGGCCCGCGGCCTCGGCTTCAACCTCACCGTGGTGCCCGAGGCGCTGCCCGCGGTGTGGTGGAAGTACCCGGTGCTGATCCTCTCGGCGATCCAGAACGCCGTACTGGAGGAAGTGATCGTCGTCGGCTACCTGCTGCGCCGCATGGGCCAGCTGGGGTGGACACCGACGGCGGCGCTGACCGGCAGTGCCGTGCTGCGCGGGTCGTACCACCTGTACCAGGGCATCGGCGGCTTCGTCGGGAACATGGTCATGGGCGTCGTCTTCGTCTACCTCTACCGCCGCTGGGGGCGCGTCGGCCCGCTCGTGGTGGCCCACTCGCTGCTCGACATCGGCGCGTTCGTCGGGTACGCGCTGCTGGCGGGCAAGGTGGGCTGGCTGCCGACGGCGTGAGGCGGTGAGCGCAGGGGGCGTACGACACCTTCGTACGCCCCCTTTTTCGTCTCGTCTCTGGTGAGCACTCGTCTCAGGTCAGCAGGTCGCCCTCGATGACGGTGACAGCCGTGCCGGTCAGCAGCGTGCGGTCGCCCCGCAGTTCGGTGCGGACACGGCCGGAGCGGCGTGAGGCCTGGAGGCCGGTGAGGCCGGGGCGGCCCAGGCGCTCGGACCAGAACGGGGCGAGCGCGGTGTGGGCGCTGCCGGTCACCGGGTCCTCGTCGATGCCCACGTTCGGGAAGAAGCAGCGCGAGACGAAGTCGTAGCCCCGTGCGGGGTCCTCGGCGCGGGCCGTGGCGATGACGCCGCGCTCGGAGTGGGCGGCGAGGGCCTTCAGGTCGGGAGCGAGGCCGTGCACGGTCTTCTCGTCGGCGACCTCGACGAGCAGGTCGCCGACGTTCGGGCCGGTGTCGAGGACCGTGAGCGGCTGCGTGCCCAGCGCCTCGGCGAGGCCTGCGGGCGGGTCGATCCGGGTGAGCGGGGCCGTCGGGAAGTCCATCGTGACCGAGCCGTCCGCGGCGGGTGTGGTGACGAGGACGCCGCTGCGGGTGGCGAACCGCACCGGCCCGGTGTGGGTGCCGGTCGTGTGCAGGACGTGGGCGGTGGCGAGAGTGGCATGGCCGCACATCGCGACCTCGGCGGCGGGAGTGAACCAGCGCAGCGCCCAGTCCGCCTCCGCGCCCTCGGGCAGCGGGTGGGCGAAGGCCGTCTCGGCGTGGTTGACCTCCAGGGCCACGTTCTGCAGCCAGGTGTCGTCCGGGAAGGCGTCCGCGCCGGGCAGGAGCAGGACCCCGGCCGGGTTTCCGGAGAAGGGGCGATCGGTGAAGGCGTCGACGATTCGGATCCGCATGCCCTGACGCTAGGGCGCCCACGAAGCAGCAGGCCAAGGCCAATTCGCATCCGCTGGCCCGGTTCCGCCCGCCGGGAATCCCGGAGAGCTTCTTGCCAGGCGAGCGTTACCGATATATCGTTGAAGCATCGCGACAGATCAACGATGGAATGGAGAGTGGTTGCGATGCGTACCCACGGATATGAGCGTGGACATGGACACGGCGGCCCGCACCGCGGTCGGGGCGGTTTCGAAGGGCTGCGTGCGGCCTTCGGTCCTTTCGGGCCGGGTGGCCCGGGTGGCCCCGGCTGGGGCGGACCCGGCGGTCCGGGTTTCGGCCCGGGCCCCTGGGGCGGACGAGGGCGCGGGGGGCCAAGGGGAAGGGCACGGCGCGGCGACGTGCGGGCCTCGATCCTGGCTCTGCTCAAGGACCGGCCGATGCACGGCTACGAGATGATCCAGGAGATCGCCGAGCGCAGCGGCGGGGCGTGGAAGCCCAGTCCCGGCTCGGTGTACCCCACCCTGCAGTTGCTGGAGGACGAGGGTCTGATCATCAGTGAGTCCGAGGGCGGCAAGAAGCTGTTCTCGCTCACCGAGGCGGGCCGCGCGGCCGCCGACGAGGGGCCCGAGGCTCCCTGGGAGGAGGCCTCCCGGGGGGTCGACTGGGAAGCCCTGGGCGAGATCCGCCAGGCCGGCTTCGGACTGATGGAGGCCTTCGGGCAGGTCTGGAAGACCGGCAGCAAGGAGCAGCGGGAGAAGGCCCTCGGGGTCATCAACGAGGCTCGCAAGAAGCTGTATCTGATCCTCGCCGACGAGGACTGAACCGTCCCGGACGAAAGGGCGCCCCCGGAGTGATCCGGGGGCGCTTCGGCATGCCGGGTGTCAGATCACCAGCCCGTTCAGCTTGCGCAGTGACTCGTGCAGGGCCGCCGTGGCCGAGTCCTTGAGCTTGCCCGCCATCAGGGACACCGTCGCACCCGTGAACTCACCGTCGATGCGGACCGTCGTGGCGTCGCCCTCGGGGATGAGGGTGTAGCGCGTCGCGACGGTCACCGCCATCGGGCCCTTGCCGCGGATGGCGAGCAGGCGTGCCGGTTCCAGTTCCTCGACCGTCCAGGCCACTTCGGCCGGGAAATTCATGAGCCGCATGTTCTCCTGGAACGTCGCGCCCACCGCAAGGGGCTCCGGGCCGCCGGCCGGGAAGCTCGTGTGGGTCGTGTCCCACTCGCCGTAGGCGGACCAGTCGGTGAGCCGCGCCCATACCTTCTCGGCCGGCGCCCCGATGCGGGCCTCCGCGCTGACTTCGGCCATGCGACCACCTCTCCGTCCGCGGGCTGGGTGTCGCGGAAGGTAGCCGTGACGGCCGCAATGTTCAATACTGACGAACCGTCAGGAAGCGGTGAGGTTTCTCCCCCTCCTTCCGGTCTCCTCCGCAAGGAGGAGACCGGCCGCTCGGCTCCACTTTCTGTGGGACGCGAAGATGGTTCCTCCCGAGGATGTCCCGGCCGCGCGGGACTGATGGGGTAGGGGATGTGCAACCCCGCATCCCCCGGCAGTCGGCCCATGAGCACGGCATCCAGCGCGCGGACAACGATGCCAGGCTCAGTGACGAGTTGGCGTCGGTGGTCGGCGGCGCCCGCCGCCGGGCCGTCCGGGACCGGGACCGGCATATCGACACCGCCCACCTGCTCCACTCGCTGCTGGAATCCGACCCCGAGGCGCGCGCCGTCCTCGCCGAGGGACCGCAGATCGCGCGACTGCTCGGGTATCTCGTCCAGCGCAGCATCGGATACGGCCTGCGCTGGCAGAGCGGGGTCGAGGACTCCGGGGCCGTCCCCGTGGTGACCGAGGCGACGGGGTTCTCGCCGCTCGCCGCCGCCTGTATGGAGGAGGCCTGCGAGCGTGCCGCCGTCCGCGGCGGACCGGCCCGGGGCACGGACCTGCTCGCGGCGATCGTCGCCGACCCGCAGGCGCGTGCGGTCGAGGTGCTCGAACGGGCCGGCATCGACCCGCGTCAGGTGCTCGCCCGGCTCGACGGCCCGCCGGACATCACGCGGGAGTGCGGCGAAGCCACCCACTGAACTGTCCGTACGCCGCGGGGCGTAGCTCGTCCAGGCAGTGAGACAGGTGCCATAAGGGGTGACGCTCCTGTCATGGCCTGTCATCATGTGCCGGTGCGTACCTCTGACAGCAGCGTGAGCGGGCGCGGCGGGAGCGTGGGGCTCGGACTCGCCCTCCTGTCCGCAGTGGCCTTCGGTGGATCCGGTGTCGCGGCGAAGCCGCTCATCGAGGCGGGTCTGGACCCGCTGCACGTGGTGTGGCTGCGCGTGGCCGGGGCCGCCCTGGTCATGCTGCCGCTCGCCGTGCGGCACCGCGCGCTGCTGCGAAGGCGCCCCGGGCTGCTCGCCGGATTCGGGCTGCTGGCCGTCGCGGGTGTCCAGGCCTGCTACTTCGCCGCGCTCTCCCGGATCCCTGTCGGGGTCGCGCTGCTCATCGAGTACCTGGCGCCCGCGCTGGTGCTGGGCTGGGTGCGGTTCGTGCAGAAGCGGCCCGTGACGCGTGCCGCCGCCGTCGGTGTCGTGCTCGCGGTCGGCGGACTCGCCTGTGTCGTGGAGGTGTGGTCCGGCCTCGGGTTCGACGCGCTGGGGCTGCTGCTCGCGCTCGGCGCGGCCTGCTGCCAGGTCGGCTACTTCGTCCTGTCCGACCAGGGCAGCGACGCGGGGGACGAGGCGCCCGACCCGCTCGGTGTCATCGCCTACGGGCTGCTGGTCGGCGCGGCCGTGCTGACCGTCGTCGCCCGGCCCTGGACCATGGACTGGTCGGTGCTCGGGGGCACCGCAAGCATGGACGGCAGGCCCGTCGCCGCCGTCGTGCTGCTGGCGTGGATCGTCCTGGTCGCCACGGTCGTCGCCTACATCACCGGCGTCGTCTCCGTGCGCCGGCTCTCCCCGCAGGTCGCGGGGGTCGTGGCCTGTCTGGAGGCGGTCATCGCCACCGTCCTGGCCTGGGTCCTGCTCGGCGAGCACCTCTCGGCGCCGCAGATCGCGGGCGGGGTGATCGTGCTGGTGGGCGCGTTCATCGCGCAGTCGTCGACGCCCTCGAAGGGGTCCGCGCAGCCGGTGGCGAGCGGCGGCCCCGAAAGGGAATTGTCCCGGCGCGGGACCAGCGCCTAAGGTGTCGATCATGCCTTCGAACGCACTCGTTCTTCCGCCTCCGGCCGCCTGAGGCGGGCCCTCCGGAAACCGCGCCCGGCGATGCGCCGCCGCGCAGGAACGGTGCTGCCCGCAGACGAAGTCCACGGGTCCCGCGTCCCGACCGATCCGGGACCCTTCCCGAACTTCCGCGCACCGCCCGCCGCTCCTCACGTGCGGCGTGTCGTGCGCGTCTGCGGAGAGAACACGTGTCGAACACCGTCTCCGGCCTGCCCACCGGGCGAGGCCTCCTCTGTCTGATCGTCGCCGGTGTCGCCTGGGGCACCGCGGGTGCGGCCGCCTCGCTGGTCTACCGGGCCAGTGACATGGGGCCCGTCGCCCTGTCCTTCTGGCGCTGCGCCGCCGGCCTCGCGCTGCTGCTCGCCGTCCGCCCGCTGCGCTCGCGCGCCCGGGGCCCCATGAGGGAGCCGCTCCGCCGCCGGGCGCTGCGGGCCGGAGTCACGGGGCTCGGACTCGCCGTCTTCCAGACGGCGTACTTCGCCGCCGTCTCCGCCACCGGCCTCGCCGTGGCCACCGTCGTCACCCTGGGCGCCGGGCCGGTCCTCATCGCGCTCGGAGCCCGGCTGACCCTGGCCGAGCGTCTGGGGCGGGGCGGCGCCGTGGCCGTCCTGGGTGCCCTTGCCGGGCTCGCCGTTCTCGCCCTCGGCGGTGGAAGCACGACCGTACGCCCCGGGGGAGTGCTGCTCGCGTTGCTGTCCGCGGCCGGATACTGCGTGATGACGCTCCTCACCCGCCGGTGGGGCCGCGACGGCGAGGGCGACGCCGCAGGGACCACCGCGGGGGCCTTCGCCGTGACGAGCCTGTGCCTGTTGCCGCTCGCCCTGGCGGAAGGGCTGCTGCCGCACACCGAGGAGCCCGGCCGGCTCGTCCTGCTGCTCGTCTACGTCGCGGCCGTCCCCACGGCCCTCGCCTACGGCCTCTACTTCGCGGGCGCGGCCGTCGTACGGTCCGCCACCGTCTCGGTGATCATGCTGCTGGAACCGGTGAGCGCGGCGGTGCTCGCCGTCGTCCTGCTCGGCGAGCACCTCACGACGGCGACCCTGGCCGGGACCCTGCTGATGCTGGGCTCGGTGACGGGCCTCGCGGTGGGGGAGGCGCGGGGTGCGCGGCGCGCGGAGGAGCCGGTGACGGCCGGGTGAGGTGGGGCCTCGCTCCCCGGGCCTGCTGAAGACGGGGCCTCGCTGCCTACGCGTGGTGTCGGCGGGGCCTCGCCCACTGTGCCTGCCCCGGGCGGGGCCTCGCATTCTGCGTCTGTTGCCGACGGAGCCTTCGCCCACTGGGCCTGTGGCCGGCAGGGGCTCGTCCGCTACGCCTGCGCCTGTTGTCGGCGCAGGAGGTGGTCGCGTGCCCTGGTGTCGCCCGGGCCGCCGCGCGCCGCGAGGCCCGCGGCGACCCGGTCCCGGACCTCGGCCGGCCTGTGGTTGGCGTACTTGAACTTCGCCCGTACGTCCGTCACTTCGAGGCGCAGGGCGCGGATGCCCGCGAGCATCCTGCCGTAGGGCACCTCTCCCACCTCCGCCCGCGCGGAGCCACCCCCCGGCTGGAAGTGGTCCACCTGGCGGTTGAGCAGCTCGGCCTTCTCCGCCGGGTCGTCCACGACGTGGGCGCGGCAGCGCAGCTGGACGGCCGCGTAGAAGCTCGTCGGGGTGCCGTGCTCGGGCGGGACGTCCGGGGCGGCCTGCCAGGGGCCGGGTACGAACACGTAGTCGTCGACCACGCTCAGCACGACGTCCGGGGCCGCCTCCAGCGCCGGCCAGAGCGGGTTCGGGCGGGCGAGGTGGGAGACGACCTCGCGGCGCCCGGCGTCGTAGACGAAGTGCAGGGGCTGGACGTGGGGCGGTTCGCCCGGCAGGCCGTTGACGGCGAGCTGGCCGAAGTCGTGGTCGGCCAGCCACTGCCGCCATTCGGTGTCGTCGTGGGGCGCGTCCCAGGGGTGGATCAGCATCACAGGGCCGTGAGGTAGCCGGGCAGTTCGGTCCCGGGGGCCAGGCCCGGGTCGGGGGCCGGAGTGCCGTAGGAGCGCCGGACCGGGACGACGCCCGCCCAGTGGGGGAGGGCGAGGTCCTCCGGTTCGTCGTTCACGCCGCCGGTGCGCAGCTTCGCGGACACCTCGTCCAGGTCCAGGCGGATCACGGCGGTGGCGGCCAGCTCCTTCTTGTTGGCCGGGCGCGAGTCCGCGGAGCGGCCGGGCACGGCGTGGTCGACCAGCGCGTCCAGGGCCTGCCGCTTCTCCTCGGGGTCCGTCACGTCGCGGGCGATGCCGTGCACCACCACGGAGCGGTAGTTGATCGAGTGATGGAAGGCCGAGCGGGCCAGGACCAGACCGTCGACGTGGGTGACGGTCAGGCAGACCGGGAGGCCGGGGTCGGACTGGCCGGCCGCACGCAGCGGACGCGAGCCCGTCGAGCCGTGCACGTACAGCCGCTCGCCGACCCGGGCGTACAGCGTGGGCAGCACGACGGGTGCCCCGTCGCGGACGAAGCCGAGGTGGCAGACGTAGGCCTCGTCGAGTATTGCGTGCACCAGGTCCTTGTCGTACGAGGCCCGGTCCGCGGAGCGGGTGGGGACCGTGCGGTCGGTCGGCGTGTAGGCGGTGTCGGGCTGCGACGGCGTCTGCGCGGTCCCCTGCATGGCGCTCTCCATTGTACTAGTGCATAATGGGCTTTGTGCTAGGAGAGTATCCGATCCAAGGGCGGCGCGCAGCGGACATTTCCGCGAGCGTCGAGCGTGCGGTGGGGGCCGGCGAGCTGCGGCCCGGTCAACTGCTGCCTCCGATGAGGGAGTTGGCCGAGCGGCTGGGGGTGAATCCCAACACGGTCGCGGCCGCGTACCGGACGCTGCGCGAGCGCGGGGTCATCGAGACGGCGGGACGGCGCGGCAGCCGGGTGCGGCCCGCTCCGGCGACGACCGGCCGGGAGCACTTCCGGGTGGACGTCCCCGAGGGGGTGCGGGACCTCGCGCAGGGCAATCCGGATCCGGCGCTGCTGCCGAGCCTCGTGGACGCGTTCGCGGCGGCCGCCGCCGAGGGCGACCGGACGCCCGTGCTCTACGGCGACACCCCCGTCGATCCGGAGCTGGCCCGGATCGCGCGGGCCGGCTTCGACGCCGACGGGGTGCCGGACGGGCCGCTCACCGTGGTCTCCGGCGCCCTGGACGGTGTCGAACGGGTGCTTGCGGCCCACCTCAAGCCCGGTGACACCGTCGGCGTCGAGGACCCCGGCTGGGGCCGCACCCTCGACTTGGTGCCCGCGCTCGGGCTGCGGACCGTCCCCGTCGGCATCGACGACGAGGGGCCCCGCCCGGAGGATGTGCGCCGGGCGCTGGAGGCCGGGGCACGGGCCCTGATCGTCACCGACCGGGCGCAGAACCCGACCGGTGCGGCGGTGAGCGCCGCACGCGCGCGTGCCCTGCTGGCCGTGCTCCAGAAGCACCCGGAAGTGCTGCTGATCGAGGACGACCACGGTCACGGCATCGTCGACGTACCGCTGCACCCGCTGGCCGGCGCCACCCGGCACTGGGCGTTCGTGCGCTCGGCCGCCAAGGCCTACGGCCCCGACCTTCGGCTCGCCGTGCTCACCGGCGACGCCGTCACCGTCGACCGGGTGAGCGGACGGCACCGGCTCGGGCCGGGCTGGGTGAGCCGGCTGATGCAGCGGGCCCTGGTGCGGCTGTGGACCGGCGGCGCGGTGGACACCGCCGCGGTGGCGGCGTCGTACGGACGGCGGCGGAACGCGCTGATCGGGGCGCTCGGGCGACGCGGTGTCGCGGCGAGCGGACGCAGCGGCATGAGTGTGTGGGTGCCCGTGCCGGACGAGACCGGTGCCGTCGCCCGGCTGCTGCACGCCGGCTGGGCCGTGGCCCCCGGCGCGCGCTTCCGGCTGGCCGCGCCGCCCGGCATCCGGGTCACCGTGTCGCCCCTCGCCGACGGCGAGATCGAGCCCCTGGCCGATGCGATCGCCTCGGCCCTCGGACCCGCCCCCGCGCGCAGTTACGTCTGAGACAGCCATCGGCAGCTTCGTTACGTCTGCGGCACCTTCAGGGGCTTCGGCCGTACCTGCGTGAGCGCCGCTCCTGTCAGCACGATCACCGCTCCGACCGGTGTCGACCAGGTGAGGGCCTCACCGAGCAATGCGACGCCCGCGGCCGTGGCGATGACCGGGATGAAGTACGTGACCATCTGTGCGGTCGTCGGGCCGACCTCGGCGACCAGGCCGTACTGCAGGAGCACCGCGAGGCCCGTGCCCAGCGCGCCCAGGGCGGCGATCGCCAGCAGCGGCACGACGGACAGGTGGGTCGGCACGGTCGTGAACAGCGGGGTGACGACGGCCAGCTGGACCGTGGCCAGCAGCAGTTGCGCGCCGGTCATCGACAGGTGCGAGTGGCCGGTGCCGGCGAGGGTGCGGCGCACGTAGATCCAGCCGACCGGGTAGCTCAGGGACGCCAGCAGGGCCAGTGCCGTCCCGGTGGCGTCCAGGCCGTGGAAGCCCTGCCACGCGCCCAGCACCGTGAGCACCCCGAGGAAGCCCAGCCCGAGGCCCACGACCCGCACCCGGGTCGGGCGGTCCTCCGACAGGGCGACCAGCGACAGCGCCATGCCCCACAGCGGCGAGGTCGCGTTGCAGATGCCCGCCAGGGTGGACGGGATGGTCAGCTCGGCGTACGCGAACAGGGAGAACGGCAGGGCGTTGAGCAGGAAGGCGGCGACCGTCAGGTGCCCCCAGAGGCGCACCCCGCGGGGCAGCCGCTCGCGTCGTACCGCCATCGCGGCGGCCAGCACCGCGGTGCCGAACACCAGCCGGCCGAGCGTCACCTGGAACGGCGCGTAGGTCTCGGTGCCCACCTTGATGAGGAGAAAGCTGAAGCCCCAGATCAACGACAGGGCGGCGAACCGGATGCGCCAGTCGAGGAGGCGGCGGGGCGGAGCGGGCGAGGCGGTGGCGGCGCGGCCGGCCGGGGTGGTGACGGTGCTCATGGCAGCCACGATGCGGCACCAGAACCTCGTAGCACAATCGAGATTTCGCACCCGGTACTGCGTAGCATTGCTTACATGTTGAACCTGGAGCGCCTGCGCACCCTCGACGCCCTCGCCCGGCACGGCTCGGTGAGCGGGGCGGCCGAGGGGCTGCACATCACGACGTCCGCCGTCTCGCAGCAGTTGTCCAAGCTGGAGCGCGAGGTCGGCCAGCGGCTCCTCGCCAAGAACGGCCGGGGCGTGCGGCTCACCGACGCGGGCCGGCTGCTCGCCGAGCACGCCGCGCGCATCCTCTCCCAGGTGGAACTCGCCCAGTCCGACCTGGAGGCGCAGCGTGGGCAGGTCGTCGGGGACCTCAGACTGTCGGCGTTCCCGACGGCCGCGCGGGGCCTCTTCCCACACGCGCTGGCCGCACTGCGCGAGCAGCACCCCGCCCTCCGGCTGCGCTCCTGTGAGCTGGAACCGGAGCACGGCATCGCCGGGGTGGTGCGCGGCGACCTCGACCTCGCCGTGGTGCTCGACTGGTACAACAAGCCGATGGCGCTGCCCGAGGGCCTGGTCAAGGCGTCGATCCTGGACGACCCGGCCGAGGTCGCCCTGCCGGTGGACCACCGGCTCGCCGGGCGCGACGAGGTGGACCTCGGCGAGTTCGCCGACGACGAGTGGATCACCTGGGGCGACGGCGAGTTCTGCCACGAGTGGCTGATGTTCACGCTCCGCTCCAAGGGCGTCGAGCCGATCGTCGGCCACCGCGCCGCCGAGACCCACACCCAGCTCGCGCTGGTCGCCGCGGGCCTCGGCGTGTGCATCGCCCCGCTGCTCGGCCGCCACCCCGTTCCCGACGGTGTCGTGACCGTCCCCCTCCGGCAGCGGGTCCGCCGGCACGTGTACGTCGTCTGGCGTGCGGACGCGGACCGCCGCCCGTCGATCCGGGCGGCGGTGAAGGCCCTGCGGGCGGCGGCGGAGGACGTCGGCTGACGGTCCGGGCGGCGGCTACTGCCCCGACAGTTTGCGGAAGTCCCAGGAGACGATCTTCTGCGGCGTCAGACGGATCCAGGCGTGCCGGCCATCGTGCGGCATCTCCTCCAGGCCGAAGTTCTTCCGCGCGAACAGCATCTCCGGGACGTCGAGTTCGGCGCGAAGCTCGCCCGTGCGCGGTATCTCGCCCACGAACTCGACGGTGCCCGACAGCTCGGCGCCGCGCAGCTCGTCGTACTCCTCGCCGGTGTCGACCACGATCGCCACCCGTCCATCGCGCCGCAGGTCGGTCCAGCGCTTGCTGCGCACCACCGAGTACAGCCACATCGAGGTGCCGTCCCAGGCGAACCACAGCGTGCTCACGTGCGGCGCCCCGTCGGCCGACACCGTGGCGACCCGGCAGGTGCGCTGGGTGGTCAGGAACTCGTCCAGCTCGCCCGGCGTCATCATGATCTTCCGGCCCCTGCGCTGCTGCGTGACGGTCATGCGCCCCCTCTTTCTCCCACGTCGTGCCAGAGGAGATCCTCTGACATCACGTCAGAAAAGGATGAGTGCTCTTCCGTCCGTGCGCAATGGTGGCTACGCTCGCCCGCCCGGCCGCCGGTGACAGGGGGAAAACCGTGCCCTCGTACGCAGCGCTCAGCGAACTCCTCGAACCGCGCACCACCGTGCTGCTCACCGTCGAGTGCCAGGAGGGCGTCGTCGGGGCGGACAGTGCCCTGCCCGAACTCGCCGGACAGGCACGTGCCGGCGCCCTCGCCAATGTTGCCCGGCTGGTGGCGGCCGCCCACGACGGCGGCGTCCAGGTCGTCCATGCCGTCGCCGAGCGCCGGCCCGACGGCCGCGGCGCCAATCGCAATGCCCGCCTCTTCCGCGCCGCCGCCCGCCTGCCCGTCCAGCAGCTGACCGGCACGCCCGCGGTGCGGGTGGCCGCCCCGATCGAGGTCGCGGAGGAGGACCTCGTCGTGCGGCGGCTGCACGGGCTGTCACCCCTGCACGGCACCGACGTCGATCCGCTGCTGCGCAACCTCGGCTGCCGCACGCTGATCGTCACCGGCGTCTCCGCCAACGTGGCCGTGCCCAACGCCGTGTTCGACGCCGTGAACCTCGGCTACACCGTCGTCGTCCCGGCGGACGCCATCGCGGGAGTGCCCGCCGACTACACCCCCGCGATGATCCGCCACACCCTCGCGCTGGTCGCCACGGTCGCGACCACGGACGAGGTACTGGCCTGCCTGGAGCGTGCGCGGGGCGTCAGGCCAGCGTGATGGAGTCGCCCTTCACGCTGATCTGCTTCGCCTCCAGCGGTTCGACCGCCGGACCCTTCTTCACGCTGCCGTCGAGCACGGAGAACTGACTGCCGTGACAGGCGCAGGAGATGACGTCGTCCTTCAGATCCACCATCGGACACTTCTGGTGGGTGCAGATCGTCGAGAAGGCCTTGTAGTCACCCGCAGCCGGCTGCGAGACCACGACCTTCTCGTCCTTGAAGATCTTGCCGCCGCCCTCGGGGATGTCGGCGGTCTTCGCGAGCGCCGCACCACCGGCTCCCGCCCCGGCGGACGAGCCGCCCCCTTCGTTCGTCGCACCGCCACCGGCGGCACCCTGTTCGGTGGACGGGTCGGACGCCTTGTCATCCGAACCGCACGCCGTCAGCGCCACGGTGAGCCCCGCCGCGCCGACCGCCGCCACGACGGTGCGGCGGCTCGGTCCCGACATCGGCTGAACTGATTCGCTGGTCATGCTGACGTTCCTTCCGGGGGAATTCGTGATCTGCCGAGAGGTACGGCCCTTGCGGACGGGCTGTTCAGACCCTGTCGAAATCCTGACCCGTTCGAGCAAGGACACGGGTCAAGCGCAGCTGTCGGTTCGCTGTCGGGTTCCGGCCCGCGCCCGCGAGGCCGCCGCCACGGCCGCCCGGTACGTCAGTAACCTGGGGCGATGCTCAAGGAAGTGATCGCGACCCGTTTCATCGCGCCCCTGCGCGAGGGCGGTTCGCTGCCGGGCCTGATCGAGGCCGACGACTCCGGCACCTACGTCCTCAAGTTCACCGGCGCCGGACAGGGACGCAAGACGCTCGTCGCCGAAGTGGTCTGCGGGGAACTCGCCCGGCGCCTCGGGCTGCGGATGCCACGCCTGGTCACCGTCGCCCTCGACCCGGAACTGGGGCTGGGCGAACCGGACGAGCAGGTGCAGAGCCTGCTCCGGTCCAGCGGCGGCACCAACCTCGGCATGGACTTCCTCTCCGGCGCCCTCGGCTTCGACCCGCTCGCGTTTCCGGTGAACCCCGAGGAGGCCGGCCGCGTGGTGTGGTTCGACGCGCTGATCAACAACGTCGACCGGTCCTGGCGCAACCCCAACCTGCTGCGGTGGCAGGGCGAGTTGTGGCTCGTCGACCACGGCGCGACGATGATCTGGCACCACAACTGGCCCGGTGTGGAGGCCTCCGCCGCCCGTCCGTACGACGCCTCCGACCACGCGCTGGCGTCCTTCGCCCCCGATGTCGCCGCCGCGGCCGCCGCGTTGGCGCCCCTGGTCACCGAGGAACTCCTCGCCGACGTCACCGCGCAGATCCCGGACGCCTGGCTCACGGACGAGCCCGGCTTCAGCGAGCCGGACGATCTGCGGCAGGCCTACGCGCGCCCGCTGCTGGCACGGGCCGCCGTCATCCACGAGCGCATCCGGGGGCTGAAGTGAACGACCGGCACATCATCAAGGGCGGCCCCCGGGACCGCCACGTCTACGAGTACGCCGTCCTGCGCGTCGTCCCGCGCGTCGAACGCGGCGAGTGCATCAACGCCGGGGTCCTGGTCTACTGCCGCGCCGAGTCCTACGTCGGTGCCCGCACCCACCTCGACGAGGCCCGGCTGCTGGCCCTCGACCCGCGGGCCGACGTGGCCGGGGTGCGGGCCGCCCTACGGGCGGTGGAGGGCTTGTGCGCGGGCGGATCCACGGCCGGCCAGGCGGCGTCCGACGACCCGGGCCGCCGCTTCCGGTGGCTGGTCGCCCCCCGCTCCACGATCGTCCAGCCCGGCCCGGTGCACACCGGCCTGACCACGGACCCCGGGGCGGAGACCGAGCGGTTGCTGGACCTGCTGGTGAGGTGAGGGGCACCCCCGTCCCGTTGGTCAGCGCCGGCGGCGCCGCACCACGTATCCGGCCGCGAGAGCGGCACCCGCCGCGAAGGTCAGGCCGATCGCCAGCTCCCAGTCGCTGGGCCCCGAGGCCACCGCGCCGCCGAGTCCGCCCCGCACGCCCCCGGACGGGCTGCTGGACGGGCTGACGGAGGGCCGGACCGAAGGGCTCACCGAGGGGCTGGTGGCGGGGCTGGCCGACGCGCTCGCGGACCGGGTGGGTGACGCGGTGGCGGAAGTGCTGGGGGAGGCGGTGGGTGACGTGGTGGGCGAGATGATGCCGCGGTGGGCCAGCGCCTCGCACGCGATGCCGTCGTCCGGGCCCTCATCCTCGTCGAGTCTGTGAGGATCGCTGCGATCCGCGTCGAAGACGGCCTGCGCGTCCTCCTGGAATGCGAAATCGCGGCAGTCCAGGTCCTGCCGGGCATGAGCGGGGTCGGCCATGGGCACGATCGCGACGACCGCGAACAGCGCGCCCAGGGCCCCGGTGCGACGGCGCATGGAGCGCCTCCCTTCCGACCGTGGGTGGCTCGCGCTTCGACGCTAGGCATCGAAGGGTCCGGCGGCGCGCCGCCGTGGGCCGATCGGGTGTCGTCGGGGGCGCTGCGGGGCCCGGCCGACCCGGGTGATGGATCACATGCCGCCCGTGGCCGTTGACACCGCGTGCCAGGGCTTCTAGCGTCACACCCACTGAAGGTACTAAGCGGTCGCTCACCTGAGGAGTAGCAGTCATGTCCACCACTGAGCAGCGGGTTGCCGTCGTGACCGGTGCCGCGCGCGGCATCGGTGCCGCCACCGCCGTACGACTGGCCGCCGAGGGCCGCGCGGTCGCCGTGCTCGACCTCGACGAGGCGGCCTGCAAGGACACCGTCGAGAAGATCACCGCCGCCGGCGGCAAGGCCATCGCCGTCGGCTGCGACGTCTCCGACGAGGCACAGGTCGAGGCGGCCGTCGCGCGGATCGCCGAGGAACTCGGCGCCCCGACGATCCTGGTCAACAACGCGGGCGTGCTGCGCGACAACCTGCTGTTCAAGATGAGCGTCTCCGACTGGGACACCGTCATGAACGTGCACCTGCGCGGCGCCTTCCTGATGTCCAAGGCCTGTCAGAAGCACATGGTGGACGCGGGCTTCGGCCGGATCGTCAACCTGTCGTCGTCGTCCGCGCTCGGCAACCGCGGCCAGGTGAACTACTCGGCCGCCAAGGCGGGCCTGCAGGGCTTCACCAAGACCCTCGCCAAGGAGCTCGGCAAGTTCGGCGTCACCGCCAACTCCGTCGCGCCCGGCTTCATCGCCACCGAGATGACCAAGACCACCGCCGAGCGCGTCGGCATGGGCTTCGAGGACTTCAAGGCCGCCGCCGCCACCCAGATCCCGGTGGCCCGGGTCGGCGAGCCGGAGGACATCGCCAACGCCATCGCCTTCTTCACCGGCGAGGCCGCCGGATTCGTCTCCGGCCAGGTGCTGTACGTGGCCGGCGGACCGCTCGACTAGAGGACGAAGAACATGACTTCCGTGGAACTCTCCGGCAAGGTCGCCCTCGTCACGGGCGCCAGCCGCGGCATCGGCTACGGCGTCGCCGAGGCCCTGGTCGCGCGCGGCGACCGCGTGTGCATCACCGGCCGCAACGAGGACGCCCTCAAGGAGGCCGTCGAGCAGCTCGGCGCCGACCGCGCGATCTACGTCGCCGGCAAGGCGCACGACGAGGCCCACCAGGCCGCGGCCGTCGAGCGCACGATGGAGGCCTTCGGCCGCGTCGACCACCTGATCAACAACGCGGGCACCAACCCCGTGTTCGGGCCGATCGCCGACCTGGACCTGAACGTCGCCCGCAAGGTCTTCGAGACCAACGTCGTCTCGGCGCTCGGCTTCGCCCAGCGGACCTGGCACGCCTGGCAGAAGGACAACGGCGGCGCGATCGTCAACATCGCCTCCGTCGCGGGCCTCTCGCCCTCGCCGTTCATCGGCGCCTACGGTGTCAGCAAGGCCGCGATGATCAACCTGACCGTGCAGCTCGCGCACGAGTTCGCGCCCAAGGTGCGGGTCAACGCGATCGCCCCGGCCGTGGTGAAGACCAAGTTCGCCCAGGCCCTGTACGAGGGCCGGGAGGAGGAGGCCGCGGCGGCCTACCCGCTCGGCCGGCTCGGTGTGCCCTCCGACATCGGGGGCGCTGCCGCGTTCCTCACCTCCGAGCAGTCCGACTGGGTCACCGGCCAGACGCTCGTCGTCGACGGCGGCATCTTCCTCAACGCCGGAACCGGCTGACGAGGACCGCACACCCGGACGGAACGGGCGCCCGCCGGCATCGGCGGCGCCCGTTCCGGTGGGCAAAAGCACCGCAAAGTGCGATGACAACGTCGTCAAAGGTTTATTGATCAAGCGGTGATGGACGGGGAGGGTCAGGGGGCGCGGCACTGCGGTATGGTCTGCCGACCCTTGGTATGGCAGATCGAGGAGCGTGCTCGTGTTCAACCGGAACCGATGCCTGCGGCAGGTGGCGGCCATCGCGTCCATATCGTCCCTGCTCGCCGGATGCGGCGTGCTGTCCTCCGACACCCCGGAGGACGAAGGGCCGATCGTCGTGGGCACCACCAGCTCGCCCAGCACCCTCGACCCCGCCGCGTCGTGGGACAGCTCCTGGGAGCTGTTCCGCAACATCTACCAGACGCTGCTGAGCTACCCGACGGGCGCGAGCACGCCGCAGCCGGACGCCGCCGAGAAGTGCGGCTTCAGCGACTCCTCGAACCAGGTCTACCGCTGTGAACTGCGCGAGGGCCTGACGTTCTCCAACGGGGACGCGCTCGACGCCCGGGCGGTCAAGTACTCGTTCGACCGGATCCGCAAGATCAACGTCAACGGCGGACCCGCCGGTCTGCTGGGCAGCCTCGAGCGGGTCCAGGCGCCGAACGAGCGCGAGGTGGTCTTCCACCTCAACAAGCCCGACTCGACCTTCCCGTTCGTGCTCGCCACGCCCGCCATGTCGATCGTGTCCCCGGACGCCTACCCGGACGACAGTCTGCGCAAGGACGGCGACGTGGTCGGATCGGGGCCGTACACCCTCGACTCGTACTCCGAGGGCAAGGAGGCCGTCCTCGTCCGCAACGACGCCTACAAGGGCTACGCGGAGCGCCGGAACGACGCGGTGACCGTCCGCTACTTCCAGGACTCCGCCACCATGGTGAAGGCCCTGCGGAACCGGGACATCGACGTGACCTACCGCGGTCTGGCGGCCGGTGACGTCGTCGAACTCCAGGGCAAGTCCTCCAAGGACGAGGAGATCCAGCTCGTCGAGGGCACCGGCACCGACATCAACTACCTGGTGTTCAACCCCAAGGACTCCTGGGCGAACAAGAAGGCCGTACGCCAGGCCGTCGCGCAGGTCGTCGACCGGGCGGCGATCGCCCACAAGGTCTACAAGGACACCGTCGACCCGCTGTACTCCATGGTCCCCAAGGGACTCACGGGCCACACCACGGGCTACTTCGACGACTACGGCGACCCCGACGTCGCCAAGGCCCGCAAGATCCTCACCGAGGCGGGCATCAACGAGCGCGTCCCGCTCACCCTCTGGTACACCAGCGATCGCTACGGCTCCGAGACCGCCGGCGAGTTCAAGGAGCTGAAGCGCCAGCTCGAGGCCTCAGGGCTGTTCACGATCAGCCTGAAGAGCCGGCCCTGGAAGACGTACGTCGAGGGCTACCAGAAGGGCGAGTACCCGGTCTTCGGGCGTGGCTGGTTCCCCGACTTCCCGGACGCCGAGAACTTCATCGCGCCGTTCGTCGGCAACCAGAACGCCCTCGGCACGCCCTACCCGGCGCCCGAGATCACCGGCGACCTGCTGCCCCGCTCGCGCCGGGAGAGCGACCGCGCGAACGTGGTGAAGGAGTTCGAGGAGGCCCAGCAGATCCTCGTGGACGACGCGCGGCTGCTGCCGCTGTGGCAGGGCCGGCAGTACGTGGCGGCCAGCCGGGACGTCTCGGGCGCCGAGCGGGCCATGGACCCGTCGACGATCATGATGATGTGGGAGCTGCACCGCAAGACCGCCTGGTGAGCGGTCCGGCACCGGGCTTTGACGGGCGCGCTGTCAGTGGTCGCCTGTAGGTTCTGTGGCCTGGAAGTGACCGCACATCGTAAGGACGTTGACGTGACCGACATCGCCATGCTGCCCGAGTCCTGGCGCGGGGTTCTGGGCGACGAACTGCAGCAGCCCTGGTTCAAGGAGCTGACGGAGTTCGTCGAGGAGGAGCGGGCGAAGGGTCCCGTCTACCCGCCGCGCGAGGAGGTCTTCGCCGCGCTGGACGCCACGCCGTACGAGGAGGTCAAGGTCCTGATCCTCGGTCAGGACCCCTACCACGGCGAGGGGCAGGGGCACGGGCTGTGCTTCTCGGTGCGGCCGGGGGTCCGGATCCCGCCGTCCCTGCGCAACATCTACAAGGAGATGCACCAGGAGCTGGGCACGCCGATCCCGGACAACGGCTATCTGATGCCGTGGGCCGAGCAGGGCGTGCTGCTGCTCAACGCGGTCCTCACGGTCCGCGGCGGCGAGGCCAACTCGCACAAGGGCCGGGGCTGGGAGAAGTTCACCGACGCGGTGATCCGGGCCGTGGCCGAGCGGCCCGACCCGGCGGTCTTCGTGCTGTGGGGCAACTACGCGCAGAAGAAGCTCCCGCTGATCGACGAGTCCCGGCACATCGTGGTCAAGGGCGCTCACCCCTCGCCGCTGTCGGCGAAGAAGTTCTTCGGCTCCCGCCCCTTCACGCAGATCAACGAGGCCGTGGCGGCGCAGGGTCACACGCCGATCGACTGGACGATCCCGAACCTGGGCTGAGGCCTGCCGGCCGCGGACCGCGCGGTGACGGGACCGGTGGCGGCCGGCGCCGCCCGGACCGCGCGGTGACCGGCCCCGTGGTGTCCGGAGCCGCTTCGGGCCGTGGGAGCGGACCGTGGGTGTCCGGGGCCGTGGTGACCGGACCGTGGGTGTCCGGGGCCGTGGTGACCGGACCGTGGGCGTCCGGGGCCGTGGTGACCGGACCGTGGGTGTCCGGGGCCGTGGTGACCGGACCGTGGGTGTGCGGAGCCGCCTGAGCCGGATCGTCCCCGCCTGCGGTTAGCGTCGGCGGGAACAGCCGGCGAGTGCGCGGAGGGCGTCGTGGCGGAGCGACAGGAGCAGGCGGTGCCCGACGCCGTGCTGACCCGGATCGGGCAGGTGGTCATGCTGCACCACGCGGGAGACCGGGAGGAGGCCCGGGCCCGGCTCCTCGGCCTGTGGGCGGAGATCGGCGAGCACGGCGACGCGCTGCACCGCTGCACCCTCGCCCACTACCTCGCCGACACCCAGGACGATCCCGCCGACGAACTGGCCTGGGACCTGCGGGCGCTGACGGCCGCCGAGGAGGCCGGGCAGGAGGACCTCGCCGTCACGGCGGTCGCCGCGCTCTATCCCTCCCTCCACCTGAACCTGGCCCACGACTACGTCAGACTCGGCCGGTACGACGCCGCCCGCGTACACCTATGGCGGGCCCGGGACACGGCTTTCGCCCTCGTCGACGACGGTTACGGCACGGGCGTGTGGGCGGCCATCGCACGGCTGGAGTCCCGGCTGGGGGAGGGCGGCGCGGGGACGTGGACGCCGCCCCGGCAGCGGCCCTGACTCGGCAGGTCAACGCCCGTACATGTCACGGCAGATCGTCGCCTCCGGACTGTCCGCCCGCCATCCCCCGTAGCGCCTGCCCAGGGCGCACACGTCCGCGTTGCTGTGCGGGACCCGCTTCTCGACGTCCGGGCCCACCGACGCCGACACGTCGGCGTGCGACCGTCGGGGGCCGAGCGGTGCGGGCCCGGCGCGTTCCGGACGCGCCGGGCGCGGACGGACCTCGCGGTGCCCGGGCTGCTGCGCCACCTGCTGCCGCGGGGCCGCCGGGGGAGCGGCCGGGCGGGTCGCCTGCGTGGCAGGCTCCGGCCGGCGGGAGGCCTCCTCGACGAGCACCAGGGCCTCCCGGGCCGGTGCCTGCACCACCGGGGTCCGAGCCGCACCGTCCGGTTCCGGCGCCGACGGCCGGGACGGGGCCGACGAGGCCCCCGGCGCGGGGGGTCGCGGGACCGTCGTACAGCCGGAGAGGGCCGAGACCGCCACGGTCACCAGGAGCGTCGCTGTGGTCGTCGTTCGATACACCCGCGCAACTCTGGTGCGTCGGACCGCCGTTGGGGCGGCGGACAGGGGGGAGTTGCCCCGCACGGGTGATCTCCCGCCCCGTACGGAGGGCCCTCGTGTGACGGGGGTGACGTGCGGCGATACGTGTGACGGCGGTGCTGATGCGTGTGCCCACGGTGAACCCGTGCTGCTGTCGGGCTTACCGAGATGCCGGTGGCGAGGGTCAGTCGCCGGTCGTGCCGTCGATGCGCTCGCGGATCAGGTCGGCGTGGCCGTTGTGCCGCGCGTACTCCTCGATCATGTGGGTGTAGAGCCACCGCAGGTTGAACCGCTCGCCGGTGCGCCGGTGCTTGCCCTCGGTGATGTCGTCGAGGCCGAAGCGGGCCGCGTTGCGCCGGGCCGCCTCGATCTCGGCCTGCCAGGTGGCGTACGCCTCCTGCCAGGTGTCGGACTCGGAGAGATGGAACTCTCCGTCCGGATCCTCGTCGGTGTAGTAGATCGGGCCGGCGTCCTCGGCCGCGAGCACCTTGCGGAACCAGCCCCGTTCGACCTCCGCCATGTGCCGCACCAGTCCCATCAGGCTCAGCCCGGACGGTTCGACCGCGGCGGTGCGGAGCTGGGCGTCGGTCAGGCCCTCGCACTTCCAGGCGAGGGTCTGGCGGTGGTAGTCCAGCCAGCCCTCCAGCATCGTGCGCTCGTCGGCGGTGGTGGCGGGTTCGCGGCGTTCGTTCGTCATGGATGCATCCTTTCCGAGCCGCCTCGGCCGCACCACAAGATTTTCAGCCCCCGAGCATCCCCTCCAGGAGTTCCCGCAGGCCGGCCCGCACCTCCTCCAGGCTCGGCACCCGGGCACCGAACGCCCCCGCCACGCAGCTGAACATCAGCCCGTCCGCCCAGGCGATCAGTGACAGGGTGTGCCGGGCCGGGTCCGTCGAGCCCATGCCGGTGACCAGGGCGGACAGCTGGTCCCGGAAGCGGGCACCGGTGGCGTCGAAGAAGGCCCGCAGCTCGGGGCGGCGCGTCGCCTCCAGGGCCAGTTCGTACCGGGCGACGGTGAGCGCGCGGTTGTGCGTCAGTGCCCGGTGGGCCGCGAGCGCCAGCGCGTCCGCCAGCGCGCCGGTCCCGGCCGCCGGGTCCGGCATTTCGTGCAGGGCCAGCACCCGCGCCTCACGGTCGGCCAGCCGCCGCACCGCCAGCTCCAGCAGGGCCTGCCGGGTTCGCGCGAGGTTGGAGGTGGAGCCCTGGGGGAGTCCGGCCGCCTCGTCGACCGCCCGGTGCGTGAGGCCGCGCATCCCGCGCTCGGCGAGCAGGGCGAGGGCGGTGTCGGCGACGAGGTCGGAGCGGGCGGGGCCGGCGGTGCGAACGGGCATGGGGCTCACGCTACCCGCCCGACTACACCTGTAGTAACGTCGACGGCGTCACTACAGGTGTAGTCACCTTGGAGGAGGAGCCATGGCACAGCCCGGGCACGCCGTCGTGATCGGCGGCGGGATAGGAGGCCTGACGGCTGCGGTCGCCCTGCACCGGCGGGGCCTGCGGGTCACCGTGCTGGAGCGGGCCCGCTCGCTGCAGCCGGTCGGCGCCGCGATCTCCCTCGCGCCCAACTCCTTGCGCGCGCTGGACGTCATCGGCCTCGGCGACGAGATCCGCGACCTCGCCGCCTGGTCGGGGGACGGGGGCTTGCGCACTCCGAGCGGCCGGTGGTTCTCCCGCTCCTCCGCCGAGGCCGCCACGCAGCGCTTCGGCGGACCGCTCGTCCTGCTGCCCCGCGCCACCCTGATCGAGCGTCTCGCCGCCCTGCTCCCGGCGGACGCCGTCCGCACGGGCGTCGCCGCGGTCCTCTCCGACAGCGGAGGACCCGGCCGGGCGGCCCGCGTCACGACCCCGGACGGCGAACTCGAGACGGAGCTGGTGGTGGGCGCGGACGGCGTCCGGTCCGTCGTGCGCGGAGTGCTCTTCCCCGGCCACCCCGGGCCCGTCTACTCGGGCTTCACCACCTGGCGGGTCATGATCCCCGTCCCCGGCGTTCGCTTCGCCTCGCACGAAACCTGGGGCCCGGGCCGCCTCTGGGGCACCCACCCGCTCAAGGACGGACGCGTCTACGCCTACGGCGCCGCCCTCACCCCCGCGGGCGGCCGGGCGCCCGACGACGAGAAATCCGAGCTGCTGCGCCGCTTCGGCGACTGGCACGACCCCATCCCCGCCGTGCTCGCCGCCGCCCGGCCCGAGGACGTCCTGCGGCACGACGTCCACCACATCGCCGCACCCCTGCCCGCCTACCACCACGGCCGGACCGCCCTGCTCGGCGACGCCGCGCACGCCATGCCCCCGAACATCGGCCAGGGCGGCAACCAGGCGATCGAGGACGCCGTCGTGCTCGCCCACCACTGCGACGACCTCGCCGCCTACACCGCCGCCCGGCTGCCGCGCACGACCGCCATCGCACGCCAGGCCGTGCGGGCGGCCCGGCTCAGCCTCATGAGCAGCCGGGCCGGCATCGCCGTGCGCGACACGGCCGTCGCCGCACTGTCGAGGGCCAAACCCGCCCTCGTCCTGCGCAGCTTCGACGGCATCGCCGACTGGGCGCCCCCGCAGCGGCCGTATGCTTCCGGGCAGACCCCGGCAGGCAACCGTTAGAGGAGATCACCCCGTGAAGGTCGGCTGCATCGGACTCGGCGACATCGCGCAGAAGGCCTACCTCCCCGTCCTCGCCTTCCAGCCCGGCGTCGAACTGCACCTGCAGACCCGTACGCCCGCCACGCTCGACCGGGTCGCCGAGGGCCTGCACATCCCGCCGGAGCGCCGGCACACCACCCTCGACTCCCTGCTCGCGGCGGACCTCGACGCGGCCTTCGTGCACGCGCCCACGCTCGTGCACCCGGAGATCGTGACCCGGCTGCTGGAGGCGGGCGTCCCGACGTACGTCGACAAGCCGCTCGCCTACCGACTCGAGGACTCCGCGCGGCTGGTGGCGCTCTCCGAGGAGCGGGACGTGAGCCTCGCCGTCGGCTTCAACCGGCGCCACGCCCCCGGCTACACGCAGTGCGCTGACCATCCGCGCGAGCTGATCCTGATGCAGAAGAACCGCATCGGGCTGCCCGAGGAACCCCGCTCGATGATCCTCGACGACTTCATCCACGTCGTCGACACCCTGCGGTTCCTGGTGCCCGGCGAGGTCGACGACGTGACGGTGCGCGCCCGGGTCCGGGACGGCCTGCTGCACCACCTGGTGCTCCAGCTCGCCGGGGACGGCTTCACCGCGCTCGGCGTGATGAACCGGCTCAGCGGCTCCGCCGAGGAGATCCTCGAGGTGTCCGGGCAGGACACCAAGCGGCAGGTGGTCAACCTCGCCGAGGTCGTCGACCACAAGGGGCAGCCGACCGTGCGGCGGCGCGGCGACTGGGTGCCGGTGGCCCGGCAGCGCGGGATCGAGCAGGCGGTGCTCGCGTTCCTCGACGCGGTCCGGGCGGGCCGGGTGCTCAGCGCCCGGGACGCGCTGGAGACCCATGAACTGTGCGAGCGGGTGGTACGTGCGGTTCAGGATCGGACCGCCTGATCCGCAGGGTCCGCACGCCCTCGCCGACGGCCCACAGGGCGAGGATGACCATCGCCGCGTGCACCGTCCAGTCGCCGTGGCGGACGTAGGGGGTGGTGCCGTGGGCGAGCGGGAGGTCGTAGACCCGCGCCGCGGAGGCGTCCGTGCCGAGCCATGCGCCGGCGCGCTGTCCGTCCGGGCCGTAGACGGCGGACACGCCCGTCAGGGTCGCGTGCACCATGGGGCGGCCGGTCTCGGCGGCCCGGAGCGCGGCGAGCGAGGCGTGCTGCTCGGGTGCCCAGCTGTGCTGGAAGGTGGACGTCGACGACTGGCCGATCAGCACGTCGACGCCCTCCCGGGTGAGATGGCGCGTCATGTCGGGGAAGGCGGTCTCGAAGCACACCAGCGGGCCGACACGCAGCCCGTCCCCGACGTTCATCACGATCGGCTGCGAACCGCGCCTGCGGTCCTCGCCCGCGGCCTTGCCGACCGAGGTGGCCCAGCCGAGCAGGGAGCGCGCCGGGATGTACTCGCCGAACGGCACGAGCCGCATCTTGTCGTAGCGCTCGCCGGTCAGGCCGTCGGGCCCGACCAGGACGGAACTCTTGTAGATGCCGGGCTTGTCGGAGCGCCGGGCGTCCACGTTGACCAGGATGTCCGCGCCCGTCGCACGGGAGAGGTCCGCGAGCCGCCGGGCCAGGTCGGACCGGTCCCCGAGGTCGAAGCCGACACTGCTCTCGCCCCAGACGATCAGGTCGACGTCCTGCCCGGCGAGCCGGCGGGTGAGCTGCTCCTCGCGGTCGAACCGGCCGTCGGGGCCGACGATGACACCGGGCTGAACGACCGCGATCCTGACGTGGCCGTCGACGGCGGGGCGGGGCGAGAACGCCCAGGCGGCGGAGGTGGCCGCGGCCGTGGCGACCAGACCGGCCACGGCGGGCACCCGCGCCCTGCGCAGCGCGACCAGGACGGCGAACGCCACGTTGACGGCCACGAGCAGCCAGCTGAGCAGCCACACCCCGCCGACCGAGGCGAGCCGCAGTGCGGGTTCGGTCTGCCACTGGCTGCTGCCGAGCATGCCCCAGGGGCCGCCCAGCCCCTGCCAGGAGCGGACCAGCTCGACGGCCAGCCAGCCCGACGGCAGCACCAGGAGCGCGACGGCGACGTCACGCCGGGAGCGGAGACCGCCCAGCAGACGGCGCACCAGCCAGCCCCACGGGGCCCACAGAGCGCCGAGGAGGGCGGCGATGACGAACGTGAACACGTTCAGACTCGGCAGCAGCCAGTGGTGCATGGCCAGCATGAAGCCGAAGCCCCCGCACCAGCCGTCGTAGGCGGCCCGCTTCCCGGTCGGCGCGGTGCGCAGCAACAGGAGCCACGGGACCAGGGCGACGTAGGCGCACCACCACAGCGACGGCGCGGGAAACGCGAGGACGGTGAGGGCGCCCGCGACCGCCGCGGCGGCCGAGCGGCGCCACGGGGAGGCGAGCCAGTGGCCGAGCGTCTTCATAGGCGCCTCCTACCCCGCGGTGCCTCCAGTGTGCGCCCCGAGGACGATCTAGAACACCGGGCGCCGGGTCAGTTGACCACAGGCGCCGTCCGCGGCTCGGGAAGGCGCCGCCACTTCTCCCGGACGACCACCGCGCTCAGCCGCCAGCCGGCCTCCGTGCGCAGCGCCGCGAAGGCGTACCGGCCGCCGCACACGAAGTCGGGAGCGGGTCCGGCGGTGGCCATGGGGTTGACGTAGTCGGCCTGGACCTCGGCGGTGTCGCCGGTGTCCTGCTCCCAGATTCCGAAGCGCACCCGGCGGTTGACGATCAGGTGCTGCCGCATCGGGAACAGCCGCAGACTCTCCGCGAGCCAGGCGGCGACCGCCCGGGCCTCTCCCTCGATGCCGCCGGCCGAGCGGTAGTCCGCCCGCCCCCGAGGAGCGAACAACTCCCGGTACGCCTCCCAGTCACCGTCGTCGACCGCCACCGCGTAGTCGGTGATCAGTCCGTCGACGGCCAGCCGGTCTCTCACGGTGGCCAGTTCCACGCGCTGCGTCATCGGCTCAGTGTTGGCCATGGCGGGGACCGGGCCAAGAGCCGTGCGTGAGGGATATTCGGTGGCCGCCGACGGGCCCGGGGGCCCAGCCTGTCCTTCGTGAACGACCGAAACGAACCGAAGTACCAGGTGAGGGCCCGCCACACGGAGTCCACGATCACCGTCTACCAGGCCTACCGCCCCGAGATCGGCGGCCCGGCAGCCCGCCACGGCCGCTTCCCGTCCTCCTGGAAGCGGGAACGCATGACCTGGATCAAGCCCTCGTTCCTGTGGATGATGTACCGCTGCGGCTGGGGCACCAAGGAGGGCCAGGAGACCGTCCTCGCCATCGAGATCGACCGGGAGGGCTTCCTCTGGGCGCTGCGCCACGCCTGCCTGTCCCACCACGTCCCCGCCCTGCACGGCGAGCAGGCTGACTGGAAGCGGCGGTTGAGGCAGGCGCCCGCGCGGGTGCAGTGGGATCCGGAACGCGACCTGCGCCTCGATCCGCTGCCCCACCGGTCGCTCCAGCTCGGGCTCGCGGGGGAGGCCGCGGCGCGGTACGCGGACGAGTGGATCGTCGGGATCGAGGACGTCACACCGCTCGCCACGGAGATCCACGGGCTGGTGCGGTCGGGGCAACTGGAGTCGGCCGCGGGGCTGTTGCCCGAGGAGCGGCCCTTCGCCGTCGACGACGAGGTGCTGGCGCGGCTGCGCGCCTAGAGGGTGCGGTACGGGGAGGAAGAGGGACGGCGGGAACCGCTCAGGCCGCCTTGACGACGCCGCTGCGGAGCGCGGCGGCCCATTCGACGACGAGCATCTCGTACTCCGCGCGCTCCTCTGCCGACAGAGTGCCGCCCGTGCGCTGCCACAGCGCACGGATCTCCTCGTTGACCTCGGCAGCGGACCGCACGGAACCAGGGGTCACGAAATCGGGGGACATGCGGACAAGCCTAGGGGCAGCCACTGACAGCCCGCTACCGGACGGCTACCCCACGGCTATGCGGTTGGTCACGAGACCGGGGTCACAGGCCCGCGGATCAGCCCGCCGACTCGGCCGCGTGGGGGCTCAGGGCACCCATGCTGACCAGGGCGATGATGAGGATGCCGAGCGCGATGCGGTAGTAGACGAACGGCATGAAGCTCTTGGTCGAGATGAACTTCATGAACCAGGCGATCACCGCGTAGCCGACGACGAAGGCGATGATCGTCGCGAAGATCGTCGGCCCCCAGGAGACATGGCCGCCCTCCGTCGCGTCCTTCAGCTCGAACAGGCCCGAGGCGAGCACCGCGGGGATGGCGAGCAGGAAGGAGTAGCGGGCCGCGGCCTCGCGCTTGTAGCCCATGAACAGGCCGCCGCTGATGGTGGCGCCGGAGCGGGAGACGCCCGGGATGAGCGCCATGGCCTGGCAGACGCCGTAGATCAGGCCGTCCCGCACGCCCAGGTCCTCGAGGGCCTTGCGCTGCTTGGGGGCGCGGTGCTTGCCGCCGCTCTCGTCGCGGGCCGCGAGCCGGTCGGCGACGCCCAGGACGATGCCCATGACGATCAGCATCGTCGCGGTGATCCGCAGATCGCGGAACGGTCCCTCGATCTGGTCCTTCAGCGTCACGCCGAGCACACCGATCGGGATCGAGCCGACGATCACCAGCCAGCCCATCCGGGCGTCGGGGTCGCTGCGCAGCGACTTGTCGGTGAGCGAGCGCGCCCAGGCCGAGATGATCCGCCCGATGTCCTTGCGGAAGTAGATCAGCACGGCCGCCTCGGTGCCGATCTGTGTGATCGCCGTGAAGGCGGCGCCCGGGTCCTTCCAGTCCGCGAAGGCCGCCGTCAGCCGCAGGTGGGCGCTGGAGGAGACGGGGAGGAACTCGGTCAGCCCCTGGACGAGTCCGAGGATGAGTGATTCGAACCAAGACATGAGGTAGCGGAGTCCAAGTGCCGATCGTGGGACGGACGACGGGCGCACCGGGCCGCCGTTGCGATGAACGGGGGATCATGTGTGCCGAGGGGGGAAGCGTAGCGCCCCCGGAAGACCGCTCGGACACAGGGGTTTCGAAGCCGCTCGCCACCTGCGGGGATCAGGCCGTGGCCGGTCCGGTCACCGTCCAGCCGGGCGCCTGGGGGCGGGCCGTGAGGTCCGCGTGGCGCACCTCGTCGCCGCAGGCGCGGCAGGTGACGGCCGGGGCGAGGGGCCGGCCGCAGGAGTGCTCCAGGACCATCGGGCGGTCGCCTTCGGGCCGCAGATGGCGGTCGCCCCACGCCATGAGGGTCATCAGCACCGGCTCCAGCTCCAGTCCCGCCGGGGTCGGCCGGTACTCGAAGCGCTGCGGGCGCTCGCTGTAGAGGTGCTTGGCCAGGATCCCGGCGTCGACGAGCCGGCGCAGCCGGGTGGCCAGGATGTCGCGCGGGGCGCCGATGTTGCGCACCAGCTGGTCGAACCGCCCGTTGCCCAGGCACACCTCCCGCAGGACGAGCAGGGAGTACTTCTCGCCGACGAGCGCGAGGGTGTCGGCGATGGAGCAGGGACGCGGTTCTTTGCGGGCGGCCATGAGGATCAGTCTAGAAGAGGGTTGGATTTTCCAACCCTGCGGGCTACGGTGAGTTCGGATTTCCTACTCACTGGTAGCCGTGGAGGCCCGCACATGCGTGACGCAGTGATCGTCGAAGCCGTACGCACCCCGATCGGCAAGGGCAAGCCGAACGGCGCCCTGGCACATGTCCATCCCGTGGAGCTCCTCGCCCACACCCTGCGCACCCTCGTCGAGCGGTCCGGGATCGACCCGGAGCTGATCGACGACGTCATCGGGGGCACCGTCGACCAGGTCGGCGAGCAGGCCATGAACACCACCCGTTACGCCGTGCTGTCCGCCGGATTCCCCGAGTCGGTGCCCGCGACCACCGTGGACCGCCAGTGCGGCTCCTCCCAGCAGGCCGTGCACTTCGCGGCGCAGGGCGTGCTGTCGGGTGCGTACGACATGGTCGTGGCCTGCGGCGTGGAGTCGATGAGCCGGGTGCCGATGTGGTCGAACGTCCTCGAGGGCAAGGACCCCTTCGGGCCCGGGGTCGCCGCGCGCTACCCGGAGGGGCTCGTCCCGCAGGGCATCAGTGCCGAACTGATCGCCGCCAAGTGGTCGATCGGCCGTGAGCGGATGGACGCCTTCGCCGTCTCCTCCCACCACAAGGCCGCCGACGCCTGGGAGAACGGGCTCTTCGACGCCGAGGTCGCGCCCTTGGAGGGCGTCACGCGCGACGAGTGCGTACGCCCGGGCAGCACCCCCGAGATCCTCGCCGGCCTCAAGCCCGCCTACCACGACCCCGGCTTCGCCGAGCGCTTCCCGCAGATCGAGTGGAACGTCACGCCGGGCAACGCCAGCCCGATCAACGACGGGGCCTCGGCGGTCCTCATCACGTCGAGCGAGACGGCGGCCCGGCTCGGCCTGCGTCCGCTCGCCCGGCTGCACAGCTTCGCCGTCACCGGCTCCGACCCGCTGCTGATGCTCACGGGCGTCATCCCGGCGACCGAGAAGGTGCTGCGCAGGGCCTCCCTGACCCTCGACGACATCGACCTGTTCGAGGTCAACGAGGCGTTCTCCAGTGTCGTACTGGCCTGGCAGCAGGAGACCGGCGCCGACCTCGCCCGGGTGAACGTGCACGGCGGGGCCATCGCGCTCGGGCATCCCCTCGGCGCGAGCGGCACCCGGCTGACGACGACGCTGGTGCACGCGATGCGGCAACGAGGCGCCCGCTACGCGCTCCAGACCATGTGCGAGGCGGGCGGACTCGCCAACGCCATGGTGCTGGAACGGATGTGAGCCGGGCGTGACAAGGCGTCAGAGGCGGCGCAGCTGGTGCCGCTTGCGCCAGGCCACCACGACGCCTCCCAGCGCGGGCAGGGCGATGCAGGCCATGGCGATCAGGAAGGCGGGGGAGGTCGGGGTGGAGGCCCGGGCGCCCGCGACGGCGTAGGCGGCGGTGTTCGGGATCGAGCCGAGGCCTGTGGCCAGCAGGAACGGCAGCAGGCCCATGCGGGAGACCGAGGCGCAGTAGTTCGCTGCCCAGAACGGCACACCCGGGAACAGCCGCACCATCAGCATCGACCGGAAGCCGTGCCGGCTGAGCTGGCCGTCCGCGGCCTTCAGCCAGCGCCCCCGCAGCAGCGGCCGCAGGGCGTCCTGGCCCAGCGCCCGGCCGAGGCAGAAGGCGATCCCGGCGCCGAGCACCGTGCCCGTCAGGGCCACGCCGAGGCCGAGCTGCGAACCGAACAGGGCGCCGGCCGCGAGGTTCAGCAGCGGCCTCGGCACGAACACCACGGTGCACACGCCGTACGCCACCGTGAACACCAACGCGGCCGCCGCACCACTGAGCTGTGGGGGCCAGCCCTCCGTCAGCAGCCGCTGCGGCTCGAACAGGAGCACCCCGCACGCGCCCGCGGCGAGCAGTACGACGAGCAGGGACAGACGCGCATACGGGGAGAGCAGAACTCTGGTGCAGCGAGCGGCGAAACGGGTCGGTACGGCGGGCGGGACGGTCGTTGCCGGGGGAACGGCGACGGCGAGCTCCGCGGCGGTGGCCCGGGGAGAGGCCGTGGCGGTGCCCCCAGAGCGGGTGGTGGCATCGAGCATCCGGTGACACTAACCGACATATGTGTGTGATCGCCGTATGGTTCGTCTCACCGGCGTCACAGGACGCGGTCCGCGCGCCTGTGCGCAGGCCGATGAAAACCATTCGACGTGCGGTGCTGCGTCGGCAATGATCGACGGCATGTTCCGGCACGCCTTCGCCCTCGCAGCATCCGTGGTCACGGATGCCCCGAAGGCTGCCGTCGTCGATCTCACGGCCGTCATGGACGGCGCCCGAAGCTGACCCTCTCCGGTTCGTCCGGCGGACCCCGCAAGGGGAGGGTCGGGCAGGTCCTCGGGGTCCCCCTTTCTTCTTCGCCGATCAGACGCTTCGAGGTACCGCCATGTCCAAAACGGCTTACGTCCGCACGAAACCACATCTCAACATCGGCACGATGGGTCATGTCGACCATGGCAAGACCACGTTGACGGCCGCCATCACCAAGGTCCTCGCCGACCGCGGCAGCGGCGCGTTCGTGCCGTTCGACCGGATCGACCGGGCGCCCGAGGAGGCGGCGCGCGGCATCACCATCAACATCGCGCACGTGGAGTACGAGACCGACACCCGGCACTACGCGCACGTCGACATGCCGGGCCACGCCGACTACGTCAAGAACATGGTCACCGGTGCCGCCCAGCTCGACGGGGCGATCCTCGTCGTCTCCGCGCTCGACGGGATCATGCCGCAGACGGCCGAACACGTCCTGCTCGCCCGTCAGGTGGGCGTCGACCACATCGTGGTCGCGCTCAACAAGGCCGACGCGGGGGACGAGGAGCTGACCGACCTGGTCGAGCTGGAGGTCCGTGACCTGCTCACCGCGCACGGCTACGGCGGTGACTCCGTGCCCGTCGTACGGGTCTCCGGCCTGAAGGCCCTGGAGGGGGACCCGCGCTGGACCGCGTCGGTCGAGGCGCTGCTCGACGCGGTGGACACCTATGTGCCGATGCCGGAGCGGTACCTGGACGCGCCGTTCCTGCTGCCGGTGGAGAACGTGCTGACCATCACCGGGCGCGGGACCGTCGTGACCGGGGCGGTCGAGCGGGGCGTGGTGCGCCTCGGCGACCGGGTCGAGGTGCTCGGGGCCTCCGTCGAGACGGTGGTCACGGGGCTGGAGACCTTCGGCAAGCCGATGGAGGAGGCTCAGGCCGGGGACAACGTGGCGTTGCTGCTGCGGGGAGTGCCCCGGGACGCCGTGCGGCGGGGGCATGTGGTCGCGGCGCCGGGGAGTGTCGTGCCGAGTCGCCGGTTCACGGCGCAGGTGTATGTGCTGTCCGCGCGTGAGGGCGGGCGTACGACGGCGGTCTCCACCGGGTACCGGCCGCAGTTCTACATCCGTACGGCGGATGTGGTGGGGGTGGTCGACCTGGGTGACGTGGCGGTGGCTCGGCCCGGTGACACGGTCGTGATGACCGTGGAGCTGGGGCGGGACGTGCCGTTGGAGGCGGGGCTGGGATTCGCCGTCCGTGAGGGCGGGCGGACCGTCGG
>NZ_JAKEIO010000083.1 GCF_021474405.1 [Streptosporangium] indianense
GTCCCGCCGCGCTCCGTGGAGGCCGCCCCCTTGACCACCGTCCAGCCCACCATCACCCCGGCAGCCAACGGCACCACCCCGGTCGCCCAGTGCATCGGCGTCCCCTGCCCCGCGTCCGGCACCGCCGCCAGCAGCGGGAACGGCGGCAGCAACGGGGCCGGCGCCGAGGACAACGGGTTCACCGCATGGCCCGCACCAAGGGCGAAGCCCGGTCCGAGGGCGTAGGCGGCGCCCCACACCGCCGCGTTCGGGACCAGGGCCACACACAGCAGCAGCACGGTGAACCGCCCCGACCACCCCTCGGTCAGCCCGAGCCACGCCGCCCGGGCCGCCCCACCGTGCCCCACCAGCGACACCGCCACCAGCAGCGCCCCGCCCCCGAGGAGCACCGTCGTCCCCGCCGCCGCGGCCCGGGCGGCGACGCCCGGGCGCCCGTCCGGGCCGAGCACCAAGGGGCGTACTCCCTTGGGCAGCACGCCCAGCAGCCGCCGTAGCGGCCGGCCCGGACGGCCGTACGCCGACCACACGCCCGCCCCCGCCGCCACGACCGCGATCACGGGAACGCACAGCCCGGTCCACACCCACGACGGCCGCAGCACACCGCCCGCGGCATAGAGGGCGGCGGGCGCGGCGACGGCGAGGTATCCGACGACGAGTCCCGTCCACGCGGTGCGGGCGGGGACAAGGAACGGGCTCGCGGCCGTCCCGGTGTCCTCCTCGCCGCCGTCGTCGTCCCGGTCCCCGCCGCCCTCCGTGGCGTCCCGCGCCGCCCGGTGCAGCAGCCACACCGGCAGCGCGAGCAGCAGCAGCGGCGGCACACCCAGGGGGGCAGGGACGCCGGAGAGCGTGTCGGTGCGGACCAACTCGGCACCGTGGGCCAGCAGCCACAGCGCCGCCGCCACATGCATGGCCCCGCCGGGCCCGCTGTCCGGGTAGGGCGAGCTGATCCACAGCAGCGTCACGAGCACGGCGAACGACGCGAGTCCGAGGCCCGCCGCGAACGCACCCGCCAGGAAGCAACCGGCCAGGCCGGGCGAACGGTCGCGCATCCGGGTGAGCAGGGGTGACGGCGAACGTCGACGAGCGGTCATCTCGATCACGACGGCCATGCTCCCAACGACACGCGCTTTACCGGCGTAACAGGCGAACTTTCGCTGTGTCGCTAAAAATATGTTTATGTACTTTTTCGGACGGAGGCGTGCCCTGTGACGCAGAGCCCTGCCCGCCCGCTCCCCGCCCCCAAGGAACGCCGACGCCTGCGCGAGGCCGCCTCGCTGACACGGGCTCAGCTTGCCTCCCGAGTGGGCGTCACCAGCGAGACGGTGCGCGGGTGGGAGACCGGCCGTTCGACGCCGCGCGGCCGCACGGGTGAGAAGTACGTGAAACTGCTTCACTCGCTGGGCGAGGCGGAGATGACGTCACCTCAGGAGGCTGCCGCCGACTCCGACGACGACCCGGAGCCGCCACCCCCGACGGCACCCGAGACGGCGTCCGCACCTCGGTCCGCCCGGGCTCGGCGCAAAGCCGCCGCGGCCACCGACCGGAAACGGCCCGCCGCGAAGGACCGGGGACGGGGCCCCGTCACCGTGCCCGCCCGGAGCCACACCCCCGTCCCGCACGGACACCGCCTCATCCTCACCGAGCGCCCACGCACGACGACGACGCTCCGGCCGGACGACGCCGTCGCCGCGCTGACCCCCGATCAGGCCTTCGACGCGCTCTACGCCTTCTGCGCCCCCGCGCTGGTCCGGCAGACCTATCTGCTGACCGGCCGCCGCGAACTGGCCCGGGAGTCGGTGGAGCGGGCCTTCCAGAACGCCTGGCAACGCTGGCCCGAGGTGGCCCGCGACCGCGACCCGGCAGGCTGGGTGCGCGCGATGGCGTACGAGTGCGCGCTCTCCCCCTGGCACCGGCTCCGACCGCGCTACCGGCATCCCGAGCCGCCGCCGTCCGACGCGTTCGACCGGGCGCTGCTGGACGCCCTGCTGCAGCTCCCGCCGACCTGCCGCCGCACACTCGTGCTCTACGACGGCGTCGGGCTCGGCCTGCCGGAGACGGCGGCGGAGACGGAGGCGAGCACCCGCGCGGCCGTGAACCGGCTGGCGCACGCGCGCGAGGCGCTGGCGGAGCGGCTGCCGGAGCTCGCGGACCCGGAGACGCTGCACTGGCGGCTGGTCGAACTGGCCTCCACCGGCCGACTGCGGGCCGCCAAACCGCCGGCCGTGCGCCGGCGCGCGGAACGCCGGGCCCGCTTCTGGACCCGGGCCGCCATCGCCTTCACGGTGGCCCTGATCGGCACGACGGCCCTCACCGTCCGCACGGCCCCCACGCATTACGAGCCACCGGTACCGCCGGGAGAGACGGTGCAGGGCGTACCGCCGCCGGTCGCGCCCGGACCGCTGTCGGAGAAGGAGCGGAAGCTGCGCGCCAAGCTGCGCGAGGAGCAGCAGAGGGGACCGGACAGACTGCTGCCGCAGGCGCGGTGACCGGCTGCGGGTGAGCCCGGGGCCGCCCGGACCGCCAGACGACGATGCCCCGCCCCCTGGGTACAAGGAACCGGCGAACGACGATGGGCCCGCCCCCGTTTCATGGAGGCGGGCCCATCGATGAGCTCCGAGACTCAGCCCCACGGCTGGTTCAGCGCTACGGCTGGTACAGCCCTGCGGCTGATTCAGCGCTACGGCTGGTTCAGCCCGCGAGAATCGCGCGCGCCAGCTTGGCCGTCTCGGTCGGGGTCTTGCCGACCTTGACGCCGGCGGCCTCGAGGGCCTCCTTCTTCGCGGCGGCCGTGCCGGAGGAGCCGGAGACGATGGCACCGGCGTGGCCCATGGTCTTGCCCTCGGGCGCGGTGAAGCCCGCGACGTAGCCGACGACCGGCTTCGTCACGTTCTCCTTGATGTACGCCGCGGCCCGCTCCTCGGCGTCGCCGCCGATCTCACCGATCATGACGATCAGGTCGGTGTCGGGGTCGGCCTCGAACGCGGCGAGCGCGTCGATGTGCGTGGTGCCGATGACCGGGTCGCCACCGATGCCGACGGCGGAGGAGAAGCCGATGTCACGCAGCTCGTACATCATCTGGTACGTCAGCGTGCCCGACTTCGAGACCAGGCCGATGCGGCCCGGCTTGGTGATGTCGCCCGGGATGATGCCGGCGTTGGACTGGCCCGGGGTGATGAGGCCGGGGCAGTTCGGGCCGATGATCCGGGTCTTGTTGCCCTTGGACACGGCGTAGGCGTAGAACGCGGCCGAGTCGTGGACGGCGATGCCCTCGGTGATGACGACCGCGAGCGGGATCTCGGCGTCGATGGCCTCGACGACGGCGGCCTTGGCGAAGGCCGGCGGCACGAAGAGGACGGATACGTTCGCGCCCGTCTTCTCGATCGCCTCGGCGACCGTGCCGAAGACCGGGATGTCGTTGCCGTCGATGTCGACCGACGTGCCCGCCTTGCGGGGGTTCACGCCACCGACGATGTTCGTGCCGTCGGCCAGCATGAGCTTGGTGTGCTTCATGCCCGTGGCACCGGTCATGCCCTGGACGATGACCTTGCTGTCCTTGTTGAGGAAGATAGCCATGGCTGTGTGTCCTCGTCCCTTACTTCGCAGCCGCGAGCTCGGCGGCCTTGTCGGCCGCGCCGTCCATGGTGTCCACGCGCTGGACCAGCGGGTGGTTGGCGTCGGAGAGGATCTTGCGACCCAGCTCGGCGTTGTTGCCGTCCAGACGGACGACGAGCGGCTTGTTGACTTCCTCGCCCCTGTCCTTGAGCAGCTGCAGCGCCTGGACGATGCCGTTGGCGACCTCGTCACAGGCGGTGATGCCACCGAAGACGTTGACGAAGACGGACTTGACGTCCGGGTCGCCGAGGATGATCTCCAGGCCGTTCGCCATGACGGCGGCGGAGGCGCCGCCACCGATGTCGAGGAAGTTGGCCGGCTTCACGCCGCCGTGCGCCTCACCGGCGTACGCGACGACGTCCAGGGTGCTCATGACGAGACCCGCGCCGTTGCCGATGATGCCGACCTCACCGTCGAGCTTGACGTAGTTGAGGTTCTTCTCCTTGGCGGCGGCCTCGAGCCGGTTGGCCGCCTCCTTGTCCTGGAGGGCCTCGTGCTCCGGCTGACGGAACTCGGCGTTCTCGTCCAGGGAGACCTTGCCGTCCAGGGCGATGACGTCACCGGAGGCGACCTTCGCCAGCGGGTTGACCTCGACCAGGAGGGCGTCCTCCTTGATGAAGGTGTCCCACAGCTTGACCAGGACGTTCACGACCTTGTCGGCGACCTCGGCCGGGAACTTGGCGGCCGCGACGATCTCGCGGGCCTTGGCCTCGGTCACGCCCTCGTTGGCGTCGATCGGCGTCTTGGCGACGGCCTCCGGACGGGTGGCCGCCACCTCCTCGATCTCCATGCCGCCCTCGACGGACGCGATGGAGAGGAAGGTGCGGTTGGCACGGTCCAGGAGGAAGGAGACGTAGTACTCCTCCACGATCTCCGGGGCCGTCTCGGCGATCATCACCTTGTGGACCGTGTGGCCCTTGATGTCCATGCCGAGGATGTTGGTCGCGTGCTCGACCGCCTCGTCGGCGGTGCCGGCGAGCTTCACGCCGCCCGCCTTGCCACGGCCGCCGACCTTCACCTGGGCCTTGACGACGGACTTGCCACCGAGGCGCTCGGTGGCTGCGCGGGCCGCCTCAGGCGTGTCGATGACTTCACCGGCCAGCACCGGTACATCGTGCTTGGCGAAGAGGTCCCTCGCCTGGTACTCGAACAGGTCCACGCGCTTCCGTCCCTATCAGTGATCTCGCGGTTCGTTGTCTGCGTGGGCGTGCCGCGAGGGCAACGTGACGTCCGCTGTCTGTCACAAGGGAGGCGCACACGGTGTCCGAGCGCGCGGCATGTCCGTCTCGCAGGTTATCGCTGCTTCCGGGAGGCCTCTAAATCGAGGGTCACACCTGAGCGGTGATACCTGTCACATGATGCCGTCCTCTCTGGCACGGCGTGCCGGACGTGAGGCGCGGGTGACAGGTGGTGAGGGGCCTCACCGGGCTGGGGCTGGCCCGGTGAGGCCCGCCGGACACCCCCGGACGAGCACGAAGGCCCTGTTCAGGGCCCCGACTCCCCGGGGGCGCGGGCCGGGTGTCCCCACCCCTATGGGGACCCCCGGCCCTCCCACGAGGTTTCGGCCGCGGACCGCCGACGGCTTTCGACCGTCCGGGCGTGACGCCTCGTGAAGCAGGGGGTGGGAGGGCGTGCCGTGGCAGCACCCCGGGGGCGGCCGAGGGACCGACGCTGCGCCCCCTGTGGACGGGCTCACGGGCGGCTCAGCCTCGGCGTGGCCGGTCCGCGCTAAGCGGGGAAGAGCGAAATGTCCCGGTGGGCGTCCCCGGCTCCGGCCACGTCCGTAGGGGCCTCCACACCGGACACGAGCCCGAGCGGCGCCAGGAGGCTCATAGCGACCGCGTGTGCGTCACCGTGCCGCGACGAGCCACCGTCCCCGACGACCCGGTTGCCGAGCACACCGTCGGGATGCCCGCCGGGCGGGTGCTCGGCCGGGGCAGGTGCGGTGCGGGTGGGCGGGTCGGGGTGGCGGGGGTGACTGTGGTCGCGCGGGTGGCTGATGAGGCTGAGGCGTCCCGTGTGGCTGGTGTGAGCGGCGTGGCTGGTGCGGTGGTCCGGGTCTCTGAGGTGGTGGTCCGTGTGTCTGAGGTGGTGCGCGGGGGTGTCGCCGGCGCCCACCGAGCTTGCTGTGGGGGGCGGTGGCTCATGGCCGTGGGTCATCGGGTTCACCGTCGGCACCGCGTCCGCCGTCTGCACCGTCGTCGGGTCCGTCTGCGGGGCGGAAGGATCCAGGGCGGGGAGGGGGCGGGTTCGGAGTTCCAGGTGCGGCAGCCACCCGGGGAGCTGCGGCTGCTGCGACGGCTGTGGCCCCGGTTGCGGCTCCGACTCCGACTCCGACTCCGACTCCGACGGCAACGGTGGGGGCACATGGCCGTGAACACGAATGTCGACCTGCACGGCCCGGCCTCCCGGCAGTGCCGCCCCCACGCCGCTCTCGGCGTGCGCACGTTCGCCCCAGATCAGTCCGACCGCCAGCAACCCGCCGACCAGCAGGGTCAGTTGCACGGCACGCCGTCCGGCCGCTGTGCGCGGCAGGCGCAACGCGGCATCAGACAGGGCTGCTGACCAGGTCAAGAGGGGGAAGCTTCCTCCCGTGCGACGGAAGCGGCACCGCCCGGCCGGCACACGCGCGGTCAGGCAGGCGCCGATCCTCGCACGGGAGTGCGCAGTTCGCGCAAGCCCTTGCTACCCATGGAGCGCCATGTCCGTCACCGATGGGTCGTCATGTCCGTTTTGCTGCCACGCGTCGGACGACGATGCATCGACAAGTCGTCATCTGCCCTCCTGACCAGCCCCCCTCAGGCCGCGTCCGGTATCGGCAGCGGCCGCTTCTCGATCGCCGCCGCCATCACCTCCGGGAACAGATCGGGCGTGCACGCGAACGCCGGTGCTCCCAGCGCCGCGAGCGCGGCGGCGTGTTCCCGGTCGTACGCGGGTGCCCCCTCGTCCGAAAGCGCCAGCAGCGTCACGAACTGCACGCCCGATGCCTTCATCGCGGAGACCCGTTTGAGCATCTCGTCGCGGATGCCGCCTTCATAGAGGTCGCTGATCAGCACGACGACCGTCTCGGCGGGCCGGCTGATCTGCGACTGGCAGTACGCGAGCGCCCGGTTGATGTCCGTGCCACCGCCCAGCTGTGTGCCGAACAGCACGTCGACCGGGTCGTCCAGTTGGTCCGTGAGGTCGACGACCGCCGTGTCGAAGACGACGAGTCGCGTGGAGATCGTCCGCATCGAGGCGAGGACCGCCCCGAACACCGATGCGTACACCACAGATGCGGCCATGGATCCCGACTGGTCGATACAGAGGATGACCTCCTTCTTCGTGGACCGGGTAGCACGCCCGAATCCGATGAGCCGCTCCGGCACGATCGTCCGGTGCTCGGGCAGGTAATGCTTGAGGTTGGCCGCGATGGTGCGGTTCCAGTCGATGTCGTGGTGGCGGGGCCGGCTGATCCGGGCGCTGCGGTCGAGCGCACCGGTGAGCGTGGCCCGGGTGCGGGTGGCGAGCCGCTTCTCCAGGTCCTCGACGACCTTGCGCACGACGGCCCGGGCTGTCTCCTTCGTCGTCTCCGGCATCGCCTTGTTGAGTGACAGCAGGGTGCCGACGAGGTGCACGTCGGCCTCCACCGCCTCCAGCATCTCCGGCTCCAGCAGCAGCGTGGCGAGCCCGAGCCGGTCGATGGCGTCGCGCTGCATGACCTGCACGACGGACGAGGGGAAGTAGGTCCGGATGTCCCCGAGCCAGCGCGCCACGGACGGCGCCGACGCCCCGAGCCCCGCCGAACGCTCCCGGCCCCCCGGTGCTGTGCCGTCCTTCCTGCCGTAGAGCGCGGTGAGCGCTCCGTCCATCGCGGCGTCCCGGCCCGACAGCGCGCAGCCGGTTCCGTCCGCGGAGTCCCCTCCGAGCACGAGCCGCCAGCGCCGCAGCCGCTCCTGCGCCGGGTCCGTTGCCTCGGCCGTCATCCCCGTCCCCCCTTGCGAGGCCGTTCCCACAGCGGGATCACCGGCACGGTCGTCGCGGGCCGTACGTCCACCCGGAACCCGCCCGTCGCGGTGTCCCCCGCCGCCGGCGTAGCCGTCCGCTCCCTCACTGCCACGGTCGTCATCCCGTCACCCCCGCCAGGTCGTTGTTCGTGTTCTCGTCCACGTCGTCAAGCCCCAGCAGCAGCCGCACGACCGGCAGCACGGCGTCCGCGCGTGCCGTGTCGAGGTCGGCCGCGAAGCCGGGTATCCCCGCACCGGCGGCGGTCGCGCCACTCCCGGCCCCCGGCCCGCGCCGGACCAGTTCGCCGAGGGTCCGGCGCACCCCCGGCTCGTACGCCGAGAACGTCCGCCGCAGCAGGGGCAGTACGTCTGTGAAGGCCTCGGCCGGCACCCCGGTCAGCCACGCGTCGACCAGGGCGAGCAGCCGCTCGTCGTGCACCAGGAGCATCCCGCCGCCGGAGCCCCCTCCGACGAAGCCCTCGATCCAGGCGGCCGCGTCCGCCGGAGGAGTGCCCGGTGACAGGACGAGTCCCATCAGCACGGCAGCCTCGCCCTGGGCCAGTTCCCCGTCGTCGAGCAGGAGGCGCACGGCCCGCCCACGGATCACCCCCGGCACGGTGTCCCGCCCGGACAGCACGCGAAGCACCGACTGCCAGCGGCTTCTCAGCCGGCCGTGTCCGGTGGCGGGGGCGTCGCCCAGGAGACCGACGGCTCCGTGCACCGCGTCCACATGGCGCCGCATCTCCTCCGCGGCGTCCGCGTCGAGCGCGGCGCAGGCCGGGGGAAGGCCGACGAAGACCCGCTCGGCCAGTCCCGCGGCGACCTCCGCCAGGGCACCGGTGTGCGTGCCGCGCACGTCGCCGTAGCGCAGGGAGCGGACCAGGGCCGGGAGCGCCTGGGCGAGGTGGCCGACGTCGGTGTCGAGGGCCGCCCGGTCGGCGAGGACCCGCATCACCGTCGGCAGCGCGTCGGGCAGTTCGGCCAGCAGACAGCGCTCGGCGAGCGCGGTGACGTCGGCGAGGGCCTCCGCGGTGACGGCGTCCGCCTCGGCCTTCGCGGTCGCGGCGGACAGGACGGTCGTCCCCCACACCCCGGCTTCGGCGACTCGCACGGACAGCTCGGGTTCCCAGCGCAGCCGCCAGGTCTCCCGGAACGTGCCGGTGCTGCCGCGTGAGGCGGCCGGTTCGCCCCAGGCGATGCCGAGCAGCCGCAGCCGGTGCAGCAGTCTGCTGCGGGCGGCGTCGTTGTCCTTGCGCAGGTCGAGCTCCAGCTCCCGCTCCAGCGCCTCCGGCTTCAACCGCAGCCGGCGTTGCAGCGCGGTCAGGTCCCGTTGCAGGGGCACCGCCGGCGCCGACGGGGGCACCTCGCCCAAGACGTCCCCCACGACCAGCCGGTCCCGCACCAGCGCCAGCGGCACGTCCGAGCCCTCGCACATCACCGCCCGCACCGCGTCGGTCGTCTCGCTCAGGCCGGGCAGCGGACGGCCGCGCATCGCGGCGAGCGTCTCGGCCAGCCGCACCGCCTCGATGACGTGCGCGGAGGAGACGATCCGGTCCTCTTCTCGCAGCAGCCCCGCCACCTTGGTGAGCCACCGCTCCACCGGCCGGTCCGGGGCGCTGAACAGGTGCCCGTACCAGCCCGGGGAGTCGATGCCCGCCCCGTACCCGCTCGTCCGGGACAGCCGGCGGTGCGTCCACGGCACCCAGGTCATGTCCGTCTTGACCCGGGGCAGCCCTTTCAGCAGCGCCTTGTCGGCGGCGACGGTGGTCTTCTGCCGCAGCGCGGGCACGTGCCACGCTCCGCAGACGACGGCGACGCCGTCCTCGAACTCCCGCTGCGCGGCCCGCACCTGGAGCCTCATGTACGCCTCCCGCACCAGGTCGCGGTCGTGCCCCCCGCTGCCGTAGGCCTCCCGCAGCGCACCCATGGCCTCCTCGAGCGCGGTGAACGGCGCGAGCGCGTCGCCCTCCCCCGCGTCCCGGTGCTCCACGACGTCCTCCCACCACCGCTCCGGGTCGTCGTAGCCGGCGGCTTCGGCGAGTACTCCCAGGGGATCGATCCGCAGGTCCGCGGGATCGGCTGCGTCAGCGGTGTCGGGCGAGTCGGCGGGGTCGGCTGAGTCGGCGGGCTCGGCGCCGGTGTCGTCCGCTGCCGCCTCCTGGGCGTCGAGCGGTCGTTCGCCCTCCGTCGCCGCCTCGTCCTCCTGCCGTCCCCAGGCCAGCGTGTGTGTGGCCGGCAGGTCGATGAAGCGGGCCGGGACGTCGTGCTCCAGGGCCCAGCGCAGGGCGACCCACTCCGGGGAGAACGCGGCCAGCGGCCAGAACGCCGAGCGGCCGGGCTCGTCCACGGCATGGGCGAGCAGGGCGACCGGCGGCCGCATCTCCTCGTCGGCGGCGAGCGGGATCAGCGCGTCGGCCTCGGGCGGGCCTTCGATCAGCACGACCCCCGGCCGGACCTCCTCCAGAGCCGCCCGCACCGCCCGCGCGGACCCCGGCCCGTGATGCCGCACCCCGAGCAGCACCGGACCCGACCCGGCGCGCCGGCCCACGGCCTTCTCCCCAACGGTCACTTCACGCCCCCTGCCGTCCCGCTCGTCCGCGGCCCTTGCCTCACCGGTCACCCTCATCCCCCTCCCGTCCCACACGCCCCGTCTCCCTCGTTCCGGACCGACCGACGACCGCCGTACCGACCGACGACCGACGGCCCGGGCACCGGGCTCCCGGGCCGGCATCCCTCACCCGCTCACCTCGCGGCAGGCCCGGTAGAAGTCCTTCCAGCCGTCGCGCTCGCGGACCACCGTCTCCAGGTACTCCTGCCAGATGACCCGGTCCGCGGCCGGGTCGCGGACCACCGCGCCGAGGATGCCCGCGGCGACGTCGCCCGGGCGCAGCACGCCGTCGCCGAAGTGGGCCGCCAGAGCGAGTCCGTTGGTGACGACCGAGATCGCCTCGGCCGTGGACAGCGTGCCGCTGGGCGACTTCAGCTTCGTCCTGCCGTCGGCCGTGACACCGGCGCGCAACTCGCGGAAGACCGTGACGACCCGGCGGATCTCGGCGAGCCCGTCGGGCGCGGCCGGCAGGTCGAGGGAGCGGCCGATCTGGTCGACGCGCCGCGAGACGATGTCGACCTCCGCCTCGGCGCTCTCCGGCAGCGGCAGCACCACCGTGTTGAACCGGCGGCGCAGGGCGCTGGACAGGTCGTTCACCCCGCGGTCGCGGTCGTTGGCCGTGGCGATGAGGTTGAAGCCGCGGACCGCCTGCACCTCCTGGCCCAGCTCAGGTATGGGCAGCGTCTTCTCCGACAGGATCGTGATCAGCGTGTCCTGCACGTCGGCGGGGATGCGCGTCAGCTCCTCGACGCGGGCCGTCATGCCTTCCGCCATGGCCCGCATGACCGGGCTGGGCACGAGGGCGTCGCGGCTCGGGCCGTGGGCGAGCAGCTGCGCGTAGTTCCAGCCGTAGCGGATGGCCTCCTCCGGGGTGCCGGCGGTGCCCTGCACCAGCAGCGTGGAGTCGCCGCTGACGGCCGCGGCCAGGTGCTCGGACACCCAGGTCTTCGCCGTGCCCGGCACACCGAGCAGCAGCAGGGCCCGGTCGGTGGCGAGCGTGGTGACGGCGACCTCGACGATGCGGCGCGGGCCCACGTACTTGGGACTGATCACCGTGCCGTCCGGCAGCGTGCCGCCGAGCAGGTATGTCGCGACGGCCCACGGCGACAGCTTCCAGCGGGCCGGGCGCGGGCGGTCGTCCTGCGCGGCCAGCGCGGCGAGTTCATGGGCGAAGGCGTCCTCGGCGTGCGGTCGCAACGCCTGGGTCGATACCGTCTCCCCCGCTTCGACGGACGTCGGCTCCACGGACACGGTCATGGCAAAGTCCCCCTCCAGCTCGGCCGGTTCGGATCTGGCACCAACGTTGCACCACACCACTGACAATCCGTCCCGACCTGCGGAAACGCCGTGCCGGAGCCTCTCGCGGACCCGATTGTCAGTGGCGGGATCTACCTTCGATGACATGACTCAGCAGGGGGTGCGCTGGACGGCGGACCAGGTGCTGGCACTGGCACCTGACGCCGCATCACGCAAAGCGGGAAGCAAACTCGGCGCGGCCGGGCCGTGGTCCGAGGCGGGGTGTTCCGACGAGGGGAGGGTGTGGGGGCTGTGCAAGGGCAGCGGAAGCAAGCCGTATCAGACGGTCGTCGACCTCGCGGACGCCGCGGGCCCGGCCTACAAGTGCACTTGCCCGAGCCGCAAGTTCCCGTGCAAGCACGCGCTCGGGCTGTTGTTGCTCTGGGCCGCCGACGACACGGCGGTGCCGCCGGGGCAGGCCCCGGAATGGGCCGGGGAGTGGATAACGGGGCGGCGCGGGCGCACCGCGGCGAAGGAGGCCGGCGAGCGTTCCGGCGCAACGTCGGGGTCCGCTGATCCGGAGGCCGCGCGGCGCCGGGCGGAGCGCCGGGCCGAGCGGGTCACGGCGGGTGCGGTGGAGCTGGAGCAGCGTCTGGCCGATCTGTTGCGCGGCGGCCTGGCGACCGCGGAGCAGTCGGGGTACGGGCTGTGGGAGGAGACGGCGGCCCGCATGGTCGACGCCCAGGCCCAGGGCCTGGCGGGCCGGGTGCGGGAACTGGGGGCGATACCGTCCACGGGCCCGGGCTGGCCGGTGCGGCTGCTGGAGGAGTGCGCGCTGCTGCATCTCCTCGGGCAGGGCTGGCTGCGCCGCGAGCGGCTCCCGGACGGCCTTGCCGCCACGGTCCACTCCCGCATGGGCCTGCCGGCCTCTGCCGACGGTCCGCCGCTGCGCGACCGCTGGCTGGTCCTCGCCCAGTACGACACGACGGACCCGCGCCTGACGACCCGGCGGATCTGGCTGCACGGCACCGACTCGCAGCGCACCGTGCTGCTCCTCTCCTACGGCGCCGCGGGTCGTGCCCCGGAGCTGGCGCTGCCGGTGGGACTGGCCCTGGACGCCGAGGTGTGCGCGTACCCGGGCGCCGGGCAGGCGCGGGTGTCCCTGGGTGAACAGTTCGCCCCGCCCGCACCCGCGCAGATACGTCCCCCGGGGATGACGACGTCCCGGGCCGCGGCCCGTTACGGCGACGCCCTGCGCGACGACCCGTGGCTGGAGTCCGTTCCGGTGACGCTGGACCGGGTCGTTCCGGTACCGGACGGCGACTCCTGGCAGCTCGCGGACGCAGACGAGGACACGGCGTTGCCGCTCAGTCCCGGGGCGCGCTCCCGGCCGGGCCTGTGGCGGCTCGTCGCCCTGTCGGGCGGGGCACCGGTCAGGGTCTTCGGCGAATGCGGCCACCAGGGCTTCACCCCGCTGACGGCCTGGCCGGAGGGCCCGGGTGACGCGGTCGCGCTGTGCTGATCCGGTGACGGCGGCTCAACCCACGGCCCTCCACCCGATCCGCCCATCCAAGACAGCCCCCTCTGCCCATACCGGAACGGTCCCCGCCGCCCATCCCCGGACAGCCCCCTCGGCCTATCCCGAGACCGTCCGCCTCACCCTTCCCACCAACTCACGCATCTTTCAGGCATCACGGGACAACCGGTATGGACGAGCCTTCAACCACCGGGCGCCCCGCGGAAAGGAAGCTCATGACCAGGACCTCCACTCCTGTGGACGCGCCCGGCGCGGACGCGTGGGAGGGGCTCGTCACCACCGCGCTGCTCGGCACGGCCCGGCGCACCCCGCCCGGTGCCGCGCCGGGCCCGGGCGCACCCGCGGCCCTGCTGGACGCGGCGGCCGTGGAAACCGTGCGACGGCGGGCCGGTCTGCGCCCCGCGCGGGCCGCCGAGCGGCCGCAGCCGGCTCCGCAGGACACGCGTCCGCCGTTGCCGTCGGCGGCCGCGCGCAGACTCGCGATGCTGCTGGCCGACCGCCCCGGCCCCTCCGGCGGCGGCCGGCGGGGCACCGCACCCGACCTCACGGAACTGCTGCCGCAGTGGCTCGCGGCGGCCAACGCCCGCGGTTTCGCGCCGCCTCCCCACCTGCTTCCGGCGTTGCTGGACGTGGCCCGGGGGCGTACCGACCTGCGTCCGGCCGCCCTGGAGTTCGCGGGGCCCCCGGCCCTGTGGCTGGCACGGCTCAACCCGGACTGGCGGTTCGCCCTGCGCGCGACCCCGGGCGGGAGCGCCGCGCTGCCGCAGCCCGAGGACGACGACAGGGTGCAGCGGCTGTGGCAGGAGGGCCTGTTCGCCGAACGCGTCGCCCTGCTGTCCGCCTTGCGCTCCCGCGAACCGGCCGCCGCGCGCGACCTGCTCGCGACGACATGGTCGACGGAACGGGCCGAGGACCGGCTGATGTTCCTCGACTCGCTGCGTGCGGGCCTGGGCCCGGACGACGAGCCGTTCCTGGAACAGGCCCTGGCCGACCGCAGCCGCAACGTCCGGGCGACGGCGGCGGAACTGCTGTCGGCCCTGCCGGGTTCGGCGCTCGCCGCGCGGATGGCTGCCAGGGCGGCGGCCTGTGTGGCCATCGACCACCTGCGGACGGCCCGGCCTCGAAGGCCCGGCACCGGGGACGAGGTCCTCGGCGAGACGGCGGGGACCACATCGGCCACGGAAGCCACCGCAGCCATGGAAACCACGGCAGCGGAGGCCAAGGGATCCACGGGAGCCACAGGAGCCACAGAAAACACAGGCGCCCCCACGACCGTGGGGGCCACGGCAGCCGGGAAGGCCACCCCGACGATCGCCGTCGAGGCGCCGCACGAGTGCGATCCGGGCATGGAACGCGATGGCGTCGTGGCGAAGGCCCCTGCGGGGCGCGGTGAACGCTCCTGGTGGCTGGGCCAGTTGGTGGAGGCGGCACCGCTCGGGACCTGGTCGCGGCGGCTGGGCGGTCGCACGCCCCAGGAGATCGTGGCGCTGCCGGTGGCGGACGACTGGCAGGGCGAACTGCACGCGGCATGGTGCCGGGCGGCGGTGCGTCAACGGGACGCCGAGTGGTCGCGTGCGCTGCTCGGCGACCCGTCGGCGCCGGAGGCGGGCGGTCCGGGAGCCGTGTCCCTCGCCGAGCGCGCCAAGCTGCTCGGCACGCTGGGCACCGCCGAACGGGCCGAGTGGGTGGCCGGTTTCATCGGCACGCACGGCCTGTCCGAGGCCTTCCAGTTGCTCGGGGTGTGCGCGGTGCCCTGGGCGGGGCCGCTCGGCCGGGCGGTGGTGGACGCGCTCAACATCGCTCGGGACGCGGGGAGTTATCCATGGAGTTTCAGCGGAGTGATGGGGCTGGCGGAGCGTTGCCTGGACCCGTCCGAGGCCTCCCGGCTCGATGCCCTGCTGGCCGTACCCGACGAGCCGGAGAACGCGTCCCCGGGAGCCGGCGGCTACTGGGCGGAGGCCTTCCAGCGCCTGGTCACGACCCTGCGTCTGCGCGCGGCGATGGCCGAGGAGCTGGGGGCGGTCTGACGCAGGCCGGCGCCCGCGACGCCGGACACGACGGCGACCCGGCCGACCGCCCCGACAGCACACCGGCCGAGGACCGCCAGACGGCACCCGCCGCCGGGCCCCACCGGAGGCCCGGCGAAGCGCCACACCAGGAGCCCGGAGAAACGCACCACCCGGAGCCCGGCGAAGCGCACCGCCCAAGGCCCGGCAAATCGCCACACCCGGAGCCCAAAGAAAGGCACCACCCAAATCCCGGCGAAGCGCATCACCCAAAACCCGGCGATGCGGACCGCCCGGAGCCCGGCCAAGGCCGCCACAAGGACCCCGGCGGCAGGCACCCGGCATCAGATCTAAGTCCCCGCGACCGGCAACGCCCCCTGTGCCGGAGCGCCGCAGGCCTACGCCTGCGCGGGCTGGCGTGCGTTCGTCCGGACCCAGTCCACGATGGACGCCGTCGTCGCGCCGGGGGTGAAGATCTCCGCGACGCCCTTCTCCTTGAGCAGGGGGATGTCCGCCTCGGGAATGATCCCGCCGCCGAAGACCAGGATGTCCTCCGCGTCCCGCTCCCGGAGCAGGTCGATCACCGCCGCGAAGAGCGTGTTGTGCGCCCCCGAGAGGATGGACAGCCCGATCGCGTCGGCGTCCTCCTGGATCGCCGTGTCGACGATCTGCTCGGGAGTCTGGTGGAGGCCCGTGTAGATGACCTCCATGCCGGCGTCGCGCAGGGCCCGCGCGATCACCTTGGCCCCGCGATCGTGGCCGTCGAGCCCCGGCTTGGCCACCACCACGCGGATCGGACCGGCTGCCACACCCATCACTGCCTCCATGAAGCGACTACATCCATCCGTACCGACAAGTACCGCACACATCGGGCAAGCCGTACACGCCGCACCGCACGGACACCCCGCCCCGAACCGGCCGGGCAAGTGAACGAACGTTATCTCCAGGATCCCGTAACCGGCAGTTTCGCGGTGGATACCGAGGGGGAAATCACACGTTGGGACAAGCGCAAGGGGAGCCGCATCGGGACTGCCGTACCGCCGCACCACCCACACACCGCGGCGGCAGGGCACCTCGGCGAAGGCGAACAGGGCACACAGGGCACGCACCGCACGTACCGCACGCACAGCGCACCGGGCACGCACCGCACGCAGGGCAGACACGGCGCACCGGCGGGGAGCCTCGTCACCCCACAGATCGGGGACCCCCGTCGCACCACCGGCGTCACACACGCCACACGCCACGCTCTACCCCAGCAGCTCGGGCGACTGATGCGGCTCACGCGGCTCACGCCGCTCTCGCGGTCGACGCCGCCCGTCTTCGCAGCTGCTTCCCACGAGGGCACACGGGGGGCGGAGCCGTCCTGTCGTGTACCGACAGGAGGTCGGCCATGAAGGTCACCAGGGCTGCTCTGCCCTTTCTTCCGCTCTGCGAGCGCCTGCTGCCGGGCCGGCTCGCGGGACTCTCCATGGCCCTGCTGAAGGCCACCGCCCTGGAGATCGCGATCCTGGCGGGGCATCTCCTGCTCTACCCGTCCGGCATCACCCAGGAGCGGCGCATCCCCGCCCCGGCACTGCCCGCGGACGGCGCCGCCCAACTGCCCACGCAGGCCAAGCCGCCGGTCCTCCTGCTGCACGGCTTCATCGACAACCGCTCGGTCTTCGTCCTGCTGCGCCGCAGCCTCGCGCAGCACGGCAGGCAGCGGATCGAGTCCCTCAACTACTCACCGCTGACCCGCGACATACGCGCCGCCGCCGAACTGCTCGGACGGCGCGTCGAAGAACTCTGCGAGCGCACGGGGGCCGAGCAGATCGACATCGTCGGGCACAGCCTGGGCGGCCTGATAGCGCGTTACTACGTGCAGTGCCTCGGCGGTGACCGGCACGTGCGGACCCTTGTCACGCTCGGCACGCCGCATTCGGGGACCCGAGTGGTGCCCTTCGCCGACGCGCACCCCATCGTGCGCCAGATGCGCCCCGGCTCACCGGTGCTCGAGGAGCTCGCGGCGCCCGCCCCTGACTGCCGTACGCACTTCGTCAGCTTCTGGAGCGATCTCGACCATGTGATGGATCCGCTGGAGACGGCCTGTATCGACCATCCCGACCTGATGGCGGAGAACGTGCGCGTGACCGGCATCGGTCATCTCGCCCTGCCCGTGCACCCCGCCGTCGCCAACGGCGTACGGCAGGTCCTCGACACGGCCCTCCCGGGTGAACCGTCCACCGAACACACCGACGGTCTGACAGTCGCCTGAGACTCGTCATACAGCGGACACTCAGCGAAACAGCAGCGATCAACCTCGAACAAACTTCGAACACAGGGCCAAACCCGTGCCCGCCGTCCGCCAAAACACGGCCGAATGCCCGTTTCCTGCGCGCGCGAAACCTGCCGAAGATTGTCGTGCCCGCGTACCGCCGGGTACAGTCGCCGCACTGCTCTGGCAGCCCCTGTTGTCGAGGCGAAAGAGAAGTTGGTGAACGACCGTCACCCGTCGGGGACCATGACCCCGGCTCCGGCTTCCGACGCCGCCTCCGCGCACTACGCGTCGTACAACACCCAGGAAGCCCAGTACGGCGACTTCACCACGTACGGCGACTACGCCGCCACCGGATTTGACGCCTCGGGTACCCACGGCGCCGGTTTCGAAGCCACCGGGCACACCACCGCGAGTTTCGCCCACGACCCCCTCTTCGGCGACATGACGGGTGCCGGCCACGACTCGGGGACGTACGACACCGGCCACTGGCCCACCGGAACGCACGAGAACGCGCACTACGACGCGTACGCGGCCCAGCACCACGCCGCCTACGACACCGGTGTGTACGACACGACCTCCTGGTCGGCCGAGCAGCAGCCGATGTCGGCCATCCCGTCCCAGAGCCCGTCCCCCGACGCCACCGGGCAGTGGGAAGCCGGCGCCTGGCTCCAGCCCGACCAGTCCGGCAACCCGGCCGACCACACCCAGCAGTGGGACTGGGGCACGCAGACCTTCGACACCGGCGCCTACGACGCGACCCAGTGGAACTCCGACGGCACCCCCGCACCGGCCCCCGACGCGTACGAGCGCCCTGCCGACACCTTCGACCAGCACGGGACGACGGCCTTCGACCAGCTGGAGACCGCGACCTTCGACCAGGTCACCTACGACGAATCCGCCGAGGCCGGCTACCACGGCCCCGACGCGGACGGCGACGAGCCGGGCTCCACCGGTGAACTGCCCGTCGTCGCCCCGCTCCTGGACGGCCAGGAGGACGTCGCCCCGGCCCCGTCCTCGCGGGCGGCCGCGCGCGCCGGCTCCCGCTCCCGCCGCCGTACCCCTCCCAAGCGCTCGGCGCTGATGACCATCGCGGTGCCCTCGGCGTGTGTGATGGGTGTCGCCGGGATCGCCGCCGCCTCCGTCGGCAGCTTCGGCGACGACAGTGCCGCGGAGGCCCGGACGACCGCGGCGGATGCGCAGCCGGTCAAACCGGCCGCCGCCAACAACAAGCTGGACACCCAGCTGCAGAGCCTCTCCGCCGGTGCCGACGACTTCGCCGACCGGGCCAGCCGCACGCAGGAACGCATCGACCTCAAGGCGCAGCAGGCGGCCGAGCGGAAGCGGGCGGCGGAGGAGGCGGCCCGCAAGGAGCGGCTGCGCCCCAAGTTCGCTCTGCCGGTCGCCCGGCACGGACTCAGCGCCTACTACGGCCAGTCCGGCATCAACTGGATGTCCCTGCACACCGGCATCGACTTCCCCGTCTCGTACGGCACGACCGTGATGGCCGCGACCGACGGCACCGTGCGCACGCAGTGGAACAGCGCGTACGGCAACATGCTGATCCTCACCGCGAAGGACGGCACGGAGACGTGGTACTGCCACCTCTCCACGTACACGGTCCCCTCGGGTACGACGGTGAAGGCCGGGGATCCGATCGCGCGCTCCGGCAACTCCGGCAACTCCACCGGCCCGCACCTGCACTTCGAGGTGCGCCCGGGCGGCGGCTCGGCGATCGACCCGCTGCCGTGGCTGCGCAGCCACGGCATCGACCCGTCGTAACGTCCCGGCAGCCGCGGCTCCCACCCGCGCCCGGTCACGTCCCGGCAGCCGCGGCCCGACCGCACCGAGCAACGCCCCGGCAGCTCCCGCCCGCGTCGAGCGCGCGGGAGCCCAGCGGTTCACCTCACGGCGCTACAGCTTCTCCACCGGCGCGTACCGCAGCAGCAGGCGCTTCGGTTTGGTGTCGCCGAAGTCGATCGTCGCCTCGGCGTTGCCGCCCGTGCCCTTGACCGCGACGACGGTCCCGAGTCCGAACTGGTCGTGGGTGACCCGGTCCCCGACCGCCAGTGACACCACCGGCTTCTCGGAGGTGCGGCGCGTGGCAAAACCGGAGGCGCCCGAAGCCGACGAGCGCGAGCGGGACGACGACAGCGAGGCCGCCACCGCCGAGACCGGCCCCGAGGACGCGGGCGCGGTCGCTCCCGTCCGCTTCCACTCCACATGGGCCGGGGGGATCTCCTCCAGGAACCGCGAGGGCGGGTTGTACGAGGGCTGGCCCCAGGCGCTGCGCAGGGTGGACCGCGTCAGATACAGCCGCTCCCGCGCGCGCGTGATGCCGACGTAGGCCAGGCGCCGCTCCTCCTCCAGCTCCTTGGTCTGACCGAGGGCGCGCATGTGCGGGAAGACGCCGTCCTCCATGCCGGTCAGGAAGACGACCGGGAACTCCAGGCCCTTGGCGGTGTGCAGGGTCATCAGGGTGATGACGCCGTCGCCGTCCTCCTCGTCGGGAATCTGGTCGGAGTCGGCGACCAGCGCGACCTGTTCGAGGAAGTCGGACAGGGAGGCCTGCTCGTCCTCGCCGCGCTCCTGTTCGAACTCCATGGCGACGGCGGCGAGTTCCTGGAGGTTCTCGATCCGGGTCTCGTCCTGCGGGTCGGTGGAGGCCTGGAGCTCGGCGAGGTAGCCGGTGCGTTCCAGGACGGCCTCCAGCACCGTGGCCGGCCCGGCGCCGGACTCGACGACGGTGCGCAGGTCCTCCATCAGCGTGTTGAACCGCTTGACGGCGTTGGTGGAGCGCGCGGCCATGCCGTAGGCCTCGTCGACGCGCTTGAGCGCCTGCGGGAAGCTGATCTTCTCCCGCTGGGACAGGGCGTCGATCATCGCCTCGGCGCGGTCGCCGATGCCCCGCTTGGGGACGTTGAGGATCCGGCGCAGCGGCACCGAGTCCTCGGGGTTGGACAGCACGCGCAGGTAGGCCAGGACGTCCCGGACCTCCTTGCGCTCGTAGAAGCGGACGCCGCCGACGACCTTGTAGGGCAGGCCGACGCGGATGAAGACCTCTTCGAAGACACGGGACTGGGCGTTGGTGCGGTAGAAGACGGCGACGTCGCCGGCCTTGGCCTCGCCGGCGTCCGTGAGGCGGTCTATCTCGTCGGCGACGAACTGCGCCTCGTCGTGCTCGGTGTCGGCGACGTAGCCGGTGATCCGGGCGCCGCTGCCCGCGTTGGTCCACAGGTTCTTGGGGCGGCGGGACTCGTTGCGCTCGATGACGGCGTTGGCGGCGCTGAGGATGGTCTGCGTGGAGCGGTAGTTCTGCTCCAGCAGGATGGTCGTCGCGTCCGGGTAGTCCTCCTCGAACTGGAGGATGTTGCGGATCGTCGCGCCGCGGAAGGCGTAGATCGACTGGTCGGCATCGCCCACCACGCACAGCTCGGCGGGCGGGATCTCGGCCTCGGGCGGCACGTCGACCGGGTGCTCGGAGGTGCCGACCAGCTCGCGGACCAGGGCGTACTGCGCGTGGTTGGTGTCCTGGTACTCGTCGACCAGGACGTGCCGGAAGCGGCGGCGGTAGTGCTCGGCGACGTCCGGGAAGGCGCGCAGCAGGTTGACCGTCGTCATGATCAGGTCGTCGAAGTCGAGGGCGTTCGCCTCGCGCAGCCGCGACTGGTACATGGCGTAGGCCTGGGCGAGGGTCTTCTCGAAGCCGTCGGTGGCCTGGGCGGCGAAGTCCTCCTCGTCGATCAGCTCGTTCTTCAGGTTGCTGATCTTGGCGCTGAAGGACTTCGGCGGGAAGCGCTTGGGGTCGAGGTCCAGGTCGCGGCAGACCAGGGCCATCAGACGCTTGGAGTCGGCGGCGTCGTAGATCGAGAAGGAGGAGGTGAAGCCGAGCTTCTTGCTCTCCCGGCGCAGGATGCGCACGCACGCGCTGTGGAAGGTCATGACCCACATGGCGTTGGCGCGCGGGCCGACGAGCTGCTCGACACGCTCCTTCATCTCACCGGCGGCCTTGTTGGTGAAGGTGATCGCGAGGATCTGGCCCGGGTGCACGTCCCGCTCGGCGAGCAGATGGGCGATGCGGTGCGTGAGCACACGGGTCTTGCCGGAGCCGGCGCCGGCCACGATGAGCAGCGGGGAGCCGGAGTGGACGACGGCGGCGCGCTGGTTGTCGTTCAGCCCCTCCAGGAGGGCGGCGGCGTCCACCACGGGGCGGGGGGCTCCGTCCCGGTAGTAGGCGTCCCGGTCCGGGGGCGCGTCGAACTTCCCGCCGAACAGATCGTCCGGGATCGGCTCCGGAACGTGATCGTCCTCGGGCGGCGGCGGGGGTTCGTCGGCCGGGCCCCGCTGGGCCTGGAGGTTCGCCAGGAAGTGGTCGTCAAAGAGGCTGCTCATCGCTCTCCGAGTCTAGGGCGCCCCACTGACAGCCCGCCGCCGCCCTGAGAACATCGCCGCGCACCCGGTGTCCCGCCGACCGCACGGAGGCGCGTTGTCGCCCTCCATGACGGCATGATCACGCCCTGCTATTGCCACTACATACGCGGATCTTTGACCACGAATCCCCCTTGATCGCTCACTCTCGGCAACGCCCGGGGATAAGGTCACGAAAATGTATCGGGCATATCACCCATCAACCTTCACAGGGGCCACACCAGTTGGCTACCGTGCGACCAGGCCGCACGACCCCCACCGGCGAACGTCGCCGGGCCGCGCGGCCTCCGCCGAGTCCGGTGTGCCGCAGTGGCAGCCGGAGCCGGGGACCCAACCGTGAACCTGGGGTGAATCGGCCCGACTCCCTGAGCGGAGAGGCCGTAGGGCAAACCTTCCGAACCACCCGCCCGAACCCGACAGCTAACCCGGTAGGCGGAACGTGGAAGGAGTCGCCTCCCTTGGCGTCGCACCGCAAGTCGCGTCCTACGGGTACGCGCGTGGCAGGCATACGGACCCCCGCCCTCGCAACGGCGGCCCTCACCTCCGTGGCCCTGCTCTCCCAGTCGGCCAACGCCGCCCCCGCGGCCGACGACAAGCCCAGCCTGGAGGAAGTCGAGAAGAAGGTCGACGACCTGTACCGCCAGGCCGAGTCGGCGACCGAGAAGTACAACGCGGCCAAGGAGAAGACCGCGAAGCAGCGCAAGCGCGTCGACACCCTCCTCGACGACGTCGCCCAGCGCACCCAGAAGCTCAACGAGGCGCGCGAGGAGCTCGGCTCCTTCGCCTCCGCCCAGTACCGCACCGGCGCCGCCGCCCCGGACACGGCGACGTTCCTGCTGGCGGACACCCCGCAGGACTACTTCGACCAGACCCAGCTGATGGACCGGATGACGGGCCGCCAGAAGGTCGCGGTCGACGACTACGTCACCCAGCAGTCCGAGACGATGAAGAAGCGCCAGGAGGCCACCGAGAGCCTCGAGACGCTCACCGAGTCGCAGGGCGACCTGAAGACCGCCAAGGCCACCGTCCAGCGCAAGCTCGCCGACGCGCGCGAGCTGATGTCGAAGCTGACCGCCGAGGAGAAGGCCCGGCTCGCGGCGATCGAGAAGGAGAAGCGGGAGGAGGCCGCCCGCAAGGCCGACGAGCTGGCTCGGCAGCAGGCCGCGCGTCAGCAGGCGCAGGAGGAGGCCGCCCAGCAGCAGGACAGCGGGACGGCCTCGCCGGGCTCCACGGGATCGACGGGCTCCGGCTCGTCCTCCTCGACGGCCCCGGCCGACTCCTCGTACGCCACCAAGGCCGACAAGGCGCTGGCCTTCGCCCGCGCCCAGATCGGCAAGCCGTACGTGTGGGGCGCCGTCGGGCCCGGCTCCTACGACTGCTCGGGCCTGACCCAGGCCGCCTGGAAGGCCGCGGGCGTCACCCTGCCGCGCACGACCTACGACCAGGTGAACGCCGGAACCACGGTTCCGCTCTCCCAGGCCCAGCCGGGTGACCTGGTCTTCTTCTACGACGACGTCACCCACGTCGGGATCTACATCGGGAACGGCATGATGATCCACGCGCCGAAGCCCGGCACGTACGTGCGCGAGGAGTCGATCTACTACGACGGCGAGTCGGCGATCCACAGTGTGGTCCGCCCGGCCTGAGTGGTCTCCTGAGGGCCTCTTCGGATCTGTCGGATTCCCGGCTGCCTGTCGTCAGCTTGTCGTCCGCGACGGACAGCCGGGCATCGCTCCGCGGAGTGACCGGCGTGAACACAGGGCTCCCTTCCGGCCACCTCGGTTCCGGTAGTGCCCAGCGTCGACAATGACCTCGCCGCTTCCATCAGAAGCGGTGACGAATACCCGGCCCATGAGAACTCTGAGAACTCGACCGGACGGTTTCCTCGCATTTCGAGGGGCGCGCGCGTGCCCCTCCCGTAACGCGCGCGCCGCTCTCTAGCATCGGCGCTATGTCCGGTCCCTCCCCGTTCGCCACCTGGTGGTCGACATATGCGCTGGCGACCGGCACCGTGTCGGTCGGCCTGGACTCGGCGGGCTACGCCGTCCCCGCCCGCGTCACCCTCGCCCTGGCCTGCGCGGCCTGGCTGGCCGCGGCCGCGGCCCTGGCCCAGCGGGCGCGCGGCGAGTGGCGGACGGAGACCCCGGCCGCGCTCACCATGGTGGCGGCGACCGCCGTCCTGGGCACCGGCTTCTCCGCGGCCGGACAGCAGACCCTGGCGGCGGCGCTACTGGCGCTCGCCATGATGCTCTGGGCGGTACTGCTCAGCGTGGAGGCCCAGGGACGCCGCGGAACGGTGTTCCTGCGCTGCGTGGCCACCGAGGGGCTCGCCGTGCTCGGCGCGACACTCGCAGCGGCCGACGCGGCGGCCTGGCTCGCCCACGCGGCCCTCGTGCTGTTCTGGCTGGGGCTCACCCTCTACGGCCTCGCCCTGTTCCGCTTCCAGCCCCGGCAGGTGGAGGAGGGGCGCGGGGACCACTGGCTGGCGGCCGGTGCCCTCGCCATGTCGGCACTGGCCGGGGCGCGGCTCGTCGCCGCCGACAGCCCGCGCCTGTACCTGTGGAACGAGGAGAACGCCGACGTCCTGCGCACGACGACGGTCACGCTGCTCGTGCTCGCGCTGATCGCCTGCGTCGCCCTGCTGCTCGCCGAGCTCTTCTGGCCCCGGCACCTCTACGACGTACGGCGCTGGGCGACCGTGTTCGCCGCGGTCGTGACGGCCGCGGCCACCCTCGCGGTCGCCGCCGCCCTCGACGTCCCCTGGCTCGACGCCGCCGGGGAGGTGCTGCTGTGGGTCGCGGTGTCCGCCTGGCTCGGGTGCACCGCCTGGGCCCTCGACTCCGCCCGGCGCTCCCGGATCAGGTCCAGAGCACGGCGATGAAGATGTTCGCCGTGGTCAGCAGACCCACCAGGCCGAAGAGGCCCTTGTCGACCTTCTCGTCGTCCCGCTTCACGTAGACCAGGCCGAGGATCACGATCAGCAGGGCCAGCTTCACGCCGATCTTTATGTTGTTCACCGTCTGGTCGTCGGCCTGGTTGAGGCCGACCAGGATCACACCGGTGACCAGCATCGTGAACGCGCCGTGCAGCATCGCGGGGGTGAAGCGGGCGGTACCCTCGCCCATCGCCTTCATCTGAGTGAGGAAGCCGCCCAGGAGCGAGGCGATGCCGATGATGTGGAGGCCGACGAAGAGGTGGATGAGTACGTCCATGAGGGCGGAGCCTAATCAGGGGCTCCGGGGCCGCCCGACACCGGCCCATGGGTGCATAAATGCACCCCATAGCAGTCGATCACGGTCACTCGCCGACGAATCGACGCATCGGTCATCACGCTGAGTGAAGTAGACGGCGCGCGAGCCGGCCCACGGTCGCATATGGTCACCGTCGGTCCTCTCGGGACACTTCCGCACACCCGCCACCACGCCGCCACGGTGACGCTTAGCGTCCCCACCAGGTGCCCGGCTCCCCACCGCCGCCCGGGCCAGGGGCGGCAGTCGGACACCACCGCCGAAATGGTCCGGCGGCGGTCCGCTCCCCCCTGTGCGGGCCGTCGCCGGACGCGCAGGCCGCCCGTCCGCTCCCCGTCGGCGGCCGCACCCGCCGGCGGTCGAGGAAAGGACGTGGCCTCCAGTTGGCAGCGCACCGCAAGCCCCGACAGCGCGCATTGGGTGGCGGCAAGGCCCGTACGGCCGCCACAATCGCCCTCGCGGGCGCGGCGACGGCGACGGGCTTCGACGGGACCGGACACGCCGAGCCGCAGCTCACCCCCGGCCAGGTCAAGGCCGAGGTGGACCGGCTGTACCAGGAGGCGGAGGTCGCCACCGAGAAGTACAACGGCGCGAAGGAGAAGGCCGCGGCGGCCGGGCAGCGGCTGAAGGACCTCCAGGACCGGGCGGCGCGCAAGGCGGAGCGGCTCAACTCCGCCCGGGACGCCCTGGGTTCGGTCGCAGCAGCGCAGTACCGCGCCGGCGGTCTCGACCCCGCGGTGCAGCTCGCCCTCTCCGACGATCCCGACCGGTACCTCGAGAACGCCGAGTTCGTCGAGCGGGCCGGCACCCGGCAGAACACCGCCGTGGCGCGGGTGCGCCGGCAGCTCCGGGAGATCGAGCAGCTGCGCGGGGCCGCCCACATCGAGCTGACGTCCCTGAAGTCGCGGCAGGGTGAGCTGAAGCGGCACCAGAAGACGATCACCGGCAAGCTGGGCTCGGCACGGCGGCTGCTGTCCCGCCTCGACCCGCAGGAACGTTCCCGGCCGGGCGTCTCCCAGGACCGGGCCTCGCGGTCGGCGGGTGGCAGGGACACCCTCGCGGCCCCCGGCTCCGCCTCCTCGCAGGCGCCCAACCCCCGCGCGGCGGCGGCCGTCTCCTACGCGCACCAGAAGCTCGGCAGCCCCTACGTCTGGGGCGCCACCGGCCCGAACGCCTTCGACTGCTCAGGGCTCGTCCAGGCCGCGTACCGCGCGGCGGGCGTCTCCCTCCCCCGCACGACGTACTCCCAGATCGCCGCCGGCCGCCGCGTCGACCGCTCCGAACTCCTCCCCGGCGACCTGGTCTTCTTCTACGCCGGCATCAGCCACGTCGGCATCTACGTGGGCAACGGCCGGATGATCCACGCCCCTAACCCGTCGGCACCGGTGCGCGTCGCGCCGCTGGACGAGATGCCGTTCGCGGGAGCGACGCGGGTGGTGTGAGCGGTGACGCGGGTGGGACGGGTGGTCCGGCCGGGCGCCGGGTCCCGCCCCGGGTCACACCAGGCGCCGCGCCGTCGCCCAGCGGGTCAGCTCGTGACGGTTGGAGAGCTGGAGCTTGCGCAGCACCGCCGAGACATGCGACTCGACCGTCTTGACGGAGATGTACAGCTGCTTGGCGATCTCCTTGTAGGCGTAACCCCGCGCGATGAGCCGCAGCACCTCGCGCTCGCGCTGGGTCAGGCGGTCCAGGTCCTCGTCGACCGGCGGCGCGTCCGTGGAGGCGAAGGCGTCCAGGACGAACCCGGCCAGCCGGGGGGAGAAGACCGCGTCGCCCTCCTGGACGCGGAAGATGGAGTCCACGAGGTCCGTGCCGGTGATCGTCTTGGTGACGTAGCCACGGGCACCGCCGCGGATCACGCCGATCACGTCCTCCGCGGCGTCCGACACGGACAGTGCGAGGAAGCGCACCGGCTGCTCGGTGTCCGCCATCAACGGGGCGCAGCGGCGCAGCACTTCGACGCCGCCCCCGCCCGGCAGGTGGACGTCGAGGAGGACCACCTCGGGACGGGTCGCGGTGATGACCGTGACGGCCTGGTCGACGTCGGCGGCCTCGCCGACGACCTCGACGCCGGTCTGCACGGTCTGCCCGATCTCGGCCTGGACCCCCGTACGGAACATGCGGTGGTCGTCCACGAGGACCACGCGGACATGACGCCCCGGGCCGCCGCTCTGCTCCGCGGGCCCCGCCGTCTCCGCCGATCCCGCCGTACCGTTCGCCTCGGTCGGGTCGCTCATGACGTCTTCTCCGCCCTCTCCATCTCCAGCTCGACCTCCGTGCCGCCGCCCGGCACCGCGCGCAGCCGCGCCGTGCCGCCGTTGCGCTCCATACGGCCGATGATCGATTCTCTGACACCCATCCGGTCGGCGGGTATCGCATCGAGGTCGAAGCCGGGGCCGCGGTCCCGGACGGACACGAAGACCGTCTTCCCCTCGACCTCGGCGAAGACCTGCACGGCGCCGCCCTCGCCACCGTACTTGGCAGCGTTCACCATTGCTTCCCGCGCGGCCTGCATCTGTGCGGCGATCCCGTCGTCCAGGGGGCAGTCGCCCACGACGACGACCTCGATGGGCACACCGTGCTTGTCCTCCACCTCGGCGGCGTTGCGCCGGACGGCGTCGGCGAGGGTGGTGGGTTCGTCGGCCTCGTCCTTGCCGGTGCCCTCGGGCTTGTAGAGCCAGGTGCGCAGGTCGCGTTCCTGGGCGCGGGCCAGGCGGCGGACCTCGTTGGCGTTGTCCGCGTTGCGCTGTATCAGGGTGAGGGTGTGCAGCACCGAGTCGTGCACATGGGCGGCGACCTCCGCGCGCTCCTGGGCGCGGATGCGCATCAGGCGCTCCTCGGAGAGGTCCTGCGTCATGCGCACCAGGTACGGCCCGGCGAGCAGCGTGATGCCGACGAGGACGGCGAGGGCCGCCTGGAGGACGGAACCGAGGTGTGCCGCGGAGCCCTGGAGGACGAAGATGCCGGAGACGCCGGCCGTCACCAGCAGCACGCCGCCCACCGAGCGCATCAGCGTGACCGTGCGCCGGCGGCGGCCGACCTCGGCCCAGCGGGCCCGCCGGGCGTTGTCCGCCTGCCGCCAGACGAGGGCGACGCCCGCGCCGACGAGGACGGCCGGCCAGAGGTAGGCCCGGGCGCCCCCGCTGAGGTTCACATTGCCCACGAAGACCATGGCCACCACAACCATGAGGAGCAGGGCGACGATCTGGCCCCGGTCCGGTCTGCGCGCGACGCGTCTGCGGCGGCCGTCGGGCGATGTCTCCTCGGTCATCGGCGACGGCGGTCGCTGGGCCTCGACACCCCCGACGCCGAGCGGGACGAAGAACCAGAACGCGGCGTACAGCAGCGCACCGAGGCCGTCGGCCATGAACAGGCCGACGAAGACGAGCCGTACCCAGATCACGGGCAGCCCGAGATGCCCGGCGAGGCCCCGCGCCACACCCCCGAGCCAGCGTCCGTCACTGCTGCGGTAGAGCTTGCGCGGCGGCCGCGGTTCGGCGAGTGGCGCTGCTGCGGCTTCCGACATGCCATTGATGGTCACACGTGCGGGAGTCCGGAGCATCAGGGTCGGCCCCTGAGGCTCCCCTGATCTCCGTCGGCCGCCCCTCGAACGCTTCCCGAGCCGCTTCTCAGGGCCGATATCAGGGTCCGGCCAGGGTCGTTCCGACTCCCGCCGCGGCGCCGCGCCCGTCACCATGGACCCATGACCGATCACGAGCACGCCGCGACGGGTCCGGGACCCGGCTCCGGCCCGCGCCCCGAGGGTGCCGGGCCGCAGGATGCCGCGCCCGCCGCGGGTCCCGCGCCCGGGCGCGCGGGCGCGGGAGAACAGGGAGGAGCACCCGGTACGGCCGCCCCCGGCGAGGAGGCCGTCCCGCCCGGGCCGCCGCACGCGTTCCGCCGCGACCGCCGCCACAAGACGCTGGCCGGCGTCTGCGCCGGGCTCGGGCGGCAGTGCGACATGGATCCGGTGATCTTCCGCATCACCCTCGCCGTGCTCTCCGCCACCGGCGGCATCGGTCTCCTCTTCTACGGCTTCGCCTGGCTCTTCGTCCCCTACGACGACGAGGAGGAGAACGAGGTCCGCAAGCTGCTCACCGGCCGCGTCGACGGCCAGGCCCTGGTGGCCGTGCTGTTCGCGCTGGTCGGCTGCGGGGTGTTCCTGACGATGTTGCACAACGGCGGGGTGCTGACCTTCGCCGTCGTCCTCTCCCTGGTCCTCGCGGGCGCCGGTTACTGGTCACGCCAGCGCGGCGCCCCCAGCCCCGACCCGCTGGCCGCCCAGGCCGCCGCCGACGCGCCGCCGGAGCCCCAGGCGCCGCCGGTGTTCCTCACCTCCCCGTCCTGGTGGCGCGACCCGATCGTCAAGGACGGCACCCACATCGGCGGCACGGGCTATCTGTGGGGCCCGCGCGACACCCGCGACCTGGACGTCGCCGCGGCCGTCAACATCGGCCTCGGCACCCGCCCCGGCACCGGCGAGGACATACCCGCCCGTCACCCCCGGCCGCCCCGGCCGCGCGGCCCCCGCTGGATCGGCGGCTGGGTCTTCCTGCTGGCGCTGCTCGCCGGCGCTCTGGGCACGAGCCTCACGTGGGACGGGCACCCGCTCGGCACCAGCCTGCAGACGGGCCTGTCCTGGGCGCTCGCCGTGCTGGGCCTGGGCATAGCCGTCAGCGCCCTCCTGGGCCGGACCGGCGCGGGATCGATCTTCCTGGCGATCATCACGGCGGGCCTGATGGTCGGCGCGGCGGCCCTGCCGAAGGCGATCGACACGCACTGGGCGCGCACCACCTGGCGGCCCGCCACGGTGGCGGACGTACGGCAGCAGTACGAGTTGGGCACCGGCGTCGGCACCCTGGACTTGAGCAGGCTGGACGTGTCCGGGAAGCAGACGGTCACGACACGGGCGGAGATCGGCATGGGCAAGGTCAGGGTGCTGGTGCCCGACGACGTGATCGTGCGGCTGGACGTCGAGGTCGGCGTCGGCGATCTCCAGCTGCCGGGCGACGACCCGAAGGACGTGGACGTGCAGCCGGGACGGCACAAGCGGATCACCCTCTCCCCCGCCGGGGGCGTCGAGAAGTCCGGAACCATCGACCTGGACCTCCAGGTCGGCGTAGGACAGGCGGAGGTCAGCCGTGCTGCGTCATGAACTCCAGCCCGGGAAGCTGGTCGCCGGCACCGTCCTCGTGGTGGCGGGCGTCCTCTACGCGGGTGACGCGGGCGGTGCCTGGGACATCCCGTGGTTCGTCGCGATCCCCCTCGTCACGGGCGGGCTGTGCCTGGCGGGCGCGGTGGCGCTCCTGACGGGCGTGGTGCGCCGACGCCGCCGGGACGGCGGTACGGGCGCGGACATGGGCTGACGTGGGCCGGCCGGTGCGGCCTGCGTCGGCCCGCCGCCGGTACGGCCTCCGCTACCGGTACGCGCCGCTTCGCTGCCGTCGTCGCGACCGCAGCGCGGCGTCGAGGGACAGCAGGGGCGCGCCGGCGAGGATCAGGGGGGTCCAGGCCATGAGGTAGGCGAGGTCGTTGCCGTAGTAGTACGGGTCGGAGGCCCAGCTCACGGTCAGCCACAGGCTGAGGGAGATCAGCGCGCCGCCGAGTGCGGCAAGACGGGCGAGCAGGCCGAGCAGGGTGCCGATGCCGACGGCGAGCTCGCCGAAGGCGATGGCGTAGCCGAACCCGACGGGGCTCTTGAGGGAGAGGTCGACCAGGGCGGGAATGGCGGAGGAGTCGCGTACGGCGCGCATCATGTCGCCGATCGACCCGGCACCGGAGTCCTTCATGAAGGCGCTGTCGGTGAGCTTGTCCAGGCCGGCGTAGATGAAGGTGACGCCGAGGAAGATGCGCAGCGGCAGCAGGGCAAAGCGGGTGGCGTTGTCGCGCCAGCCTCCCCCCTGGCCGAAGTGGGGGGTGTGCGTGTCCGTTCGCATACCGTGAGTCATCGCTGCTAGCCGCCTCTCGCCCGCCGGTGCCGAGCCCCCTCAACAGACGATACGTACGCCGCCCGGACCGCGCTCAATCCTGAGCGAACGGCTCGGGCCGGCCTTCCGGCGACGCGGGGTGCCGCGGTGTGGTGCCCAACGGGGTGGTCACCGCGGGGGATGGTCTCCAGGGCGGCCGTGCGGGGTGCTGCGGCGTGGTGCCCGACGGGGTGGTCCACGCAGTGGCTTCCGGGCCGCCGCCCTCACTCCGTCACATCGACCGCGTACCGATTCGTCTCGGCCCCCGCGGCGGTGACGACCTGCACCTCCACCCTGCCCGGTTCCACGTCGGCCGGTACCGGCACGGTCAGCAGCGTGTCCGTGGGGTTGCGGAACCCCCCGGGCACCGGCACCAGCGGCACGTGGACGTGCACCGCGCCGACGCGCACGACCATCCGGGCCAGCCGGTCGGCGCCCTGCGCCCCCGGCGGCACGAAGCCCGCACCGCGGATCTCGATGTCGTCGCCGGTGCGGATCGGCCCGTCCAGGTCGCCCGCCTCCCGGGCCCGCACCACGGAGAGGATGACCGGCCGACCACCCTCGGCGTACTTGCCCGCCAGATACGTGGCGCCCGACACCAGCACCACCACCGCCAGTCCCCAGGGCAGATCCGGCAGCTGCTCCGGGTGCCGGGCCAGCCGTACCGCCGCGAAGACCAGGGCGACAGCGCTGACGACGACGTACTGGATGTCGGCGAAGGTGCCGCGCCCCGCGTCGTCGGTCAGGAGGTCGGCGGCCCGTGGCCGGTGGGCGCGTACCTTCTGCAGCCGCTGGCCCAGCACCCGCAGTCCGACCACCCGCCGCACGAGCACGGCGATCCCGCACAGCGCGGCGAGCACGGTCACGATGCCGGCGCCCCGGGCGAGGTCCAGGCCGGAGATCAGCGCGTCCCGCTCCCGGTGTCCGGAGGCGGCGGCCAGTCGCCCCGCCAGGACGAGCACCGAGTACGCCACGAACAGCACCCAGGCCGCGGCGACCGTACGGGACGTGGACAGCCGGTTGTCCTCACCGATCACGGGTGCCAGCACCCCGCCCCTCGCCCGGTGGAACCAGGACGCGGCGGTCAGCGCCAGGGCCGTGACCAGTGCCGCGGCCAGTCCGGCCGTACGCGCCGCCGTCCACCCGGCGCCGACCGCGGTGAGGGCCTGACCCAGCAGCAACAGCACCACGGCCGCCCAGACGACGGCCGCGGTGCGCCGCCACAGACCCGTCAGCCAGGCCTGCCCCTCCGCCCGCCCTCGCTCGGCGACCTGCTCGGCGGACTGCGCCAGTTCCTCGGAGACCCACTGGCGGGAGGCGGAGGCGGAGTGGGCCACCGCGGCCGGCAGTCCGCGCCCGGCGGCGAACTCGTCCCGGCGGCGCAGGAACGCGGCGACGGCCCGCCGGTGCCCCTCACGCGCCCCGTGCGGGCAGTCCCCGCAGGCGCACCCGCCCTCGTGATCACCCCCGGTCCGCCCGGGTGCACTCCGGCGTACCCGCCGTGTCCACCGGTGGGCACACCGGCGTAGCCGCCCGCGTACCCCTCGGCACGGACACCCGCACGCGCGGCCGCGTACCCGCCCGGGTCCGCGCCGCTCTGCCCCGTCTCCCGCACCGCCACGCCCGACGCCCGCCTTCCCGCGACCCAACCGCCACCGGCCTTCCGGACCCCGGAAACACCGCTGTGCAACTCCCGTGCGACGACAGCGAATTGTGCCTTACATCACCCCGTCCGCGTCCGTCCGGTCTGGTCAACACGGGTGAACTTCAGTGCGCCCTGTTGACCCGGCTGGGAGAATTCCCCTATGGCCGAGATCATCCAGCGGGACGGGACCTGGGCCTTCGACGGCGACACGATCCGGATCACGCCCGGCCTGAACCGCTCCGTGCCGCTGTTCCGGCGGACGTGGGGAGAGATCGACGTGCCGCTCGCGGCGGTGGCCGGGATCGTCCTGGAGTCCGAACGCAGGCGCGGGCGGCTGAGGTTGCGGCTGCGGCAGGGCGCCGATCCCCTGCTCCAGGCGACGGGCGGGCGACTGCCGGACGCGGCCGATCCCTACCGGCTGGCCGTGGCCGCCGACCGGACGGGGGTCGCCGAGTACGTCATCGAGGAGATCCGCCGTGCGCTGCTCCTCGACCGGATCCCGCGGGAACCGGCGCGGACCTATCTGCTGCCCGGCCCGCCGGTCCCGGTCTCGGTGCGCACCTCGGACGGGACGGTCTCCTTCGACGGCACCCGGATCCGCATCGACTGGGCGGAGACCTCCGAGCGGGTCAAACGCGCCACCGGCCCGCGGATCATCGACATCGGCGACCTCGTCCGGGTCGAGTGGCTGCCGAACACCGGCCGCGTGGACGGTTCCCTGCGCTTCGTGACCCGCGAGACCGTGTCCTCGGCACTGCCGCCCGAGAAGGACCCGTACGCGCTGGACCTGTGGGGCAACGCCCGCCGGGACCTGCTCACCGCACTGGTCGCCGCGGCGGTCACCGCCCGGCTGCCGCACCCGTCGGCACGCACCGCGACGGGGAGCGACGGGATCGAGGCGCCCTGCGTGCCGCCGCCCGCCTCCGACCACCACGACGTGCTCCTGCGCCGGCTGCGCGAACTGGGGCGCTTGCACCGCGAGGGCGTCCTCACGGACGAGGAGTTCACGAGGACGAAGACGGCGATCCTGCGGGGCTTCTGACGACACGCATCCCACCCCGCGGCCCCCGACCC
>NZ_JAKEIO010000084.1 GCF_021474405.1 [Streptosporangium] indianense
TCGCCGACCCGGCCGGTCTCGCCGCGGACTACGCGGCGGGCGGCGCGGCCGCGGGAGGCGCCGGCGCCACGGCCGGTGCGGGTGCCGTAGCCGGTGCCGCGTGCTGCGGCTCGTCCACCGTGATGCCGTAGTCTGTGGCGAGCCCTTCGAGTCCGCTGCTGTAGCCCTGACCGACGGCACGGAACTTCCAGGCGCCCTGACGACGGTAGAACTCCCCCAGCACGAAAGCGGTTTCGGTGGTGGCGCCGGGGTTGTCGAAGCGGGCCACCGGGTTGCCCTGGGCGGCGTCTTGGACCTCGATGTACAGGCCGGGGACCTGTCCGAAGGCGCCGCCGTCGGCGGAGGCGGCGAGGACGACGGTCTCGATCGCGGGCTCCACGCGCGCGAGGTCGACGAGGAGCGTGTCCGTCACGCGGCCGTCGGTGGTGCGCTTGCCCTCGTGCCGGATCGCCCCGGAGGCGTGCCGGGGCTGGTTGTAGAAGACGAAGTCCGCGTCCGAGCGGACCTTGCCGCCGGCCAGCAGCAGAGCGGACGCGTCGGCGTCGGGCACGCCCGCTCCGGCCCGCCATCCCAGTTCCACCCGCAGCGCAGCGGTCGGCACCGGAGTATTTGAACCTTTCAGCATGTGCATGTCCGCCCCCATTGCGTGGCACCGCGCCAGGCCCGTCCCGGCCGTCCGTCGAGTTCGTGCGCACAACCTATTCCTTGCCACGGTGAAGTCCCATGCGCGAGCACCCGGAAGACCGGGGGCCAACCGCTGGTAACCCGCCCGGAACTCGGCCTTTAGACGATCACGACCCCGCTGTGCGCCCCTTTTTGGCGAGTTCGCTCGCATTGGGGCTCCCGGGTCACCGCGGACACGGAAAACAACCCTCTTATCGGTCTCCCCAACCAGCACATCGTTGGCTTAACTTATGTGCCATGACCTCCCCCCGCTCCACCTATGGCGGCGGCTACTACTCCGCCTCCTTCCCGGACACCCCGATCTACGACAAGCTCGTCGCCGAGCGGGGCACCCCGCAGATCGCGCCGATCCGGGTCCCCGCTCAGTACGACATGCCGGGCAGCAGCCTGCCCGCGCTCCCGTCGGCGCTGCCCGCTCTCCCGGCAGCCCCGTCCCAGTCCGCGTACGGCTATCCGCAGGCGCAGCAGCCCTCCCCGCTGCAGCAGGCGCCCGCGGCGTACATTCCGCAGCAGGCCACCGCTCCGCGCGGCTACCCGGGCCCGCAGCAGCCGCGTCCGGCGGCCCCCGCGGGCTACGAGGCGATGCGCCCCGCGGCTCCCCGGCCGGCCCCGGCTCCCTACCAGGATCCGTACAACAGCCAGCAGTACCGCGGGTACTGAGCCGCCCTCCCTGGGACCGTCGGCGCCGGCTGGCACGATGGCCCCATGGGGAACGCTCACCTGCACTCGATCCACGTCCATCCGGTCAAGGCGGCCCGGGAGGCCGTTGTGGAGCCCTGGGGGCTGGCCGGAGACCGACGCTGGGTGCTGATCGACGACGGGGGAAAGGTCGTCACACAGCGCCGTCATCCGCGACTCACGCGCGCCGCCGCCGAGCTTCTGCCCGGCGGTGGCGTCCGTCTGTCCGCGCCCGGCATGCCGACGTTGTCGGTGCCCGTTCCCCGGCACGCCACCGCGCTGCCGGTGGAGATCTTCCGCGACAAGGTCGAAGCCGTCCCCGCCGAGGACGAGGCCGCGCACGCCTGGTGCAGTTCCTTCCTCGGCGCCGGGGCACGCCTGGTGTACCTGGACGATCCGGCCACCCGCCGGCCCCTCGCCGCGGAGTACGCGCAGGCCGGCGAGACCGTCTCCTTCGCCGACGCCGTGCCGCTGCTGCTCACCACGACCGCCTCGCTCGACGCCCTCAACTCCCTGATCGCCCAGGGCGAGTACGCCGCCGAGGGCCCGCTGCCCATGAACCGCTTCCGGCCGAGCGTGGTCGTGACGGGCACCCCCGCGTGGGCCGAGGACGACTGGTCGCGCATCGCCCTCGGGGACGTGGTGTTCCGTGTCGCCGGGCCGTGCGGCCGGTGCGTGGTGACCACCACCGACCAGGGCACCGGCGAGCGGGGCCACGAGCCCCTGTTCAGTCTGGGACGGCACCGCCGGCTCGACGGCAAGCTGATCTTCGGACAAGACCTGGTGCCGCTGTCGGGCGGCACGATCCGGCTCGGCGACCCGCTCAGGATCCTCGCCTAGCTCTTCGAGCGGAGCGGGAACCGTGCCGCCCGGCCGGGCGTTGAGCCTGTGTGAGAAATTCATGAGAGGCCCTCGGGAGAGGTGATGTCGCTCTCTCTTCGACGGGCCCGTGCGTGGACGGCTCCGCCGGGGAGTATCACGGAGCGGGAAGGGGGTGCAGGCGGTGCGAGCGATCAGCGGACTCTGGCGCTGGCGGCGCAATCCGCTCCGCCGCGCGACCGACCTGGCCGAGGCCTGGGTGGCACTGGCCGCCCTGCTGCTGATGCTGCTGGCAGCGCCGGTCGTCGGCGCACTCGTCGGGGGATCGACCGAGGACGCGCTGCAGCGTTCCGTGCGGGCGCAGCACGAGGCACGGCATCTGGTGACCGCCACCGTGATCCGCAAGCTGGACCGCTCCCCGCTGGACGCCGACCCGGAGACCTCCTCGGGCCGCGATCTGCGCACCCGTGTCCTCGCCGACTGGACCGCGCCGGACGGCACGACGCACCAGGGCCCGGTGCTGTCGAGCCTCAAGGACCCGCGACAGGGCGATGCGTTCCGGATATGGACCGACCGGCACGGCAGGATGGTCCCCCGCCCGCTCGACTCCGCGACCGCCTCCACCCACGCGGTCCTCGCCGGCTTCGGCGCGGCCCTGGCGACGGCCGGTCTCACGGAGTGCGGCAGACGGCTGATCGTCTGGCGCATGGTCCGCCGCCGGTACGCCCATTGGGACCAGGCATGGGAGAAGGCCGGCCCGGACTGGGGCAGGACGGGCGCCGGCAGCTGACGGCCTTCCGGCTCTGGTCAACCCACCAGCCGCGCGCACGCTACGGTGGTCCGGCCGAACCGTTCGGCAACAACCCGCGCGCGAGCGAGCCTCAGGGACGCGCCGGTGTCGATACCGCGTGCGCGCCCGGGCCGCCCAAGGTCCTGGCCCGGTCGCGGTCGCGGCGCCGGCCGGAGCACCCCGAAGGCGGACGAGCCATCAGTACGACCGAGGTGGGGGCACAGCTACACCATGGCACAGGGCACGGTCCAGGTGACGCACACCGGCACGTCGCGGTGGCGGCGCCGAACGGGTGAGTACGCATCGCTCGCCGCCGCTCTGGAGGCCGCGGCCGACGGAGACGTCCTCACCATCGCGCCCGGCACCTACCGGGAGAACCTCGTGCTGCAGCGCGCGGTGACCCTGCGCGGCCCCGACGGCTCTCCCGGCTCGGTGCGGATCGCGCCGGTGGACGGCGTGCCGCTGACCGTGCGCGCCTCGGCGGTGGTGCAGGACCTGCACGTGGAGGGTCAGGACGCGGCCGCCCCGGCCGTGCTCGTGGAGGAGGGCACCCCGGAGCTGCGGGACGTACGGGTCGTGACGCGGTCGGCGGCCGGCATCGAGGTACGCGGCAGCGCCCGGCCCACGGTGCGGCGTTGCGCGGTCGACAATCCGGCGGGCATCGGCATCGCCGTACTCGACGGCGCGGGCGGGGTGTTCGAGGAGTGCGAGGTCGTCGCGGCCGGCCAGGCGGGTGTGGCGGTGCGCGGCGGCGCCCACCCGCGGCTGGAGCGCTGCCGGGTGCACCACACCTCGGGGTCGGGCCTGTCGGCGACCGGGGAGAACTCCGCGCTGGAGGCCGTGGGCTGCGAGGTGTACGAAGTCCGGGGCAGCGGTGTGCAGATCACCGGCCGGGCCACCGCGCACCTCACCGACTGCGATGTGCACCGCACGGCGTCCGACGGCGTCACGCTCGACACGGACGCGGTGCTGACGCTCGCCGACTGCCGCATCCACGACATCCCGGAGAACGCGGTCGACCTGCGCTCCCGTTCCGTTCTCACGCTGACCCGCACCACCGTGCGGCAGTTCGGGCGCAACGGCCTGTCGGTGTGGGACCCGGGCACGCGGGTGGACGCCAACCAGTGCGAGATCTTCGACAGCACGGGTGACTACCCGGCGGTGTGGGTCAGCGACGGCGCCACCGCCGTACTGGACTCCTGCCGGGTGCACGACGTGCCGGACGCGCTGTTCATCCTCGACCGGGGCTCCCGGGCCGACGTCGTCGACACCGACCTCTCGCAGGTGCGCAACACGGCCGTGTCGGTCAGCGACGGGGCGACGGCGCAGCTCGACGACTGCCGGATCCGCGACGCGGCGACGGGCGCCTGGTTCCGCGACCACGGCAGCGGCGGCACGCTCAGCGGCTGCACGGTGGACGGCACCCAGACCGGCGTGATCGTCACCAAGGGCGCCGACCCCACCGTGGAGCGCTGCACGATCGACTCCCCCGCGGAGGCCGGTGTCTACGTCTCGGCCGGTGGCCGGGGAAGTTTCCTGAACTGCCGGGTGACGGGCAGCGGCGGCTACGGCTTCCACGTCATCGACGGCAGCCGGACGACGCTGCGGAAGTGCCGCACGGAGCGGTGCGCGCGCGGGGGTTACGAGTTCGCGGACGGCGGCGCCGACGCGGCGTCCGGGGCGGGTCCGCTCGTCGAGGACTGCACGAGCGACGAGAGCGCGGGGCTGCGCGCGCCCGCGGCGCGGGAGACGGCCGTGCAGACGGTGAGCCACTCCGCGGGCCTGCTGGGCGCGGTGCCGGGACAGCGCATCGAACCGGCTCCCCCGGCGCCGGTCGCCGAGCCCGAGTCACCGGCCCGCTCCTCCAAGGACGTCCTCGGTGAACTCGACGCGCTCGTGGGCCTGGAGAGCGTCAAGCGCGAGGTGCGGGCCCTCACCGACATGATCGAGGTCGGCCGGCGCCGTCAGCAGGCCGGTCTGAAGGCCGCCTCGGTCAAGCGGCACCTGGTCTTCACCGGCTCCCCCGGCACCGGCAAGACGACGGTCGCGCGGCTCTACGGCGAGATCCTCGCCTCGCTCGGCGTGCTGGAAAAGGGCCACCTGGTCGAGGTGTCCCGGGTGGACCTGGTCGGCGAGCACATCGGCTCGACGGCGATCCGCACCCAGGAGGCCTTCGAAAAGGCGCGCGGCGGTGTGCTGTTCATCGACGAGGCGTACGCGCTGTCCCCGGAGGACGCGGGCCGCGACTTCGGCAAGGAGGCCATCGACACGCTGGTGAAGCTGATGGAGGACCACCGGGACGCGGTCGTGGTGATCGTCGCGGGCTACACGGCCGAGATGGAGCGGTTCCTGTCCGTCAACCCGGGTGTGGCGTCCCGCTTCTCCCGGACCATCACCTTCAGCGACTACGGCCCCGAGGACCTGCTGCGGATCGTGGAGCAGCAGGCGGAGGAGCACGAGTACCGGCTCGCGCCGGGCGCTTCGGAGGCCCTGCGGACGTACTTCACCGTGCTCCCCAAGGGCCCGGCGTTCGGCAACGGCCGCACCGCGCGGCAGACGTTCGAGGCCATGGTCGAGCGGCACGCGAGCCGGGTCGCCCAGCTCCCGGAGCCGAACAAGGACGACCTGACGCTGCTCTACGCCGAGGATCTGCCCGAGGTGGTGTGAGGAGGCGCCCGCCTATGCGGCGGGCGGTTCGGGCTCGTGCCGTGGTGACGGCACGTCCGGTGCCGCCGGGGTCTGCGACGGCTCCCCTTCGGCGGCATCCGGTGCCGTCGGCCGCAGCCGGGCCAGCAGGATGCGGCGTTCCTCGGCGAAGACCGGGTCGGCCTGGTAGTCGGAGTGACCGAGGATCGGCGCGGGCAGCGGCAGCAGCGCGGTGCGGCCGTAGGCGAGGGGGTCCAGCAAAGGGGCGTGGTCGACCTGCGCTCCGGGCAGCCGCATCGGGCCGCCGATGGGGTCGGTGAGCCGGTACAGGTTGCGCCAGCAGTCGATGTCCCGGTGCAGGGAGCCGAGCGCGGCGGGTCCGAAGTGCGCCGGGAACCAGCGCCCGTAGAGGCGCTCCAGCGGGGAACCGTAGGTCAGGAGCGCGACACGTCTGCGTGCGGAGGGGGCGAGTTGCCAGGCCGCGGCGGCGGCGAGCACGCTGCCCTGCGAGTGCCCGGAGATGACCAGCCGGCCGCCGGTGGTCCTGGTCCAGGTCGCCATCCGCCAGGTCAGGTCGGGCACCGCGCGCTCGGCGTAGCAGGGCGGGGCGAAGGGGTGGGAGGCGCGCGGCCAGAACGTGCCGACGTCCCACAGGATGCCGATCGTGCGGCGGGCCGCGGCGTCCTTGTAGGCGCGCCGGCCCCAGGTGACGAAGAGTATGAAGCCGAGGCCGATCAGCCAGGAGCCGAGGGCCTGGGCGGTCTCGGCGGCGCCGTGGACGACGGGGTAGGTGCCCTGCGCGGCCTCGCCGGGGGTCTCGTCGGTGGCGAGGGCGCCCACGAGGGCCGCGGCGCCCAGCAGCAGAGTGACGCCGGAGGTGACGGCGACGACGCGGGGTCCGCGATCGGTGAGCGAGGCCATCGCACGGGTGTAGGAGATACGGCGGGTGCGCGCACGGTCCTGTGCCTCGTCGGGGTAGTCGAGCGCGACGGCGGCGCGTTCGGCGCGGGCGAGCCGCCAGGCGCGGTGGGCCAGCCAGCCGAACAGCCCCAGCAGCACGACCAGCAGCGGCGGGATCACGGACGCCTGCCAGGTCAGCAGCACGGGCGGGCCCTCGATCGACGCCCCGGTGCCGTCCAGCCAGTCGGACACGCGCTGGGAGACGCCGCCGGACATCACCCCGCCGAGCGCGCAGGCCAGCATCGCCACCGCGGGTCCGCCCAGGCCCCGCAGCACGGCCCGCCGGTCGGGATCGGTGCGGTGCAGGACCTGGGCGACGACCCCGAGGACGATCACGAGCAGGCCCTGCACCAGGGCGATCGCGCCGAAGGTCGTGTCGCCCGGCAGCCGGCCCTCCGACCTCCAGCCGGGGCGCTCCCACCCGGCGTACACCACGGCGAGGGCGAGCAGGACGAGCGCGGCGAGCGGCAGGCGCCGTACGAAGCGCTCGTCGAGTGTGCGGTCCAGCCGTCTCTCGCTGCGGCCGCGGCGGCACACCACCCACACCACCGCGACCGCGCAGGCCGCGAGGGCCGCTTCCAGGAGCGTTCCCAGGGTGTCGAGTACGGCGGGGCCGCCGGGTCGGCGGTCGTGGCGGGCGGCGGCGCTGCCCACGGCGGCGGCGACCGTGATCAGGCCGGCGGCGGTGTGCGCGGCGCGCAGCCGGGCCACGAGCCGGCGCCCGTACCAGAACCCGGGCCGGCCGAGGGCGGTCGGGCCGCCGTCCCCCTCGGGCTCGGGCGCCCGTTCGATGGGCTGCTGGGACTCGTAGTCGCTCCACGTACGCCGGGACAGGTACCACAGCAGGACGGTCAGGGCGGTGGGGACGACGGCGGCCAGGGCGAGCCGGCGGCCGGGGGCGCTCCACCAGCCGCCGTCCGAGACGGTGGGTGAGAGGAAGCCCAGCCAGGAGTGGCGGTCGGCGCACGGGGCCGTGCCCGCGCACTGCCAGGCCGCCAGGTCGAGGGCGACCTCGCAGGCGGCCGCGACGAGAAGCACCGTCAGGGTGAGGCCCGCGAGCCGCACCAGGAGACCGTACAGGCGCACGGTGCGGCGGCGGCCGTGGGCGGTGGGGCGCATCCAGTGGGCGAGGTTGACGACCATGAACGGCAGTAGCAACAGCCACAGGGCGCGGGTGCCGTTGCCGGAGGTGAGGTTGCACCAGACGTAGGCCTCGGGCACGGGTCCGTCGCGGCGGCGGTCGTCGGGGCCGTGCTCGGCGTCGACGTCGTCGGCGCGCCGGAAGACGGCCGCGATGTGGTCGCCGGTGATCCGCACCGTCCGCGGATCGTTGAGCATCTCCTGCGGCGTGGTGCCGCCCACGCCGTGGACGAGGAGTTCCAGGGCGGTCCCGCTCTCGCCGCGCCCCGCGGCGGGACCGTCCGGTCCGCCGGTCGCCGCGTGTTCCTGCGCGTGTTCCACTGCTTCGCACTTCCCCCATGACACGCCGTCGGCTCTGCCCGTGCGGGCCCAAGGATCTCCGTTTCCACGGCGCCGCACACCCCCTGTCACGGAATCTCCCCGATCTGTGATGAAACCGCAGCGCGAAGACGAACGCCGGGTGGCGGAAGTGCGACGAGCGGGCGGTGGCGCTGTCCGGCCCTCGACATGCAAGGATGGGGCGTCCTCGCACCGCGGCCGGGAGGAATGTCCCGGTAGGAGCCGGTGTGCGGGGTGTGTCGACGGCATTGAGGCGAAAGGACCGGAGCGTACGTGAGCGAGAATCAGAACCTCCTCGCGGAGCAGCGGCGATCCCTGATCCTCGACGAGGTCCGCCGCCGGGGCGGTGTCCGGGTCAACGAGCTGACCCGCAAGCTCGGCGTGTCGGACATGACGGTCCGCCGCGACCTCGACGCGCTCGCGCGCCAGGGCGTGCTGGAGAAGGTGCACGGCGGCGCGGTCCCGGTCGTCGAGGCGAGTACGCACGAACCGGGTTTCGAGGCCAAGTCGGGTCTGGAGCCGACCGCCAAGGAGGACATCGCACGCGCCGCGGCCAAGCTGGTCGCGCCGGGCGCGGCGATCGCCCTGTCGGGTGGTACGACGACGTTCGCTCTGGCGCACCAGCTGCAGGACGTGCCGGACCTCACCGTGGTCACCAACTCGGTGCGGGTGGCCGATGTCTTCCACGCGGCGCAGCGCACCTCGGGCCCGCGGCAGGGCGCGGCCACGGTGGTGCTGACGGGCGGGGTGCGTACGCCCTCCGACTCGCTGGTGGGGCCGGTCGCCGACCAGGCGATCGCGGCGCTCCACTTCGACCTGCTGTTCCTCGGGGTGCACGGCATATCGGTCGAGGCCGGTCTGTCGACGCCGAACCTCGCGGAGGCGGAGACGAACCGGCGGCTCGTGCAGTCGGCGCGCCGGGTGGTCGTGGTCGCGGACCACACCAAGTGGGGCAAGGTGGGCCTGAGTTCGTTCGCGGCGCTGGAGCGCGTGGACACACTCGTGACGGACGCCGGTCTGCCGGAGGAGGCGCGTGGCGTGGTCGCGGAGCATCTGCGGCGCCTGGTGGTGGCCGGGGAGCCCGAGGACGACGCGGACGCCTGACCGCGCCGGAGCGGCGGTCGAGGGCCCGGGTGACCGTGCTCAGTCGGGCCAGACGCCCGTCTCCAGGAGCGAGTCGATGGCGGCCGTGTAGGGCTCGATGTCCAGTCCCTGGTCGGCCAGCCAGGCGTCGGAGTAGTACTTGTCGAGGTACCGGTCCCCCGGGTCGCACAGCAGCGTCACGACACTGCCCTGCCGGCCCTCGGACACCATCTCGGCGACGATCTTCAGCGCGCTCCACAGCCCCGTGCCGGTCGAGCCGCCCGCCTTGCGGCCGATGGCGCGCTCCAGGGCCCGGACGGCTGCGACACTCGCCGCGTCGGGCACCTTCATCATCCGGTCGATCGCACCGGGCACGAAGCTGGGTTCCATACGGGGCCGGCCGATGCCCTCGATACGGGAGCCGCAGTCACAGGTGACGTCCGGATCGCCGGTGGTCCAGCCCTCGAAGAAGCACGAGTTCTCGGGGTCGGCCACGCAGACGCGGGTGTCGTACTGCATGTAGTGGACGTAGCGCGCGAGGGTCGCGGAGGTGCCGCCGGTGCCCGCCGTGGCGACGATCCACGCCGGCTCGGGGAACCGCTCCAGACGCAGCTGCCGGAAGATGGACTCGGCGATGTTGTTGTTCCCGCGCCAGTCCGTGGCCCGTTCGGCGTAGGTGAACTGGTCCATGTAGTGGCCGCCGGTCTCGGCCGCGAGGCGGGCGGACTCCTCGTACATCGTGCGGGGGTCGTCCACGAAATGGCAGCGGCCGGAGTGGAACTCGATGAGGCGGATCTTCTCGGCGCTCGTCGTGCGCGGCATGACGGCGATGAAGGGCACGCCGATCAGCTTCGCGAAGTACGCCTCGGAGACGGCCGTCGAGCCGCTGGAGGCCTCGATGACGGGCCGGTCCGGCCGGATCCAGCCGTTGCAGAGGCCGTAGAGGAAGAGGGAACGGGCGAGGCGGTGCTTGAGGCTGCCGGTGGGGTGGGTCGACTCGTCCTTCAGGTACAGGTCGATGCCCCACCGCTGGGGCAGGGGGAAGTGCAGCAGGTGGGTGTCGGCCGAGCGGTTGGCGTCGGCCTGGACTCTGCGGACGGCTTCTTTGAGCCACGTCCGATAGGCGGCGTCGCTGTGGTCGACGTCGAGGGTCACGCCGGTGCGGGTCTGCGGGGAAGTGCTCACGAGAGGCTCCTATCGCTGCGCGCCGACGACGCGTCGCGCGGCCGACACCTCCGATCATAAGCACCTAACGCACAGCTTCCCACCTGCATAAACGCATCTTTGAGCCCCTCAAAGCGCCCCCGGGAGCAGAGCCGGGGCAAGGGGGCGCGTGGTCCCGGGGGCGCATTCCCGGGCGTGCTGCGGGCGCCCCCCGGCGACGGGCTCGCGGACCCTGGTGCCGGGCGCCGAGCGGGGGCAGACTGCACGGCGGGACCAAAGCCCCGGACGGGTGCCCGCGAACCACGAGGAGAACGGCGGACAGCGACCGTCAGCAGGATCCGCCTTCCGGGCACGGGCATCACGCCCGGGACGGCGGACCGGCGGGCGGGCCGGAGTTCGGGCCGGGCGGCGCACCGCCCCGGTGCCGACCACATCTCCGGACGGGGCACACTGGATCGGGACACGAGCCCGTACCGGGCATCGCGCGAGCGGGCCGGTACACCGAAGCGCACAAGGGGGCGGGTGGCATGGGAGAGCCGGAGTTCAGGGCCACGGGCGTGCGGATCGGGAAGCGGCTGCGTTCGCTCACCCGGGCCGGCCAGGTCCGGATCAGCGACGGCCGGCTCGAGCTGCTGACCAGCTACGGCAGTGAGATCGACAGCGCGCCGGTGCAGGCCGTGCGCGCCTCCAAGCCCTGGTTCGGCCCCGACGACCGGGCCACGGCGGATCTCAACGGCAAGCGGTACCTGCTCACCCTGGGCGATCACGATCCCGCCCCGGGAGAGCCGGGCCCGCCGGCCGCGCGGCGCTTCATCGAGGCCGTGCGCAGGGCAGCGGGGCGCGGCGACTGAGATGTCCGCGAGTTGCGGTACCTCACCCCCTGCGCCACTCTGGTCTCACGTCACTCTGGGTTTACCGGCGATTACGCTGCGAACCAGCCCGCCGGCCACGACAGCAGGCGGCAGTGTCACGCAGACGCCCTGCTGGATCCGAATCCCGTGTTCTTCCGGACCTCACGTCGGGGAGTCGCAGCCGTGATCAGCTACCCAAGCAGGCACTGCACGGTGGAGCTCCAAGCCCTGCCGTCGCGGATCGGCCAGGTCCGCAGAATCGTATCTGCGCAATTGCGCTACTGGCATCTGGATGCCCTGATCGACCGGGCCTCGCTCGGCGTGACGGAGCTGTTGTCCAACGTCCACCGGCATGCCCAGCCCGACAAGACGTGCACGGTCGAGATAGAGCTGCTGCTCGACCGGCTCACGGTCTCGGTGCGCGACGGCGACCCGCGGATGCCCGTGGTCGACGACGCCGAGCCGCTGGCGACCTGCGGGCGCGGGCTCGCGATGGTCGCCGCCATGAGCGAGAGCTGGGGTGTTCGGCCGGACGGCGAGTCCGGCAAGGTGGTGTGGTTCACCCTGCCGACGTCCGCCCCCGTGGTGACGGCACCGTCCCTTCGGTCGCGGCGCACGGTGCAGGAGAAACCCGCGCGCAGGTTCGCCGAGGCCGGGGCGTCCGCCGAGGCGCTCCGGACCGATCATGCTCCCGCCCGGTCCGCCGTTGCCGGCTGACCGGGCGGTGACCACCGTCCCCTCGGGGGTCTCGGGAGCGCACGCCTTCCGGTGTGCTCCCGGGGTGTACACGGCTGTCACTCCGGCGGGACGGTGCACGGCACTTTCGCGCGCGCCGCACGCCGGGCCGGTCGCGGGGTCGCGCGGGGCCGGCCGCGCATGATCACGCCGTACCTCCCTTGTGGCCGAACTCCTCGTTCAGCACGGACAGTCGGCGCCAGTACTCGTCCTCGTCGATCTCGCCGGAGGCGAATCGACGGCCGAGGACGGCGAGGGGCGAGTCGCCCTCGACCGTGGGCCGCTCCCACGGGCCGCCACGCCGTCCGCGCCACAGCGTGCGGCGCAGCAGCGCGATGCCGCCGCCGATCACCAGCACCCAGATCAGCGGGAAGAACAGGATCCACGGGCCGGGCCCGCCGCCGTCGCCGAAGTCCGCCAGGGTCTGCATGTCGTCCAACTCCTCGGTCACGTCATGTCCTGTGTCGTTTTCGAGCGTCGCGCCGCGAGAGCCGCAGGTCGTCCTACGCCCGGCGGCAGTCGGTCTACCGCGCGGGGAGTAGGCATCCGGTGCGCGGATGTCCCGTGGGGCCTCGACTTCTGTAACTACTGGTATGTACAGTGACGGCATGAGCACCCCGGAACGGCTGATCGAGTCCACCCGCGAGCTGCTGTGGGAGCGCGGCTACGTGGGCACCAGCCCCAAGGCGATCCTGGAGCGCGCGGACGCCGGACAGGGCAGCATGTACCACCACTTCAAGGGCAAGCCCGATCTCGCCCTGGCCGCGATCCGGCGGACCGCCGAGGAGATGCGGGCCACCGCGGCGGCGGTACTCGACGGGCCGGGCACGCCGTACGAGCGGATCGAGGCGTATCTGCGGCGCGAGCGGGACGTGCTGCGGGGCTGCCCGGTCGGCCGGCTGACGATGGACCCCGACGTGATCGCGAGCGCCGAGCTGCGCGCGCCGGTCGACGAGACCCTCGACTGGCTGCGCGGACGGATCGCCGGGATCGTCGAAGAGGGCATTGCGCAGGGCCAGTTCGCGGCCGGCCTCGACGCCGGGGAGATCGCGGCGGCGGTCGTCGCGACCGTCCAGGGCGGCTACGTCCTCGCCCGCGCCTCCGGCTCGCCCACCGCGTTCGACGCCGGGGTACGGGGCCTGCTCTCCCTGCTGGCACCACGGACCCCGTGAGGAGACTTCCATGCACGCCATGCAGTACGAACTCACCCTGCCCGCCGACTACGACATGGACATCATCCGTGACCGCGTCGCCGGGCGGGGGCATCTGCTCGACGACTGGGAGGGCCTCGGCCTCAAGGCCTATCTGATACGCGAGCGCGGTCTGCGCGGCTCGCCGGTCAACCAGTACGCGCCCTTCTACCTCTGGAACACCGTCCACGGCATGAACGCCTTCCTGTGGGGCGGCGGTTTCCAGGGAGTCGGTGACGACTTCGGGCGGCCGTCGGTACGCCAGTGGACGGGGCTCGCGTACGAGGAAGGGAGCGGCTCCCGCCCGCGGTTCGCCGTGCGGCGGCGTCAACCGGTGCCCGAGGACCGGATGTTGGCCGACGCCGTGGCGGACGCGGTGGGCGAGGCCGGGCGGCTGGCGGCGGCCGACGGAGCGCTCTTCGCCGCCGCGGCCGTCGACACCAGCCGCTGGGAGTCGGTGCACTTCTCCCTCTGGGAGCACGACACGCCCAAGGCGGACGGCGATCTCTTCCAGGTGCTGCACCTGTCCGCGCCGGGCCGGCACCGGCTGCTCCGGGGACGGCAGTGGTGAGCGCGGTCCGCACGGTGCTGGGGGACGTGGCCCCCTCGGACCTGGGGGTGTGCGACGCCCACGACCACCTGTTCTTCGGCAGTCCCCGGCTGCCCGGACAGGAGTTGCGCAGCGTGGCGGCGGCACGGGCCGAACTGGTCGCGTTCCGGGAGCAGGGCGGAGGGACCGTCGTGCAGTGGACGCCGTACGGCCTCGGGCGGCGGGCCGCCGATCTGCCGCCGCTGTCCCGGGAGACCGGCGTGCACGTGGTCGCGGCGACCGGTCTGCACCAGGCCGTGCACTACGACGAGGACACGCTCGCCGGGCTGCGGGGCCGGCTCGCCGAGGTCTTCGTCTCCGAACTCACCGAGGGCATCGGGACGTCGGGGGGCGGGCGGGACTCGTCAAGGTCGCGGGCGGCTTCCACGCACTGGACGCGCACGCCCGCTGGACCATGACGGCGGCGGCCGAGGCGCATCACGCCACGGGTGCGACGATCACCGTGCACCTGGAGATGGGCACCGGCGCGCTGGACGTACTGGACCTGCTGTGCGGCAAGTCGGGGGTGCCGCCGCACCGGGTGGTGCTCGGGCACCTCAACCGCTCCCCCGACCTCGTGGTGCACCGGCAGGCGGCGGAGTACGGCTGCTATCTCGCGTTCGACGGGCCCTCCCTCGCCCATCACGCCACGGACTGGCGGATGCCGGAGGCCGTACGGGCCCTCGCCGACGCCGGGTTCGGCGACCGCGTGCTGCTGGGCGCGGACACCACCACGGCCGCCGCCCGCTCGGTGGACGGCGGCCCCGGGATGCCCTGTCTGCTGCGCCGGGTGCGGCCCCGGCTCGCGCACGCCGTGGGTGAGGAGCTGGTCGAGCGCATCCTCACGGAGAACCCGGGCCGGGCGTTCGGGACCGAGTGGCGCTGACCGGCCCGGCCGACGGGCTCAGCCGCCGGCCTGGTCGCTGTCCTTCAACGAGCCCCAGCCGTGCCAGCGGTCGACCTCGATCCAGGCGCTGACCCGACGGCGGTCGCGGTCCGGGTAGGGCTTGCCGATGTAGCGCCGGGCGAGGAGGTCGATGTCGGCCAGGTCCTCGTCGTCGTACATCTCGGTGACGCGGCCGACGAGGGTGACGTGGGTGTACCAGTTGTCGGCGTCGAGGACGGTGAGGGTGACGCGCGGGTCGCGGCGCAGGTGCTTCAGCCGTACCCGGCCCTCGTCGAGGTTGACCAGGACACGGCCGTCCTGCCACGCGTACCAGGTGGCGGCGGAGACGGGTGCGCCGTCGGAGCGCAGCGTGGCCATGACGCACGGGTTGGGGCGGCCGAGCAGGGCCTCGGCCTCGGGCGGCAGCGGCGGCTTCGACATGAGGGGAACCTCCTAGGAGTCGGACTTCTCGTCGAAGCTGGCGAAGTAGGCCGCGACCATGTCCTCGTCGGCGTGGCCCCCGGCGGCGGCTCGCTCCATGCGGGCGGCGGCCGCTTCGGCGACGTCCAGGCGGACACCGTGGTCCAGGCCGGCCCGGACGATGAGCCGGGCGTCCTTGGCGGCGGTGCCCACCGCGAACTGGGGCGGTGTGAGCCTGTCCTCGAGGACGAGGTCGGACTTGGCGCGCAGATAGCCCATGTCGAGCGGGCCACCGGCGACGAGGTCGAAGAAGCCCTGAGGGTCGACGCCGAGGGCCTTGGACAGGGCGAGGGCCTCGCCGGCGGCCGCGGTGACGGCCAGGACCCAGCTGTTGGCCACCAGCTTGAGCCGGGTGGCACCGCCCAGCGCCCCGTCCTCGCCGTTCCACACGGTCCGGGCGCCGACGGCGTCGAAGACCGGCGTCACCCTGTCCCGGCCCTCGGTGGGGCCGGCCGCGAGCACGGTCAGCTTTCCGGCCTCGGCGGGCTCGCGGGTGCCGAGGACGGGGGCGTCGTAGAAGACCAGGCCGTGTTCGCCCGCAAAGGCGGCCAGTTCGGCGACGCCCTCGATGCCCGCAGTGGTCGACTGCACCCAGGCGGTGCCGGGCCGCAGGGCGGGGGCGGCCTCGCGCATGGTGTCCAGGGTGGCGGGGCCGTCGTGGAGCATGGTCAGGACGACGTCCGCGTCCTGCACCGCCTGCGCCGGGCTGTCGGCGATCCGTACCCCGTCGGCGGTCAGCGGCTCGGCCTTGGCCCGGGTGCGGTTCCAGGCACGGACGGTGTGTCCGGCCCGGGCGAGGTTGCGGGCCATGGCGGCGCCCATGATGCCGGTGCCCAGGACGCTCACGGTGAGCTTGCCGGTCATTGCCTCACCTTCCTCGGTGGTGCGGTGCGGGCGGACTGCCCCGGACCAGCCTGCCCGCTCAGCGGGTCGCCTTCCCGCGCGCGACGCGGACAAGCCTGATACCCGTGGGGTCACTCTGGCGGCCCTCTGTGCCGAGGACCTCTCACGCCGACGGGGCGAGCGCCCCGAGCGGGTCGTCCAGGACCGGCTGCCAGGCCAGTTCCGCGGCGCCGACCAGGCTGTTGTGGTCGAGGCTGCAGGGCAGGATGGGGACGCCGCCGCTCTGGCCCCACAGGCTGCGGTCGGCCACGACCGCGCGCAGCCGCCCGGGGTCGGCGTCGAGGAGGGTGCGGTGCAGGCCGCCGAGGATGATGCGGTCCGGGTTGAGGATGTTGACCAGGCCCGCGAGGCCGAGGCCGAGGCGGTCGATGAGAGCCTCGGTGGCGGTGCGGACGCCCGGGTCGTCGTAGTGGTGGCGGATCAGGTCGATGGACTGCTTCAGCAGGGACACCTCCGGGCCCGGTTCGCGTCCGGCCTCGGTGAGGAAGGCCAGCGGGTCGGTCTCCACGTCGAGGCAGCCGCGGCTGCCGCAGTGGCAGGGGCGGCCCTCGGGGTGCACGGTGAGGTGCCCGACCTCCAGGGCGAGACCCGAACTGCCCCGGTGCAGGCGGCCGTCGAGGACGAGCGCGCCACCGACTCCGCGGTGGCCGGTGGCGACGCACAGCAGGTCGCGCGAGCCTCGGCCGGCGCCGTGCCGGTGCTCGGCGAGCGCGGCGAGGTTGACGTCGTTCGCGGTGAACGCGGGGCCTTCGATGCCGGCCGCGCGCACCTGCTCGGCGAAGATGTCCCGCACGGGCGCGCCCGCGGGCCAGGCCAGGTGGAGCGGGTTCAGCGCCAGTCCTCCGGGTTCGGCGACGGCGGACGGTACGGCGAGGCCCGCGCCCACACACCGCAGCCCTGTGGCGTGCAGCAGTTCGGCGCCGGCGGAGACGACCGAGGCCAGCACCTTGGCGGGGTCGGCGTCGACGATCTCGCAGCCGGGCGCGGTGGCGACGATCCGGCCCCCGAGTCCGACCAGGGCCGCCCGGAACCCGTCGGCGTGCACCTGCGCGGCCAGTGCGACGGGCCCGTCGTCGGCGACGGCCAGTCTGTGGGAGGGCCGGCCCTGCGAGCCGGCGGCCGCGCCGGGCCGGGCGTCGACCCGGATCAGCCCGAGTGCCTCCAGTTCGACGGCGACCGCGCCGGCGGTCGCCCGTGTCACCCCGAGTTCGGCGGTGAGCACGGCCCGGGTCGGGGCGCGTCCGGTGTGCACGAGCTCCAGTGCGGGTCCGAGCGCTGCGCGCCCCCGGTCCAGCCGTGCCTTCGAGGTGCTCCCGTTCCCCGCCTGCCGGGGGTCCGCCTTCCCGCTCATGAGGGCGAGTCTCCCATGATCCGCGGGGATGGTGGCGGAGTGTGCCCGCCGGGCGCCGCCGGGCCGCCGGGGTCGTCGGCCGCCGGGGGGTGCAGGCCGCTGACCCGGAGCGTGATGTTGAGCCGGCCGGTCAGTCCCAGCGCGGGCGGTGCCGTGTCCGGGTGGACGCGGGGGACCCCGTGGTAGGCGAACCGGGACGGGCCGCCGAAGACGAACAGGTCACCGCTGCGTAGCTCGACGTCGGTCCAGGGCCTGGTGCGCGTCGCGGTGTTGCCGAAGCGGAACACGCAGGTGTCGCCGAGGCTGAGCGACACCACCGGCGCGTCGGACTTCTCGTCGCTGTCGCGGTGCATGCCCATGCGGGCGTCGGCGTCGTAGAAGTTGATCAGCGCGATGTCGTAGTCCGGCGGGGGTCCGCCGAGGGTGTCGTGGACCGCCCGGCGGCCGAGTTCGCCGAGCCACCGCGGGAACGGTTTGACGGGGGCGCCGTCGCCGTCGGCGACCGTGCGGGCGTAGGCGTAGGGGTACCAGTGCCAGCCGAGGCAGACCTGCCGGGCGGTCATGGTGCCGCCGCCGGGGGTGCGGACCGTGCGCAGCCCGGCGGGCGGCCGGGCCCAGGCGCGGCAGGCGTCGAGCAGCGCCGACTGGCGCTCCGCGTCCAGCCAGCCCGGCAGGTGCACGGCGCCGGGCGCGACCTGCGTACGGGCCCTGGGGAACAGCTCGCCGTCCATGCCTCCATGGTGCCCGACACGCCCTGAGCTGCGGCTCGGCTAGCCTGGTCGCACGATGGACGACCGTATGACGACGCCGTGGGGCGAGCCGGCGCTGACCCGTTTCCCCGAGGATCCGCGTGACCGGCTGCGCGCCTGGGACGCCTCCGACGAGTACCTGCTGCGGTATCTGGCCGAGGAGCGGGTGCCGCTGGACGGCACGGTCGTGGTGCTCGGGGACCGCTGGGGGGCGCTGGTCACGGCGCTCGCGGCGCACCGTCCGGTGCAGATCACCGACTCCTACCTCGCGCAGGAGGCGACCCGGGCCAATCTCGCGCGGGCCGGAGTCGCGCCGGGCGCGGTGCGGCTGCTCACCACGCAGGACCCGCCGCCCGAGCGGATCGACGTGCTGCTGGTGCGGGTGCCCAAGAGCCTGGCGCTGCTGGAGGACCAGTTGCTGCGGCTGGCGCCGGCGGTGCACGCGGGGACGGTGGTCGTCGGTACGGGCATGGTGAAGGAGATCCACACCTCGACGCTGCGGTTGTTCGAGACGATCCTCGGTCCGACCCGCACCTCCCTCGCCGAGAAGAAGGCCCGGCTGATCTTCTGCACGCCGGACCCCGCCCTGGAACGGCCCGCCAACCCGTGGCCGTACGTCTACACGCTGCCGCACGACATCGGCCCCGCCGCGCACGGCACCGTCGTCAACCACGCCGGGGTCTTCTGCGCCGACCGGCTGGACATCGGGACGCGGTTCTTCCTCGGGCACCTGCCCGCGGGGCGGGGCGGCCGGGTGGTGGACCTGGGGTGCGGCAACGGCGTGGTGGGGACGTCGGTGGCGCTGGCCGACCCGGGCTCCGAGGTGCTGTTCGTGGACGAGTCGTTCCAGGCGGTGGCCTCGGCGGAGGCGACGTACCAGGCGAACGGCGTGCCGGGGCACGCGGAGTTCCGGGTCGGGGACGGGCTGGCGGGCGTGCCGTCCGGCAGTGTCGACCTGGTCCTGAACAACCCGCCGTTCCACTCCCACCAGGCGACGACGGACGCCACGGCCTGGCGGATGTTCACCGGGGCCCGGCGGGCGTTGCGGCCGGGCGGGGAGCTGTGGGTGGTCGGCAACCGGCACCTGGGCTACCACGTCAAGCTGCGCAAGCTGTTCGGCAACAGCCGGCTCGTGGCGAGCGACCCGAAGTTCGTGGTGCTGAAGGCCGTCAAGCGGTAGGGGCGCCGAGGGTCTTCAACATCCTCGCCACCGTTTGGGTCATCGCGTCCCGTGCGAGGGTCAGGTAGTCGCGCGGGTCGACCGCCTCGGGCCGCTCGGCGAGGAACTCCCGGACGGCTCCCGTCAGGGCGATGTTGAGGGCCGTACCGATGTTGACCTTGGTGATGCCGCCGGCCACGGCCGCCGTGAGCTCGTCGTCCGGGACGCCGGAGGAGCCGTGCAGGACCAGCGGGACGTCCAGTGCGGCCGACAGGCGGGCCAGCAGGTCGTGGTCGAGGGCGGCGGTGCGGGTGGTCATGGCGTGGGAGCTGCCGATAGCAACAGCCAAGGCGTCCACGCCCGAGTCGGCGACGAACGCCCGGGCCTCCTCGGGGTCGGTACGGGCGCCGGGGGCGTGCGCGTCCAGCGGCGGTCTGCCGTTCTTCCCTCCGATCTGCCCCAGCTCCGCCTCGATCCACAACCCCTGCGCGTGCGCCCGGGCGACCGCCGCCCGGGTCGCGGCGAGGTTCTGCGCGTAGGGCAGCCGGGCCGCGTCGTACATCACGGAGCTGAAGCCGGCGTCCGCGGCCTGGTGGAGCAGGGTATCGCTCCGCACGTGGTCGAGGTGCAACGCGACGGGCACGGCGGCCTGTTCGGCCGCGGTGACGGCCGCACGGGCGAGCGGGAGGAGCTGCCCGCCGCGGAACTTCACCGCGTTCTCGCTGACTTGCAGCACGACGGGGGCGCTCATCGACTCGGCGCCCGCGATGACGGCCTCGACGTGCTCCAGCGTGATGACGTTGAAGGAGGCGACGGCCGAGCCCGTCGTGGCGGCCCGGGTGACGAGGTCGCCTGTGGTGGTGAGGGACACGGGGTCTCCAGGGTCAGGGTGCGAGGATCACCGAACGGGTGAGGTGGCGGGGGCTGTCGGGGTCCAGCCCCCGGGACGCGGCGAGGGCGACCGCGAGGCGCTGGACGCGGATCAGTTCGGCGAGCGGGTCCAGCCGCCCCGCGACCCACAGCGCGCCCGTGCCCCGTACCTCTTCGGCGAGGCCGTCCGGCGCGTCGCCGAGCATCCAGGTCGCCGTGCCCGTGGTGCTGATGCTGATCGGGCCGTGCCGGTATTCCATGGCCGGGTAGGCCTCCGTCCAGGCCAGCGCGGCCTCGCGCATCTTCAGCCCCGCCTCGTTGGCCAGGCCGACCGTCCAGCCGCGTCCCAGGAACGTGAACTGCCCGCACTCCACCAGCCCTTCGGGCAGCGGCTGCGTCACGGCGGTGCGCGCGTCGGTGACGGCGGTTGCCGGGTGCAGGCCGAGGTGGGCGCGGAACAGGGTGAGGGCGGTCGTCGCGAACCGGGTCTGGACGACGGAGCGTTCGTCCGCGAAGTCCAGGACGACGAGGTCGTCGGCGGCCGTCATCACGGGCGTGTCCGGATCGCCGGTGACCGCGGTGGTGCGGGTGCCGCCCTTCAACCGGTCCAGCAGGTCCAGGACTTCGGTCGTGGTGCCGGAGCGGGTGAGCGCGACGACCCGGTCGTAGCGGCGGCCGTGGGGGAACTCCGAGGCGGCGAACGCGTCGGTCTCGCCCTGGCCCGTGTCCTCGCGCAGGGCCGCGGCGGCCTGCGCCATGAAGTACGAGGTGCCGCAGCCGACGATCGCGACCCGCTCCCCCGGTGCCGGCAGCGCCTTCGCGTGCCGGGCCGCTTCCGACGCGGCACGTTCCCAGCACTCGGGTTGGCTCGTCAGTTCGTCCTCGACATGCGTCATCCCGCACCCTCCGCTTCATCACCCACGACCTGCTTGTTCCTGCAAGATATAGCCAGCTTTCGAGCATCATCAAGCATTCGAGCAAGGAGGGGGTGCGTTAGGGTCGCCGGAGATCGAGACGTGGAGGTGCGGATGTCGCGCGATGCCCGCTGGAAGGCACTGCTGGAGCTGCTCGTGGAGCGCGGCCGGCTGGACGTCGAGGACGCCGCGGCCGAGCTCGGGGTGTCGGCGGCGACGATCCGCCGTGACTTCGACGGGCTCGCCGAGCAGCAGATGCTGGTGCGCACGCGGGGTGGCGCGGTCGTGCACGGCGTGTCGTACGAGCTGCCACTGCGCTACAAGACGGCCCGTCACGCCTCCGAGAAGCAGCGCATCGCCACGGCGGTGGCGGATCTGGTGACACCGGGTGAGGCGGTCGGACTGACCGGGGGGACGACCACGACCGAGGTGGCGCGGGCCCTGGCCGTGCGGGGGGACCTGACGTCCGGGTCGCCCGCGTTGACCGTGGTGACGAACGCGCTGAACATCGCCAACGAGCTGGTCGTGCGGCCCCAGTTCAAGATCGTGCTGACCGGCGGGGTGGCGCGGGCCCAGTCGTACGAGCTGGTCGGGCCGCTCGCGGACGGGGTGCTCGGGCAGATCACCGTCGACGTGGCGGTGCTCGGCGTCGTCGCCTTCGACGTGACGCACGGGGCGGCGGCGCACGACGAGGCGGAGGCGGCGGTCAACCGGCTGCTGTGCGAGCGGGCGGAGCGGGTGGTGGTCGCCGCCGACTCCAGCAAGCTCGGGCAGCGGGCGTTCGCCCGGATCTGCGCGGCCGAGGCGGTGGACACGCTGGTCACGGACACGGCAGCCGAGACGGAGACGGTGCGGCGCTTCGAGGAGGCCGGGGTGCGGGTCGTCACGGTCTGAGGGCTGGGTCCGGCGGCTCAGCGGTCCGGTGGCGGCGGGCCGGGGGCTCGGTCCGGTGGCGACGGGGCGGGCGGCGGTCTGACGGCGGCGGCTCGACAACCGCCGGCCGGCAACCGCGGGCCGGCAGCCGCAGCCCGGACGCGGCCGTCCGTCGGCAGTCCGGCGGCGCGGCCTTCCCCGGCGGTTCTACGCTGGGGCTGAGGCGCCTACCGGCAGGAGGCCGTCATGGGTGAAGGTGCGCAGGACCGGGGCATGCCGGGCGGCCGGCGCTATGTGCCGATCGCCGAGCACGGGCTGATCGGCGATCTGCGCAGTGTGGCCCTGGTGGGGACCGACGGCACCATCGACTGGTACTGCTGCCCGTCCTTCGACGCGCCGAGCGTGTTCGCCTCGATCCTGGACGTGGAGCGCGGGGGTTGCTTCGCGCTGGCGGCGTCGGTGCCGGCGCGGACCAAACAGTTCTACTTCCCCGACACCAATGTGCTGATCACCCGGTTCTTCACCGAGGACGGGGTCGGCGAGGTGCAGGACTTCATGCCGGTCGGCGGCGGACCGGCCGAGGCCGAGCGGCACCGGCTGATCCGGCGGGTGGTGTGCGTACGCGGCGCGATCCCGTTCCGGACGCGCGTGGCGCCCCGCTTCGACTACGGCTCCCTGCCGCACACCGTCCGGCTGTCCGGCGACACCGCGGTGTTCGAGGCCGACGGGCTGGCACTCGCGCTGACCGCGACCGTGCCGCTGGAGGCCGACGGGCCGGACGTGCGGGGCGAGTTCAAGCTGTCCGAGGGCGAGACGGCGGTGTTCGCGCTGGACAAGGTCGGCGGCGACGTGACGCCGCGCCGGTGTGCGCGTACGGAGGCCGAGGAGCAGTTCGCGGCGACGGTGGCGTACTGGCGGCACTGGCTGTCGGCGTCCCGGTACAAGGGCCGCTGGCGGGAGATGGTGCACCGCTCGGCGCTGACGCTGAAGCTGCTCACGTACGCGCCCACCGGGGCGATCGTGGCGGCGCCGACGACGAGCCTGCCCGAGGAGCTCGGCGGCGAGCGCAACTGGGACTACCGGTACGTGTGGGTGCGCGACGCGGCGTTCTGCGTCTACGCCCTGCTGCGGCTGGGCTTCACCGGGGAGGCCGAGGCCTTCATGGACTTCGTGACCCGGCACATCAGCCCGGGTGACGGCAAGGTCTCCGGGCCGCTTCAGATCATGTACGGCATCGACGGCCGCACCGAGCTGCCCGAGCGCACCCTCGGCCATCTGGAGGGCCACCACGGCTCGGCGCCGGTACGGGTCGGCAACGCGGCGGCCGACCAGCTCCAGCTCGACATCTACGGCGCGCTGATCGACTCGATCTACCTCTACGACAAGTGGGCCAAGCCCATCTCCAGCGGCCACTGGGACGACGTGTGCGCCCTGGTGGACTGGGTGTGCGCGCACTGGGACCAGCCCGACGAGGGGATCTGGGAGACGCGGGGCGGGCGCCGGAACTTCCTGTACTCGCGGCTGATGTGCTGGGTGGCGATCGAGCGGGCCATCCGGATGGCCAACCGGCGCGGCCTGCCCGCCGACCTGCCTCGCTGGCGGGAGTGCCGCGACACGATCTACCGGCGGATCATGAGCCGTGGCTGGTCCGAGGAGCGCGGGGCCTTCGTCCAGCACGAGGACGGCGACGTGCTGGACGCGGCGGTGCTGATGATGCCGCTGACGAAGTTCATCGCCCCCACCGACCCGAAGTGGCTGTCGACGCTGGACGTGCTCACCGAGGAGCTGGTGTCCGACTCGCTGGTGTACCGCTACGACCCCCGCTCCAGCCCCGACGGGCTGCGCGGCGACGAGGGCACGTTCTCCATCTGCTCGTTCTGGTACGTGGAGGCCATGGTGCACGCGGGCCGGATCGACGAGGCACGGCTGGCCTTCGAGAAGATGCTGACGTACGCCAACCATCTCGGCCTCTACGCCGAGGAGATCAGCCACACCGGGGAGCAGCAGGGCAACTTCCCGCAGGCGTTCACGCACCTCGCGCTGATCAGTGCGGCCTTCAATCTGGACCGGGCGCTCGGCTGACACTCAGTGGCCGTGCTCGTCCGCCTCATGCCCCTCGGGGGTATCCGTCCCGGATGCCGCTCCCCCGGCGTGGACGGTGAACGCCGCCGTACGGACCGTGCCTTCGTGCTTGAAGTCGAGGAACAGGCGGTAGGAGCCGGAGCTGGGGGCCGTGGCCGTGAACGAGATTTCCGGGCCCGGCTCGGTCGCGCCGTCGCCGGGTTCGCCGTTCGGATGAACGTGCAGGTAGGCGAGGTCGCCGGAGCGCAGGGCGACCAGGTGGCCGTAGGCGCCGAGGTAGGGCTGGAGGTCGGTGACGGGCTCGCCGTCGCGGGAGACCTGGAGTGTCAGCTCGCTCGCCCGGCCCGGGCGCAGGGTGCCGGCCAGCTTCACGTCGTAGGCGCCGGCCCGGGCCGTGGTGCTCGCGGGCGGGAGCCGGCGTGCCTCGTAGGGGCCGGAGGCGGCGAGGTCCGTACCGAGGGTGAGGTTCCGGGCGTTCTTCTTCGCCGGGGTGAAGTCGGCGAAGACGCGGTAGCCGCCCGCGCGGGGCAGGTCCACGGAGGTGCTCCAGGTGCCGTCGGCGGCGCGGGTGGGGTGCAGGTGGCGGTAGGTGACCAGGTCGCGTGAGGCCACGACTAGGTGGAGTTCTTTGTCATGTTCGCGCTGGTAGGCGGTGAGCGCGCGGCCGGCGGCGTCCCGGACCGTGAAGCGCAGGTCGGCCCGCTCGCCCGCGGTCACGCGCGGGGTCTCCAGGTCGAGTGTGTAGCCGCCCTCGGAGATCTGCAGTCCGCCGGCCGGGGACGTGTCGTGTCCGGCGTGACCGCCACCCTCCCCCTGCTCCGGTGTGGGCCCGGGGTGTTCGCCCTCGTGCTTCGGGGGGCTGTCGGCGACGACGGGGTCCATGCCCTGCCCGACGCCGTAGGCCGTGCCGAACGTCGCTGCCAGGGCGGCGGCGAAGGTGGTGATCCTCAGTGCGGTGTTCATGGCCGTCGACTCCTTCGGATACCGGGCCTCCCGCTCCACCGCGGAGGCACCCATGCAGTTCACAATACCCCTAGGGGGTATGCAGTCAAATCCTGCTCACGCTTGCATCGTATACCCCATGGGGGTATACATGACCTCAGCGAGGGGATACCCCCGTCCCGTATCTCCGCTTCTGTCGGATCACCATCAGGAGGCACCCGATGCCCGCCACCACCTACGTCGTCTCCGGAATGTCCTGCGGCCACTGCAAGGCCACGCTGACCAAGGTCATCGGCGAGCTGGACGGCGTCAGCGGCGTGGAGGTCGACCTCGACACCGGCCGGGTCACCGTCACCACTGCCGCCGAGCCCGACGACGCCGCGGTCGCGGAGGTCGTCGACGAGGCCGGCTACGAGCTGACCGGGAGGGTCTGAGCCATGAGCACCGGTACGACGACCGGAAGCGAAGCCGAGGTGGAACTCACCATCGGCGGCATGACCTGCGCCTCCTGCGCGGCGCGCATCGAGAAGAAGCTCAACCGCATGGACGGGGTGAGCGCCACCGTCAACTACGCGACGGAGAAGGCCAAGGTCAGCTACTCCGACGGGGTCTCCGTCGGCGACCTCATCGCCACCGTCGAGGCGACCGGGTACACCGCGCAGGAACCCACTCCCGCCGCCGAGCGCGACGACACGAGCGAGAAGACCGACGAGCTGCGGCCGCTGCGCGAGCGGTTGGTCACGGCCGTGGTGCTCGCGGTCCCCGTCGTCGCCATGGCGATGATCCCGGCGCTGCAGTTCGAGTACTGGCAGTGGCTGTCGCTCACGCTGGCCGCGCCCGTCGTGACGTACGCGGCGTGGCCCTTCCACAAGGCGGCGTTCACCAACGCGCGGCACGGCGCGGCCACCATGGACACCCTCATCTCGGTGGGCACCTCGGCCGCGTTCCTCTGGTCCTTGTGGGCGCTGTTCCTCGGCACCGCGGGCACCCCGGGCATGACACATCCCTTCGAGCTGACCGTAGAGCGCACGGACGGCGCCGGGAACATCTACCTGGAGGCCGCCGCGGGCGTGACCGCCTTCATCCTGGCCGGGCGGTACTTCGAGGCCCGCGCCAAGCGCACGGCGGGCGCCGCGCTGCGGGCCCTGCTGGAGCTCGGCGCGAAGGACGTCACGGTGCTGCGTGCCGACGGCCGCGAACAGACCGTGCCGGTCACGGAGTTGACGGTCGGCGACCGTTTCCTGGTCCGGCCCGGCGAGAAGATCGCGACGGACGGGACGGTCGACGAAGGGTCCTCCGCCGTGGACGCCTCGATGCTCACCGGCGAGTCCGTCCCCGTGGAGGTGGGCGCGGGCGACCCGGTCACCGGCGCCACGATCAACGTCGGCGGACGGCTCGTCGTACGGGCCACGCGGGTCGGCGCCGACACCCAACTGGCCCGGATGGCCCGGCTGGTGGAGGAGGCGCAGAACGGCAAGGCCGCCGCGCAGCGGCTCGCGGACCGGATCTCCGCCGTGTTCGTGCCGGTGGTGATCGCCCTGGCACTCGGCACTCTGGGTTTCTGGCTGGGCAACGGCGTCGGCCTGACGGCGGCCTTCACCGCCGCGGTCGCCGTCCTCGTCATCGCCTGCCCCTGCGCCCTGGGGCTGGCCACGCCGACCGCGCTGATGGTGGGCACCGGGCGGGGCGCCCAGCTCGGCATCCTGATCAAGGGCCCGGAGGTGCTGGAGTCCACGCGCCGGGTCGACACCGTGGTCCTCGACAAGACGGGCACGGTCACGACCGGCCGGATGACGCTGCTGGCCGTGCACACCGTAGAGGGCACGGACGAGGCCGAAGTGCTGCGGCTGGCCGGGGCGTTGGAGCACTCCTCCGAGCATCCGATCGCCCGGGCCGTCGCCGACGGGGCGCTGGAGAAGCTGGGCGCCCTGCCCACGCCGGAGGACTTCGCCAACGTCCCCGGGCTCGGTGTGCAGGGCGTCGTCGACGGCCACGCGGTGCTCGTCGGCCGGGAGCGGCTGCTGGCCGACTGGGCGCTGGGGCTTCCCGAGGACCTGGCCAGGGCCCGGGCGGCGGCCGAGGACGCCGGGCGCACGGCCATCACCGTCGCGTGGGACGGCGAGGCGCGTGCGGTGCTGGAAGTGGCCGACGCGGTGAAGGACACCAGCGCGGAGGCGGTCGCACGGCTGCGGGCGCTCGGCCTCACGCCGATCCTGCTGACCGGCGACAACGAGGCGGTGGCCCGGTCCGTCGCCCGCGAGGTCGGCATCGAGGAGGTCATCGCCGAGGTCCTCCCGCAGGACAAGGTCGACGTCGTCGAACGGCTGCAGGCCGAGGGCCGGTCGGTGGCGATGGTCGGCGACGGGGTCAACGACGCGGCCGCCCTCGCCCGGGCCGATCTGGGCCTGGCCATGGGCACCGGCACGGACGCCGCGATCGAGGCCGGCGACCTGACCCTCGTACGGGGCGATCTGCGGGCCGCCGCCGACGCCATCCGGCTCGCCCGCCGCACGCTCGGCACCATCCGCTCGAACCTGTTCTGGGCCTTCGCCTACAACGTGGCGGCCCTGCCGCTGGCCGCGGCCGGTCTGCTCACCCCGATGATCGCCGGGGCGGCGATGGCCTTCTCGTCGGTCTTCGTGGTCGCCAACTCGCTGCGTCTGCGCACGTTCCGGGCCACCGGCTGAGGCGCCGGCACATGTCGGACGACGCGATCCCCGGCAGACGGTCGGCGGACGTCCGCTCGCACCCGGTGTTCCGGCTCACCGGGGTGGCCGTCCGCCGTCCGGGCACTCGGGAGGTACCGGCTCGCAGGGGCGCCGAGCGTGCGCCGGGCGCGAGCCGGTACCTTGCTGGGGAAGGCCACTGCGGGGAGAAGCACATGACCGATCCGACGACCACAGACGCGGACGCCCCCCGTCCGCTCCGGAACACCCAGGACTCCGCGGGTGCACGCGGCCGGCGGCTGCTGGGCGCCGTGTTCGCCGATCTCAGGGCCGTGGACGGCGCCTTGTACGCGGCGGTGGCCGCGACCCCCACCCCGACCCTGGACCGGGCGCTGCGCCACCTGTCCCACGCGGCCGACCACTCCAAGATCTCGTTCGGCATCGCCGCGGCGTTGGCTCTCGCCGGCAAGCGACCGCGCAGGGCCGCCTTCGCCGGCGTCGGCGCGATCGCCGTGGCATCGGCCTCCGCGAACCTGCTCGGCAAGCGCCTGGTGCGCCGTGCGCGGCCGGACCGGGAGGCGGCCCGGGTCACGGTGGACCGGCACGTCAAGATGCCGACCTCGGCGTCGTTCCCGTCCGGGCACACGGCGTCGGCGGTCGCGTTCGCCACCGCCGTCGGCGTGGTCCTGCCCCCCGCGGCGGTCCCGCTCGGAGCACTGGCGAGTGCCGTCGGCTACTCCCGCGTCCACACCGGCGTGCACTACCCGGGCGACGTGGCGGCGGGAGCGGTGCTCGGCATCGCCAGCGCGGCAGCGGCCCTGGCGGCGGCAGCGGCCACCCCGTCGGCGAGGACCCAGGCCCTCCTCGCGTCGGCCCGCCAGTGGCCCCGCATCACCATCGGCGGCCTCGTACGCGGCTGAGCGGGGCGGCGCACGCGGCCGATCCTGGCCCGCCGGTGCGTTCCGCGCGGTCGGGGTTGCCCCACCAGGTGTACCGCAGCATCACTCTGCCGGCCGCCTGCGGACTCCCCGCTCGCATCTTCCGGTGTGCCCCGTCTGCAGCCCTCCTTTTGCGGGCGCCGGCCGAGTGCTGGTGGGCTCGGTTGAGGGTGGAGTCGACTGACACGGTCCATTCCACCCGGCCCACCGCGTCGTCGCAGACCTGGAGGTGCTCCAGCAACGTCGCCCAGATCCCGTCCACTTCCCAGCGGGCGAACCGCACGCCAGACGGTCTGCCATGGCCCGTACCATGCGGGGAGATCGCGCCGGGGAGTCCCGGTCCGCAGCCGCCCCTGCACACCGTTGACCACTTGGCGGTGATCACGCCATGGACGGCCACGTCCGCCCCGCTTCGGCAACAGCGGTCCAATCCGCTCCCATGCCGCGTCCGTCAACTCGCCTCGCCCTGACACAGATCACCCTGGGAAACGCCCGCAGGAGCTCGGTGCGGCAGGAGCCCGCACAGGGCTTTCGGGTCAGGTGCGGTGCGCTGGACGGTGCCGTCGGGGCGGACCAGTGCCGCTGCGGTGTGGCCCCGGCGGAGCCAGCGGTGCAGGGCGGTGCCGGGCGGGGCGGTGACCAGGACACCGCCGCGGTCGTGGACCTCGGAGCGCAGTGCGGGCGTGACGGCTGCGGAGGTGACCAGCGCGTAGCGGCCCGCGGCCAAGTCGTCGAAGCGCCGGCCGTCCGGCAGCGGGGCGTTGGGACACAGACGTCCCGCGAGGCCGAGCCCGAGCCGTCCGCGGCCGACCAGGGCTGAGCGGTGCAGGGCCGGGGTCCGGCTGTCGAGAATGCGATTGCTCAGGCCGGGAAGCCGGTGCAGGTGGGGTGCGAGAAGACGGCGGAGGGCGCTGCCGGTGTCCCCGCCCGCGGTCATGGCGGTGCCGACCAGCTTGGCGAGGGTGATCATCGAGCGGGCGTGGGGCTTGCGTTCTGCCTCGTAGCTGTCCAGCACGTGTTCGGGGAGGCGGCCGTCGAGGACAGCGGCGAGCTTCCAGGTGAGGTTGGCGGCGTCGCGCAGGCCCGCGCCCATGCCCTGGCCGATGAAGGGCGGTGTGAGGTGGGCGGCGTCGCCGAGCAGGAAGAGACGCTGCTTGCGCCAGTGGTCGGCGATCTGGGCGCGGAAGGTGTACTCGGCCGTGCGCACGATCTCCAGCTGCTCCGCGTGGAGGTCGCCGGTCCAGGGCCGGACGAGGGGGTGCAGGCTGGTCATGTCGCGGTAGTCGTCGGCGTGTTCACCGGAGAGGAGCTGGAACTCCCAGCGGTGGCGGCGCTCGCCGATGCGCATGTAGGTGGCCGCACGCACGGGGTCGCAGACCTGGTGCACGCCCTCCCACTGGGCCAGGTCGGCGTCGGTGGCGAGGTCGACGACCAGCCAGCGTTGCGTGAAGGCCAGGTCCTGCATGGTGGCGCCGATCGTCTCGCGGGCCAGGCTGTTCGCGCCGTCGCAGCCGAGCACGTACCCGGCGGTCACGGTGCCTGTCTCGCCGGTGGTCCGGTCGGTGAGGCGGACTCGTACCGGCCCTCCGTCGGACTGCGCGATCGCGGTGATCTCCACGTTCCCGCGCAGGGTGACGCTCGGGTGCCGTTCGAGGTTGGCGCGCAGCAGCTCCTCCAGTTGGGGCTGGTCGAACATGTTGGCCTCGGGATGACCGTGGCGGCCCAGGTCGGCGCCGCGCCGGAACTCGGCCAGCACCCGCAGCTCGCGGTCCAGGAGCCGCAGGCCGTGGGCGGGGCGGGAGATGGCGGCGAACTCCTCGGCGACGCCGAGGCGGGCGAGCAGTCGGTAGATCTCGTCGTCCAGGTGGACCGCCCGCGGAAGTGGGTAGACCGATTCCCAGCGGTCCAGCACGAGTGTCTCGATGCCGTACTGGCCCAGCAGTGTCGCCGCGGCCAGCCCGGTGGGGCCGGCGCCGATGACGACGACCGGGACGGCGCGGACGGTCATGACATCACCGGTCCGGGCGTCGTCCGGGACCAGGTCCAGCGCAGGGCGTACTGGTCGAGGACCGCGCTGATGGCTTCGCGCTCACCGGTGCCGGGGGTGACGGACACGAGGACGGAGCCGTCCTCGATCGCCGCGTCGACATGGGAGTCGTGGCCGTGGCCGGCCAGGGCCTCCGCGACGGCGCGTCGGGTGGCGTCGGCCCGCAGGGCGAGTTTGTAGGGCTTGCCGACATCGGTGACCGGCAGCGCGGTGAGGACGGTGACGGTCTTCGGCGCTGCCGCGGCTTCCGGTACGTGTTCGGCGGCCCACCGGCGGAGCTCGTCCTCGCTCACGTCCGCTTCCGGCGCAAGGGTCACGTACGCCACCGGGACCTCGCCCGCGTGCGGGTCAGGGCGTCCGACCGCGCCGGCGCCGGTGACGTGCGGGTGGGCGAGCAGCGCGTCCTCGATGGCGGCCGGGTCGATGTTGTGGCCGCCGCGGATGATCAGGTCCTTGGCGCGGCCGGCCAGGTGGACGAACCCGTCCGAGTCGAGACGGGCCAGGTCGCCGGTGTCGAGCCAGCCGTCCACGAGCTTGCCGAGGCCGTCGAGGACCGGACGGCCTCGGTCGTCGCGGCCGGTGACGTAGCCGGCGAACACGGTCGGGCCGCCGATCACCAGCAGGCCGGTCTGCCCGGCGGGGAGCTCCGTCCACGAGTCCGGGTGGACGGCCTTCACGTGCTGGTAGGGCATGCGCTGCCCGACAGCGCCGGGGCGCGGCGCGTCGGGAAAGCTTCGGGCGCTGGCGCAGGTGGCCTCGGTCAGGCCATAGCCCTCGACCAGCGTCACCCCTGTGTGGGCCTCGAACGCGGTGCGGACGGCGTCGGGCAGCGGCGACGCGCCGACCATGGCGTGCCGCAGGCTGCTGATGTCCGCCGCGCCGACGGCGTACCGGGCGAGCACCTGGTAGACGGTCGGTACCGCGCTCATGGCGGTGATGCCGTAGTGCTCGACGATCGACCAGAACTCCCCGTACAGGGCCGGTTCGCGATAGCCGAGTGGTCCTGCCCACACCACCTGCTGGCCCTTGAACAGCGGCGCCAGCAGTGTCACGACGAGGGCGTTGACGTGGAACAGGGGCAGGGCGGCGAAGACGACGGCGTCGCCGTCGAGCATCGCGTTCGCGGCGATCATCCAGGCGTTGGCGACCTCGCCAGCGTGGGTGTGCGCCGCGAGCTTCGGGGTGCCCGTCGTGCCACCGGTGTGGAAGAACGCAGCCAGGTCACCCGCCGCGGGCGTCTCGCCCGCGAAGCCGGACGCATCGTCGCCCCGGGACAGCTCCGCCAGTTCGCCGACCAGGACACCGCCGAGTCTCGGCAGCGGAACCGAAGGGGCCTGCGCCTCCCTGGGGCGGAGCACCAGGACCGCGTCCAGGGCGCCGGTCAGCTCGGGGACCTTCGCCCACACCTCCGGGGCCAGCTCGGGTCCTGCGGCGATGAGGACCCGCGCGCCGGAGCGCCTCAGCAGCTCGCCCAGATGGCCCGGGGCGAGTGCGCCGTTGAGCGGCGCGGCGATCCCGGCGAGCTGGGCGGCCAGAGTGGCCGGTATGAGTTCCGCGCAGTTGGGCGACATCAGGGCTACGGCGTCGCCGCGCCGCACCCCGAGACGGTGCAGCAGGTTCGCGTAGCGGTGCACCCGATCCAGCAGGCGGGCGAACGTCAGCTGGGCCGGCCCGCGCCACTGGGCAGCGTCGGGCAGCACCGTCAGGGCGGTGCGGTCCGGCCAGGTGCTCGCCGCGCGCACGAGCAGGTCGTACGTCGAGCCGGGCAGACCGCGCGCCTCCAGCGGGATCGCCTCGACCGAGGGCAGGTCGTCGGGGCCTCGGTAGCGGGGCCACAGCAGGTCCTCGGTCACCGCGCGTACCTCACCGTCGTGCGCTGGCAGCCCAGGTCGAGTCTGCCGTCGTCGGTGGCGACGGCCGCCTCCACCAGGTCGCCGTCACGCAGGTACTTGGGGTTCTTGGCCTGGGACTTGAAGAACAGCCGCCACTTGGTCGCGGCCGGCAGCAGCGAGCCCAGGATCTCGACCGGCTTGGGCGGCGCGCTGAGCGCGGTGCCGACCGGGGTACCGGTCAGCAGCAGATCGCCGGGGTCCAGCCGCTGGAAGCCGCTGAGTGCCCGAAGGGCTTCGAGCGGCCGGAAGATCATGTCGGCGGCGGGCATGTCCTGCCGAAGCTCGCCGTTGACCCACAGGCGCAGCCGCAGCTCGGCGAACCGGTCGAGGTCGCCCTCCTCCAGCAGCACCAACGCCGGTCCGGTGGGGGTGAAGGTGGGGTAGGACTTGGCCTCGTAGAACTGGGTCTTGGGCAGTTGCAGGTCCCGGGCGGAGACGTCGTTGGTGACCACGAGGGCGGCGACGTGGTCGGCGAGGTTCGCGGCGGAGACCTCGGTGCCGACCGGGAGCGATGCGCCGATGACGAGGCCGATCTCCACTTCGTAGTCGAGCAGCCGCACGTGGGCCGGCTTGACGATGTCCTCGTACGGGCCGCTGATCGACCCGGACGCCTTGCGGAAGAACGCGAGCGGGACGCTGTTCGGTGCAAGGCCCGCATCGGCCGCGTGCGAGGCGAAGTTCGCCATCTGGGCCACGACCCGGCACCCTGGGGTGACCGGGGAGAGCACCGCGAGGTCGGTGACCGGCACGCCGGCGGCGGTGCTGTGCACGGCGGCGGTGACGGCCTCCCGGTCGGCCAGCAGTGCGGCGGTGGTGGCGGCCGCGGTCCGGACCCGGACGGCGCGCTGATCGCGGACGGCGTACCAGCCGTCGGCGGTGCGCAGGACGTTGACGCTCATCGGTTCATCGCTTTCATCAGGCCCAGCAGGCGGCCGGGGTCGATCTCGTTGTCGGCGCGCAGTGCGCGCACGACCTCGCGGATCAGGGCGGGGGTGGGGT
>NZ_JAKEIO010000085.1 GCF_021474405.1 [Streptosporangium] indianense
GGGTGGGTATGCGAGCCGGTTTCCGTACGGTCCGGGATGTGGACGGCGGGAGGGGTTGGCCGGGGGTTGACGCTGATTGGTTTGTGGCTTGGGGCGGTGGGTGTGGTCTGTGTTCGGTGTTGCTCTGTGTTCGGTGTTGCTCTGTGTTCAGGTGGGGTCGGGTTGGTCAGGATGGTCAAGGGGCTCAGGGCGGTGAGGACGGTCACGGCGGCGAGGACGGCCAGGTCGGCCAGGTCGGTCAGGCGGTTAGGACGCTCAGGGCGCTAAGGCACTCACGGCGCTGAGGGCGCTCAGGGCACTGAGGGCACTGAGGGCACTGAGGGCACTGAGGGCACTCAGGACCTTAAGGTCCTCATGGCGCTCACGGCGCTCGGGACTTGCGAAGCGGCGCGCCGAAGCCACCGCCTACGGCACGGCGGGGAGATCCACTTCTCTCCCCTGTTCCCTCACCGGGTCCTTCGCTGGGGCACCACCGCCGTCGGTGTCGGAACCATCGCCGCCCTGCCGGCCCCCGCCCCGGCCTCGCTCCATCAACTGGCGCACCAGGCGGACCAGTTCGGCGGGCTCGAAGGGTTTGGCGAGAAAGGCGTCGACGCCGACTTCGAGTCCGGCCTCGATCTCGTGGTGGCCGCAGGCGCTGACGATGGCGAGGGGGGTGTCCCGGGTCCGCGGGTCGGCCCGGAGGCGAGCGGCGGTCCGGATCCCGTCGAGCCGGGGCATGACGACGTCGAGGGTGACGACATCGGGCTGTACATGGTGAACGACGTCGAGACACTCGGCACCGTCGGCCGCGGTCACGACCTCCAGCCCCTCAAGCTCGAGGTTGACCCTGATCAACTGCCGGATGACCTTGTTGTCGTCCACAACAAGCACCCGACCCGACGCGCCTGGCACAACTCGAGAGTAGGTCGGCCCCGGCCGTCGCGTCCGGGTTTTCCCCACTTCCACCCCGCACGAGCGACGCACATCCCCGCCCCCGACAGCGGAAACCCGTTCATGACCACCCTGTGGGAGCTGGTAGTGTTCTACCCGTCGCCGCGAGCAACGCGACCGACACGCCCCCGTAGCTCAGGGGATAGAGCAACGGCCTCCGGAGCCGTGTGCGCAGGTTCGAATCCTGCCGGGGGCACCCTGTATGAGGTGCCCAAAGACCCCGTCACCAGCGGAAACGCTGAGGCCGGGGTCTTCGCGTATGTGCAGGCGTATGCGGCCCGAAGCGGGCGTATGTCGGGGTCTGTGGACGAGGCGTGGACGGGATCTTGGAGCGTTCTCCCAGGTGAGTCCGCCAAACGATGTGGTCCCGGACCCGGGACAGGTGTGGGGCCACATCGCAAGGCGGTACCGACTCCCCTAGTCGGCGGTGACCCCCCAGTAGGCGATCTGCGCGGGCATACCGTCGCGGTAGAGCACTGTGCAGTTGCCCTGGGCGCGGCCTGGGAAGTCCAACTGCTCGGAGTCGAGCGCGGCGTCCCACTCCTCGTAGGTGGGTTGGCCGTGAGGGGCCCACACTCGCACCTCGTCATCGGTCAGCGGCCGCATGAACGGACCGTCATCGGTGTCCGCGGGCTCGATCATGAGAGGGAAGTCCAACACGGAGCCCGTGCCGCCGGTGAAGATGTACTCATGCCACTCCGGGTCGCGCCACAGTTCCTCGACGGACCGCCCCTCGAAGCCGTGGTTGTCCCGCCCCAGCTCGTCTTCCTGCTCCTGCCGGAACGCGGCCGCCAGATCACGCTGATACGGGCCCGTGTGCGTCCATGCGTTGCCACCCATCCGCGTCCCCTCTCCACTCGAACTGCTTGTTCAATAGCGGAGCGTAAGAGACGGCACTGACAGGGCACCCCGCCCCGACGACGGTCACACCCTGGAAACCACCCACAGGCCACGCGGGGAAGGCCAGCAGCTCGCTGAGACGCACCTACTCAAGCCAGACTCCAAGCCTGGCGATGGCGAGCGACGCCGTACACCTGCTCCACCTGGTCGGCCGTGAGAACGCCTGAGAGGGGAGCGAGTGCCGACACCTGGCGCTCCTGGTAGACCCGGACATCGAGCTGCGTAGCGACCACCTTCAGCTCGGTGACACCCACGAAGACGAGCACCGGCTCCACCGGCACCGAGAAGTCGCAATAGCGCTCAAGCACTCGTGCGACCCGCTTGGCCTCCGCCCGACTCTTGCGTGCGTAGGGTGCCGGTTTCCCGTGATCGACTTTCACGGAATCGTCCCCAACCCATACGGCCCGCTTGTGGTGGTGCTTCGTATTGATACTGAACACTCCACCAGGCCCGATCAGTAAGTGATCGATATCCACTTTGTTGGCCAAGGGAACGGAGTGCAGGACGCGCCAGCCGTGGCGGCCCAAGCGGTTCAACTCGGCTCCCACTCGCCGCTCCCCCGCCAATCCCTTTCGCCAGGAGTCCCACTCCGTGGGCCGCCGAAGAAGCCGTGAAACGACTCGCTCCATCAGCCCCGGGCCGGATTCGGCGAGCAGATCACGCAACGCCTGTCCGGGAGGGTTGACAGCCAGGTCGGCCGGGACACCTTCCAGTCAGCCGCCAACTGCCGTTCGGACGGCACCTCGTCACCCGGTCGCAGGTCACCCCGAAGAATCTGATCACGGATGTAGTGCGCGATCTGGAGATACTTCGGCTGAGCCTCTTCGATCTGCGGCATCAGTCCTCCTCACCCAAGGCGAGCCCCAGGCGAGTAGTCGGGCACCCCGCTACCGAGCTGAGGCCTGCTTCTCGATAAAAGTGGCTATGGCCTCTAGCCACTATAGGGTGAGTGGTCAACCCCCTACCCCGTAGGCTGATCCGCATGACGCGGTTGATCGTCGCAGCAGGAGGAGGGGGCGACGCAGTCGCCGCCGCAATGATTCACGCCGCCCTCTACGGCGACGAGGACCAGGCGGTGATCCTCACGTACGCGTGGGACCGCCTCTTGGTCGACCCGGTTCCGGGTCCCCGAGGACCAGACAACTTCACCGGTCTCCTGCCCCTCACTCCAGCAGTCTGGGCAGTGCCGGCCGAGGCCCGTCCGATCTCTCCGGCAGGCTCGACTCTCCCCCGACTTGCAGCAGAGCTCCGGCACACGTTCGCGCTGATCGATCCGCACAACGGGGTCGAGGGCGTCACTCGCCAACTCGAAGAGCTGGTGGACTACTTGTCACCAGAGTCGATCGACCTCCTGGACGTGGGCGGCGACGTCCTCGCCCGCGGCGACGAGCCGACGTTGAAGAGCCCGCTTGCCGACGCTGTCACTCTCGCCGCGTGCTGCCAGGTGAACGCTCCCGTCCGCCTCCTGGTGGCGGGCCCCGGCCTCGACGGCGAACTCCCTCACGACGAACTGCGCGGCATGCTCGGCCCGCTCATCCACACCCTCACAGCGAAGGACGTCGAGCCGATCAGCTCGGTCTTGGAGTGGCATCCCTCCGAGGCAACCGGGATGCTCGCGGGGACAGCCCGAGGCGTACGCGGCACCTGCGAAATGCGAGACGCCGGCCTCCCGGTTCCCCTCACCGACGAAGGACCGACGGTCCATGAGGTCGACCTGGACGAGGCACTGACCCGCAACCAGTTGGCCCGAGCCATCCTGACGACCGCCGCCCTGGACGAGGTCGAGGCACACAGCCGCGAAATCTGCGGCTACTCGGAAATCGACTACGAGCGCAACAAGGCCGCATGGCTCAAGGACCAGCCACCGGTGCCGCTCGACCCAGAGGCCGTACTGTCTCAGCTCGACCAGTTCGAAGCCGAGGCACTCAGCCGCGGAGTCAGCCACACAACGTTCCGCCGCATCACCGAGGCCCTGAACCTCAACGGCTCCTTGCGCGAGGACCTGCGCCAGCTACTCATCAACAGCCGTCCGAATCAGTACGACGCTCCCTTGTGGCGCATCACAGTCCCTACTGAGTAACAACCTTCTTCACGGGTTCAAGGCGGCTCGCTCCGCTCCCCGCACGCGGCCCGGCCCCCGGCCGGGCCTGCGCTCCTGTCTCCGCCCCGCTCCAGCCCGGCCGGCGCCCGCGCCGCGCGCACAGCAATCCCCCGCTGACGTACTTATGCCAGAGAAGAGGTACGTCGTGGCTGGGGCGGTCGGCTCCACGGCTTTACGGAGCCACTTTGGCGCGAGCCTCGAAGGTCCTGGCCCCAACGTCGTGCTTTACCGGGCAGGTCCACAGACTGCCCGACGCGCCGGAAGCTTACGGGGCCATGATCACTCGCGCCAAAGCAGCGCCACCCCAAAGCCGTTCCACGACCACCGGGGGCACGTGCCCCCCACATGGGCTATGCCCGCCGCCGTATGTCTCGTGGATTGAGCCAGGTGGGCGGTAAAGGAAGCGATCACACCACCCAGAAACCGCGCCCAGGAGCGCTGCCCGGCAGAGTTGAACAGTGGGAGCGCGACCGCCACGGGCACTCATCCGACCGCATCACCGTCGAACACGCCCTCGCCAACCACACCGCTGGAAACAGCTGACGCGCTTCACCCACCGCCCCGAGAACCTGCCCGACACCTACCGCGCCATCGCCAGCCTCGTATCCGACCGCACCGCCAACGTCTGAAACAGGGCACGACCAGGCCCAAACACGCCGTTCGCCCGACTGATGGGTTCGCCTGGAGGCCAAGCCAACGGCAGGGGAAAGTGAGTGCTCGGCGAGCCGCTCAAAGCCGGTCGAGTGTCTTGATGTTGCCATGAGTGTGGTTGCCGTCACTGCCGGTACCGACGCACGTTGTGCGGGGGCGAGAACATGGCCGCAGAAGGAGCGATCATCGATCGGGCACTGAATGAGCAGGGGCGGCGCATCCTGAGGAAGTTACAGGGTGCCGGCTGCCCACCGGTGAAGGTCAGCCGCAACCGGCCAATCCGGGTGCAGGTCATTCTCCGCGTATGCAAGGGCTAGGGCTGACTCGTAGGCCAGTTCCTTAGCCACGTCCGCAGTTGGCTGAGTGAGGCCTGCGGTTGCCCAAGCAGGTCGACTGCTTCGATCAATGATTCGCGCGCCAAGTTGAGCAGAGGTGAATCTTCTGACTCTGCGATGGGAAGAATGGCTGAGGTGAGCAAATCAAGCTCATCCGTTGGTCCAAAGTCCTCATTTTCTCCAACGGTGAGGCTAGCTCCACTCCAGTGGAGAACTGCGCCATATTGCCCCCAGGGGGGGTTGAATATGGGTACAGATTCTGGATCTCTACACAGAGTAGATATTACGTACTGGCGAAAATAGGAGTCTCTCAGGGAAAGCGACTCATTGTATCTCTCGCTGATTCGATTGGCTACGCCGTGAACGAAGACAAGAGGCATTGCTTTCTCCGTGAGCTGAATTTTTGGGAGAAAATCCGCAATGCCTACAGGCTCTCACATTGCAGGCCCGAGCGCATCTCGATCTGCCGTGGGCCAATACGGGATCTGGAAGCTATTGATGCGTCACAAATTGAATTGAGAATAATTAACTGTCCGAAGGCCTGGCCTGGGCGTCTCGCAGCAAACCGGCGTGCTCGGGTCGACCGGCGGCGAGGAAGGCGTGGGCGAGCATGGCGAGGGTGACCCAGCGGGACCAGGACACGTAGCGGCGTACCTGGTGTTCGTCGAGTCCGGCCAGGCCCTTTCCAGCTTGGAAGTTCAGAGCCCGCATGTTCACCGAGTCGATCGCACAACGGGACCAGTCCAACTCGCCGCGGGAGCCGAGCTCGTCGAGGACCAGGCGATGGAGCTTCGCCCACCGGCGAGGGACGTTCTATCAGGGGCGACCAGTAGCCTGCGACGATCAGCCGTCGCGCGCCTGGAGATGCCGTGGAAGCTATCGCTCTCGTCAGTCCCGATCGGTTGTGGTCGGCGCAGGAGGTCCTGGTGCGTTCGAGCCCTGTACCGGCGGCGGCAGGCGTCTACGGGTGGCACTTCGAGCAGCCACCCCAGCCCAACGTGGACGCTGGGCGCCTGCTGTACGTCGGTATAGCCCCGCGGTTCATGGCGAACCGGACCAGCACGCAGAACCTTCACAAGCGGGTGCGCTACCACTACCGGGGCAACGCGGCCGGCTCGACGCTGCGGCTCACCCTCGGATGCCTGCTCGGCCTTGAGCTGCGCCGCGTGGGCAGCGGCAAACGGATGACCTTCGGCAAGGCCGGCGAAGCCACCCTGAGTCAGTGGATGGCGGACAACGCACGGGTGTGCTGGATCGAGCAGAGCGAACCATGGAACCTGGAGTCACAGCTCATCTCCCAGCTCGACCTCCCGCTGAACCTCGACCAGAACCGCCACAACGCATTCCACAGTCGCCTGAAGGAGATACGAGCCCAAGCCCGCCGGCAAGCACGAGCGTTGCCCATCAGCTGGTAGGCCGTTGCCTGGGCCGTCCCTGGGCCGCCCGAGGTCGCTCAGCAGTGGCCAATGACGACTAATGACGACCACCAGGCCCACGAGCCCACCGCCCCTGACCAGCAAAAACCCAGCTCACCAAGATCCCCGACAACACCCAGGGCAAGAAGAAGTAGGTCCATAGCTGTAAGCCCCCGAGTTGACGATCGTTCACGGCGCGGGGCACTACCGCCCATCTCGCTGTGTGGTTCCCCAGTGATCTCGGGGACAGCCCCGACGACTACGGCTTGGAAGTCACAGCCAGCCATGACGGCACTGCCTGGTGTTGATCCGGCATCGCCCCGTCCGAGGGAACCGAGACGATTCCTCGCCCTCGTCTCCAGTGTCGGCAGTAGAAAGCCCGACCTGCCCAGACCGCTCGGCGAGGGGGCGTGCCATTCGCGTGTCAGATCGTGGGGGGGGACCACGGGGGCTGCGGGAGCGACCAGGGCGCCAGCACCACTCCAACACTGGTCAGCTCAGCAACCACCGCCAAAGAAGCCCGAGCTTCCCAAGTGGCGGTCTCAGCAAGGCCAGCGGACCATCGGTGCCGGTCCCGAGGGCATCTGTCCGAGGAGAGCGACCATTTCCAGGCTGCTTCAGGGCGAAGAGGTCACGAACCCCGATCGCCCGGCCAACGTTCTAGGCAAGGCCGCCGGCGTGCAGCTCACGGCCGCGGCCACGTTCACTGCGCGGAGCAGTCGATTGATCGGCCAGCGCTTGGGTCGACCTAATCGACCTGGGAGCCACATTGCCGCAGGTTGCTTACTCACGGCAGTCCGGCAACCCGCTCCGAGACCGCACGTAGGAGGCGGGGAACAGCCGGGAACCATAGCGAGAGCAACGTGGCAGCCGCCCAGAGCTCTAGAACGTGTTGGCCCTCTGGACACAATAGGGTCGGAGCGGACAGTCGGTGCAGTAGGGCTCACTCTCACGACAGACAGTCATGCCAATACGCCGTACCCCTGCCATTCGCAAGGGTGCGTCCTCACCTGCTCCTATGAGCCTCGCCAAATCCACACGGCCATCACTGAGCCGGTTGGACCGGTCCCCATTGCTGCCGTTGACGCGAGCAGCTACACGGAGCTGTCCTTGTCCGACGAGGAGAAGGTCCTCCCCTAGAAGGAGTCGGTACAAGGAAGTCTCAGCCCCCTTGAAGTCAACTCTTTCAGGTATCCCTAGAGGTTCTCTCCAGACGACTGACTTACCGACGAGTGGCCTCAGCCGCTCAAGAGAGATGACAATTCGGTCCGTAGGGGCCAAGTCCAGGAGCTTCGCGAACGTTGACCTCCTCAGTATTTTCTCCCCCTTGACTACATTCATTGCGTTGGCCAGTGCGGCGCCATCCATTTTCGAAGAAGAAAGGGCAGCTGCAATTGCGGCTTGGACAGGCCCCATCTCATCTCCGGGAAAATGGAACCAAGCGTCACCGTCACGCTGCTTTTCTGCCCATACCGTCAAAACATCGCGGACATCCAACCAATGAGCCCTCAATGGAGCGTTTGGCGCAACAGCCGCTGGAAGAGGGCGCAGGGCTTCTGCCGCAGCCTGCCCGAGCATGGGCGGCACAGCATTACCGATCTGCCGGAAGGCATCGCTGCGCACTCCCGCGAAGCGGAACCAGTCGGGAAAGGTCTGGATACGCGCAGCTTCTCGCACTGAGAGAGTCCGGTGCTGCTCCGGGTGGATATACCCGTATCCGTCCTTGGCGATGTGCGCCGTGATAGTCCGACTAAGGTCGTTCCAGTCGAGCCTCTTGTACTTGTCCTTGAAATGTTCGGTGCCGTATCGCCGCAAATGTGCAGGGATATCCCTGTACAGAGTGCGGGAGGTCATGCCCTCGAAAATTTCCCGGTCGTCAGGCCGGACGTGCCGCGTCATGTGGTCGTATACGACTCCGTGAGATGCGTGCTCTCGCATTTGTTGCGCGAACGTTGGCAGACTGTCCGGCTCGCTGTAAGTGAGAGCACGACCGCCGGTTTCGCCCTCACCGATGGTCGGCAGATCGCCTATTGCGTCCCGCAGCGAAGTCCGCTTCTTCACCGATTCCGGCCATTCAAGCCGATCGGTATCGTTGCGCGCCAGGAGGATGAGACGTTTGCGGTGTTGGGGTACTCCGTATGCCCAAGCGTCGACGAGGCGAACCTGGGTGACGTAACCCTCCTGCTGCAGCTTGTCCTCGATCGTGCGCGTAACGAAGAAGTCATCCCCGAGTCCCATATCTGGGACGTTCTCCATCAGAACGGCCCGGGGCCTGAGCGCCAGAACGATGTCGAGGTAAGCAACCCACAGTTCCTTGCGCCGGTCGTAAGGATCCCTGCCGTGCTTCTGCACCAGACTGCGGATCTTACTGCGTCCGGCTCTACTGAACGGCTGGCACGGAGGACCGCCAGCTACAAGGTCGATGCTGGCCGGCTGAAGCAGCTTGACCAGCCGCTCCCGGTGCTCGGGGTTACCCAGGTCCAAGTGGAGGCTCAAGCCAGGGAAATTGGCAGCATGAGTCTCTAGTGCTCGTGCGTCAGCATCGACCGCTGCCGCCACCTGCCAGCCAGCCTGCTTGAGGCCGAGACTGAGGCCACCTGCACCGGAGAAAAGGTCAACGGCCAGGGGACGGTGGTCGCCGTGCTCCGCAAGCCAGTTCGTGAAGGTCTCAGGTGTACAGCTGTTCTCGTGCGGATCGAGCTTGAGGTAGTCGCTCCGCTCGAGAGGCACACCGTAGTGACCCCCCACTGTCCAACCTCCATTTGACGACAACAACGAGCACCAGGAGACCATACATCCCCCCAGACAGGCAAGGTCTCCTAGCTTCCTGACCTGGGCTTCCTTCCGTCCGTGGCAGAACAGACGTGCCACCCCACTCGGGTCCTCTTCAGACGGCCCGTTAGGAGCGCGGGCCCCAGTCCACCGCGCGGACCGTGTCCCAACATTGGGACTTCTTGCACCACTCGGTGACGTTTCCCGAGCCCGGGGCAGCCACCAGCAGCGGTCGTACGATGTCTACCGCCAGTTCAGGCACGAGGTCATCGACCCATTGAGGAAGGGCCTGTGCACGCCAGATACCGTCCAGATCAACCTGGTTGCGATACCGGTCGATCAAGAGAGCCACTGCGTAGGCGGTGGTCGGTCCCAAGTAGCCGCCCAGTCTCATCTTCTGGATCGCCTTGCGGGTGTGCTCAAAGAGAATGCGCTTGGCCACCAAGTGCTTGAAATGGCCAGCGTCAGGCGAGCCCTCGAAGCAGTCGACGACATCCGTCGTCCAAATTCGGAAGCACTTCTCCGCTCCCAAACACACGTCGTGTGGGCGCCCCAGGTAGGTGAGCTCGTACTTGGCCAGATCTGTCTTGCCGAACTTCTTAGCCAGCGGGTACTCGCGCGTGAACCTCGACTTCTCTGCCTGCTTCTCTAGGGCGCTCAGGTCCACCTGGTACTGTCCGCGGACACGTTCGTAGTACCAGCGAGACTGACGTGTGCTGCCCTCCGGGGCTGGCGCCCAGATCGACCGTGACAGTGCCTGCAGCCTGCGATGGTAAGGGCTGTTGGCTTGGAGATCGGCTTCCTTGATTGCGTTTTGAGAGTTGGCGAAGCGCGAGATGTTCGGGACGAGCTCGTCCAGCATCTCCTGCCGAACGACGGTGATTTTCGCCGGCACTCTGACCTGAGAAAGGTCGACACCCTTCTGCATCATGTGGTGAAGAGAAGCTGTGGTCTGTCCTCCATTGACGATCTGGAGGTCGACCAGTCGGGTCAGTAGCAACCCGCCGCCCGGCACCGCCGCTGTGTCCGCAGTGGTCACAGTAGCGGACACACCGTTGTTGTACGCGAGGAAGCGTCCGGGCTCCTGGCGCACTGTTTCACTGATGCCTTTGTTGACCTTGCCACGGGCCTGTAGATACGCGCGAACGTTGCGTTGGAGCAGACGGCCACCGTGCTCCTTGTAGAGGTCAGCCAGTAGTTGGCCCGGCAAGACCGTCAGGAGGCAGTCGAAGTCTGCGTCACCCGGCGCATTCAGGCATGGGAGGGGCTCGGCGAGCTCGATCACGGTCTCTTCCTCACGACGCCCAGAGGAAGCGAGCCGGTGCAGCCGGACGATGTCCCACAACTCATAGGTGCAACGCAGCCCTTCCGTCTCCCCCGGAGGCATCGACTCCACGGTAAGGCGGGCGTCTGTGAAGAGGAATATGCGAACACGGTTGATGTCTGACCAAGCCTCGTGAATTCTCTGTGCCATCGAATAGACGGGGTCAGTCTCATCCATTTCCAGATGGAATCCCTTACGGCACCTCTCCACGAAGATCTGAGCCCGGCGCAGGGCACGCTGGACATCGGCTTTATGAATCGTCTGGGCTTTCCATCCATGCTCCGCCGTGACGATGTCCAGGACCGATCCGCTATCGTTTAGCGCATATCCATACACCTCAGCCGTACTGCGGCCGAGCTGCTTCCGGCAGTAGCAGGGCTCGATGTCCTCCAAGACTCCGTCCTCGACGAGATACTCGCGGAAGACATCGACGAAAGCACCGTTGAACCTCGTGCCCACGGGAGAATCCGTGCGCGCTCGCGCGTCCTCATAGAGATACTCCGCGAACTCCGTGAGCTCGTTCTCGCTCAACCGTCCCCCTCCCCAGGGTGGTGCACACCGGTGCCCAGCACGGCCAGCACCTGAGACTCCCCGACCAAGGCCTGCCCGCAGGCACCAAGGTCCAGATCGTACGACAGGCTGGATATGCCCTCAGGTAGCAGGTGTGGCACCAGCCTCGGGAAAGTTTCGGTGACCCGGTAACACCGTCGCGCTTCCAACTGCCAGCGCTCGCCCTCGTAGTGACTGCGATGCACATCGAACCAGCCGGCCTCGACAAGGCAGTTCTCTAGTACCGCCTCTTGCCCTTCAACGCTGGGGTGGGCCCGCAGCTCATCGACGAGATCACACAAACTCGACCCCGCCTGATCGCTGCGCAGTTGCTGGTGCACGAGCGCCAGGTAGTCGAGCGAGCCCTCATCCAGCTGCTCCTCTCCATGGATGCGGCACCGCAGGGGGTTGTTGCCGCGGTCACCAGACACCGTCTTGACTTCCAGGCCCCACGCCCCCCAGGCAAAGTCCCGCACTCCGCCCGCTGGCCCCAACCATCTCGAAACGGCGTCCCGACCACAGGCAGGGAGAACTACGTCCCGCAGGACCAGTAGCTCACCAAAGAGACCGATCCTGGCCTCGGGCCTCAGCACGCCTCCCAATCCCCGGCCCAGCACCCGCTGCCAGGAGGCGATCCTGCGCACCACTGCCGCAGCGGGGGCGACTGACGTGCGCTCAAGGTGATCGACGAGGTCGGCAAGCAGGGTGCAGAAGATGTGCGCGTCCGTGGTCGGCTGCGCCACGACTTCTACGTACCCCTCCCGAAACGAGCAGGTCAAACCATTGGCCATGACGAGCTGTCTGTTCCCTAGCCGCTCGCCGCTCGCGATCACCAGGGCGCGCTCTCGCCCGGGAAACCGCACTTCGAGGAAGACGTCGAGGGGGTGGTTGGGTAGCAGCCGACGCCTTGAACTGCCGTGGGACGCGGCCCGGGCTTGCTCGATAGCGGTGAAGGACTCGGCTACATTCTGGGGAGTTACCCGCGTCACTCCTCGCCCTCCTCGGGATCGTCGCCCGCTCCGGTAAGCATTTTCTGCAGCTCCCGCAGATAGATGTCGTTGACCCGGTAGCGCTTTGGTCGTGCAGTGGTGGAGACCGGCAGGGACAGTGCATAGCCCACTAGGGGAAGTCCCTTGGGCCGGACTCCGTCGACCTGGTCGCCTGGGTCCACTGGATAGACGAGGAGAAGACCCTCAGCCGGGTCCCTGCGGCTGCGGATCGCATGGCCACTAGCCCGCGAGGCCGCCCTACCGGTCGCCCCTTCCTTACTCTCCGCTCCGCTTGCCAGCTGCCGGTAGGCCTCAACCGGCAGACCGATAGCTTCATGGACCGGACTCACCAGCACACCCACCTGGTAGTCCGTGCCCGCAGCGATGGTCTCCTGAAGGCCTGCCAGCTTGCGCTTGACCATGCGCAGTTCCCGGCCGTCGAGCGTGAAAGTGCCAGGCGCATTGCCGGTCGTCACCGCGACGGTCCACCTGATCAGCTCACCGCGGCTGTTCTGCTGAGAGATGTAGTCGACGAGAGTCTGCGGGTTGGCCTGCAGGGTGCGGGGAGAGGCAGCGAACCCATCAAGGAACTGCACCACGGCCGAAGCAGGCACGCCTTGGCGGAAGAAGCCTTGCGCACCGCGCCGCAATGGTTGAGGCACTTCGTCGCAGCCTTCCACCGCGGCCACCAGCCGCTCCAAGCGCGCATGGTTGTCCCGCAGAGCCTGTTCATTGGTGCGCATGTAGAGGGTCTCCGGCCGTTGTCCGGAGGAGCAAAGCGACACTGAGGTGGAGTTGCGCATCTTGGCCGCTGCGGTGACTTGCAGGTGTTCGTAGCCGTCTTGCACACGCATTCCCACGTCCTCCGGCGTACGGCCGGTCTCAGCCAGGTAGGACACAAGGTCCATCAATTCGCGGCTGGCGCGAGTCACGTGGACATAGGAGTCCACCAGCTCCTTGGTTGTGTAGAGCCGGGTGACGTCCAGATAGCCGGGCCGGTAACCGAACCAGCGCCCCATCTGCATGAGCGTGTCGTAGGTCTTGGACGTCCTCAAGTAGTAGGAAACCGTGAGCCCCTCCAGGGTCAGGCCCCTGGAGAGCTTGTCACCGCCGACCGCAACCACGGTCGCCGGCGTGCTTGCCTCGTATTCCAAGACGTCGGCGGCATCACCGTTGATGGTCTTCACTCCAGCGGCGCACTCGGAGAGAACACCAGCGATCAACGACTCAACCTGCTCCCAGGTGACCGGCTCACCTATCAGCCCGGGAAGGTCGCTGCGCTCGGAGAGCTCCGTGTACGTGGGAACGAAGTCGTTCTCCCACAACTCCCTCAGACGCAGCCGGAGTGCGGATCCAGCAGCCCCCCGGTCCCCCCAAAGGTTGTCCATACCCGTGAAATGGTCCGTCAGCTGCCGGGCTACCGCGAACTGAACCGCTTTGTACCGGGTGACATGCACGAGCATCGTGTTGTGGCCGGACCGACTGCCCAGATACTCGGTCCGGGCTTTGCGTACCGCTGTCGCCAACACAAACGAATCCAGTGCCTGACGCAGGGAGTTGGGCAGCAACCGGTGGGGCTGATGCTCCTTGCCGTGGCCGTCAGGTACCCACAGCGCCTCGTCCGCCACGGCCCGAATGACGGGCAGCGGCTCGCGGATAACGTCTGCCGACGCGTCGTCCAAGCCGAATACTATTTCAGGACCGCAGTAATTGGTCGGCGGACGTAGCGCCACCATGAAATTGCGGGGAAATAGATCATCCCGATAGTCGGGGTGATCGGTCCGGTCGTCTATGAAGATGTTCGCAAAGGGCGTGGCTGTGTACCCTACGTACGCGCGCTTCTCGAATAGGTTCAACAGGTCGCGGATACACTGGTTTATCCGCGTCGGATCGTGCTCCGAGTCGCTGGCGCTCTTTCCGCGCCGCGGCTTTCGGGTGTCCACCGACGCATAGTCAGCCTCGTCGTCGATCAAGAGAAGCGGCAGGTCCTTAATGAGCCGGCGGCCATCTTCCTGCGCGGCTGTGAAGTTCCCCAGCCAGTCTTTCAGGTTTTCCAGGATGCGGGCATTCTTCTTTACAACGGCCAGCAGGCGAACACGACGCGGATCTACGGGCGTGCTCTCAAAGACACTCGCACTGAAGTCCTTGTCCCGCGTCGTGATCGACAGACACAACGGCGGGTTTTTCATGCTCAGGTTCCCGACCCCAATGTAGGTCGAATCGTCAGTCTGTTGGCGTGTGAAGCGGCTGTTGAAACCGAGGAACTCCAAGTCCAACCTGGCCTGTGTCTGGTGACGGAGGCTCTCGTGTGCGCCGGTGAGAACGACGACAACCTGGTAGCCAGCATCGACAGCCTTACAGATGAGGCCGGTGTAGTTCGCCGTCTTGCCCGACTGCACCTGTCCGTAGGTCAGGCCCTTCACCGACCATTCACCCGGACGCTCAGGGCTCTCAAGCAAAGAGAGCACTGTATTCGTGGAATCGCTGAGCGCCTCCACCGTGGGCGGCTTCCATCCCGAACGATGCGTCAGCCATGTCCTGTACCGATCCCAGTATGCCCACTCGATCTTTTCTTGACGGTCCGACAGCCAGGGCTGGTGATCGTACGGGTCTTCGATATGGACCGCAGGGGGCACCCACACGTCAAATCGAGCCTCCAGCTCCCGAGCGATCCGCTCTGCGGAGACGTCCTTCCCCGTCGCGGCCAACATGGTCCGGACTGTCTCCGCGATACTTCTGAGTGTTTCCGGCGTACGGTTCGGCTTCTCCGTCTCCAGCAGCATCGCCTCAGCCATACGTAGAGCGAGGGTCATAGGATCGCTACTCAACGTCATACTCCCGGGCTCATCTGACCGACGATCTCTGCGACCATGTCGGGGAATCGGTTAAACGGCTCAACAGACGCCAGAGCACGAACGGCAGTTGCCCGGGCCTGCGCATCATCGGGTAGAGCCGCAAGCATCACTGCAAGGTCTGCCCTGGCTTCGGCCTCCTCCACCCCTTCCAGCGCCGCTTGGGGTGTGCGCCCCAAGTCGTTCTCAGCCTCGATAACGATCACACCAACAGGCAGGGTTCGCTCCACCATGCGGAGCACGGCTTCGACATGTGCTCCTCCATCCGCGGCCAGCGCGGCTTGCACAACAGGATGCTGACGGTTGACCAGGTACCGAGACGTGCCGTGTCTGCGTTCTTGAATCCACCCGAAGGTGAGCTCACGGTCCCGTCCCTGCCGTCCCGCCGCCTGGGTGACCCTCCGGCGGAACACAGCGACCGACGCCTCGCGGGCAGCGACGGCGAGTCTCGTGAGATCTTCCTCGAGACCAGCAGGCGGGTGTACCCGGGACTTGCGTACATCCACCTGCCAGACATGGTCCGAAGCGGGGTCCATGGAGATCTCGATTCTCGCCAGGCGAGTCTGCGGCGCTATGACCATCTCGGGAAGGCCGAGCCAACCACCAGCAGAAACCATCCTGTCCCCGCGGTAGACGTAGAAGCCTTGTTGCGCGTTCCAGCCACGAGGTCCTGCACCGTCTTTGATCTCGGCCTCACTCAACCGGGATGGATGGGGCAGGACGTACGGAATGACTTGGACCTGCCCTCCGGCCTCCAACCGCTCGGTCCCCAAGTCCTGCGTCGCCACGTGCTGGCGGCAAAATGGATCCCACGGGGCCAAGACGTGGCCACCGACGATGAGGCGCAGCCGGCCACGCGCGATGTAACGGTGGAACCACATACGCAGTCGGCTGCGACTTTGTCCCAGTTTCCGGGCGAGTACTGGCCCTTCGCCAGCGTGATCGAGCCGCCTCCACAGAACCATCGTGCCTGCCCCGGTGAAGCCGATTCTCGTCGCGATACCGGCGGCTTCTTCATCGGCCACGACACGGACTCGCCAGTCGTCAGCAGCACGGACCAGGTCTATGTCCCACGTTCGACATGCGAGGCCATGGGGCGTGCGGGACAGCACAGTGAGCACGCGACACTGCGACAGAGATGCCGTCTTCAGTCCAAGGCCGAAACGCCCCAGATCGCCTGTCTTCCGCTCCTTCGTGGGGCCGCTTCCACCGAAGCGGACAGCTTCATGAAGCTCTTGCTCGGTCATGCCATCGCCGTCGTCGACGACTGCGACCCAGGCAGCCCCCTCATCGGTGCTGAACTCCACGCGTACTTCGCGGGCCGAGGCTGCCAGGCTGTTGTCGACAAGATCGGCGAGCGCAGTAGCCATGTCGTAGCCGAAGGCGCGAAGCGAGTCCATCAGCGCTGAGGCCCGTGGTGCCACTACCGCGTCTAATCCAGCCTCGTCGGGCATACCTGTCCCCCACCGCTGCTCTACATGCGTCTTGTTGTGCAGCGTAGGCGATCAAGATTCGACCAGTCACGGGTACAGCAAGATCGCCAGATGCTGGGAGAACCGATCGTTGATAGTGGAGGACTGCATTTTCATAGGTCGTCGGTCCAGGACCTCGAAAGGGTCGGGCCACTCGCACAGCCCCATGCTGGTCGCGTCGTTGACCTGGCCGGGCTTGGGACGTTGTCCGAGGTCATCACGCTCTCCGCATCCACCACGGCCACAGACGGTTGAGCATGGAGCGGCGCGCCCTCCTGTGCAACTGTCCTGCGGCCCAAAGCGCGTTGCACTAGGTTCAGCGTATGAGCTTTGAGATCAAGCTGCTTGGTGCCGAAACGCCAATCGCCTGGTCAGACGAGACGACTAAAGATGCGATCCGTAGCTACGAGTACGAGGTGTTGACCAGGGGAGCGGTGGTCACCCACTGCACCACGACCACGGCCGATAAGGACGGATACGCAGTAGACAGGAGCGACGTGGTCGCTATCTACGGCCCGACGTCGTGGCAACAGGTCAGCGGGGCCGGCAGGCACCGATAGGTGTTGATCCGCTTGCACCAATCTGCGCGCCGCATGGACCCGGCAAGGCATCGGCTCTCACCGCCGGCCGGTGAGACCTCAATCCCCGTTGGATATGTGCAGCGCGGCCTATGCGTGGACGGGGGCGCACCTGTCGCGCACTGTCGATGCCTCTGACCAGCAGAGACACGCAACGATCAAGCGGCCTCCGGAGCCGTGTGCGCAGGTTCGAATCCTGCCGGGGGCACCCTTGATGAGGTGCCTAAAGACCCCGCCACCAGCTGAAACGCTGAGTGCGGGGTCTTCGCGTATGTGCCGGCGTGTGCTGCTCGGAGCGGCTGTGTCTCGGGGGCTGTTGACGCCGTGGGCTGACCGTGGGTCGGGAATTCGCAGGTCTGGCCCGGGAAATGGCGGGGCCCCCGGACTGTGGTCCCGGGGCCCCGCGGTGCGATTGTCGGAGGGTTCAGGTCCTCTTCCCGCCCCGCGGGTGTCGTGACGTTGGTTTTCATCTGGCCGCCAGAAGTGCCACTGCGGGACGGGGATCCGGGGCGTTCCGTCTCGTGCGCGCTCATGACCGGGCGGTGCCGGCCACACTGCTCGGTCATGAGGTGACGCCTCAGCTGTTGACGAAGTCGCGTACCTGGCCGTAGACGGTCGGGTCCGAGCCGATGGCGATGTGACCGAGGCAGGCGGTCTGGGTGTTCGTCGCACCGCTCAGGGCGACACTGCTGTCCGGGTTGATGACGGTGTCGCAGGGCGACCACCAGGTGCCGTAACGCGGGGTGCCCGGCGTTTCGTCCCCGGAGTTCAGCGAGGTGACGAAGGCGGACCCTATGCGCATCTCGATGCAGGAGGTGTAGCCGCATCCGTTGGCCCAGTCAGTGCCGTGGTTGGGACCGGCCAGCGAGACCCAGGCGTCGATCTTTCCGCTGCCTCCCAGGTTCTTGGCGTAGTACCGGCTGGACAGTCCGCCCATGGAGTGGGTGACGACGTCGACCTTGGCTGCGCCGGTGGCCGCGAGCAGACGATCCACCTCGGCGGCCAACTGCTGGGCGGTGGTGGCGTTGGACTGTCGCCAGTCGTAGCTCCACTGGTCCAGGTGGGACGACGGCCAGCCGTCGGCCCGGAAGGCGTCGGCCATGGTGTTCCAGTAGGAGCCGGACGAGCTGTATCCGTGGACGAACAGGACAGGGTGGCTGGACGGGCCGAAAGTCGATGTACCGGCGGCGTGGACCGGAGCGGCGGACGTGAACGCAAGCAGAGTGCTCACGACGGCGGAAAGCACGTACTTCTTCAACGCGTACCTCTGGTGATCGGCGGCTCTGTGGGGGGAGGCCGCGAGGAGGTTACTTCCCAGTAGGTCAGCGGAGTCAATAGTCGCGCAGAAATCAGTACAGGGCCGATCACCTGCAGTTTCGCTCCATGTCGTAGCGTTTTTCCGAGCGTGGCCGTCGTCGACCGGCCCCTGTGTCTGCGGCGGTGCACGACGCAGCCTGCCGGTGCTGCGCTCAGGCGCCACTCAGCCCGCACAGCGGTGTTCAGCCAGCCGTGGACTGTCCGTGGATCCGCCTTGTTTGCTGTCGCGATTGCTTCGAGAGCAGGTCGTGAACAGGCCAAAGCCGACGGCGCCCAGGGCTGCGTGGATCCAGCCCTGGGCCGTCGGGTCGAACGGGGAGACGTGATGTGCGCGTCGTGGTGAAGACGTCGTCGTCGGTCATCTCCGCTACGCCGCGCCCGATGGCGATGATGCCGGTGATTCGTCAGCATGACGGCCGAGAACGCCGTCAGCCGGTGGCCCCTCGTTGAGTGGTGCCGGGCCCACCCCCGTGCGCAGCGGTCATGCCCCGCTAGCGCATTCTCACGTCGTCCGGCGAGGGGTGGCCGCCGGCCAGGACCAGTTCCTTCGCCCTGCGGAACTCCTCGTCCGTGATGTCGCCGCGGGCGCGGATCTCCGACAGCTTGGCGAGCTCGTCCACGCTGCCGGAGCGGTTCTCGCCGCCCTTGGCTGTCTCCCGGACGTAGCTCTCGAACGCCTCCTGCTGGGCGCGCGCCTGGGCGGCCTCGCGGCGGCCCATGTTCTTGCCGCGGGCGATCACGTAGACGAAGACCCCGAGGAACGGCAGGACGCAGCAGAACACCAGCCAGCCGGTCTTAGCCCAGCCGCTCATCGAGTCGTCCCGGATGATGTCGACGACGATCCGGAACAGCAGGATGAACCACATGATCCACAGGAAGATCCAGAACACCGTCCAGAAGGCGCTCAACAGTGGAAAGTCGTAGGCGAGATACGTCTGCGCGCTCATGGTCGTCCTCCGTTCCGGGCGCGGTCGGCGCGGGGGACCCGGCCGGTGGCGCATGCCGTGTCTCAGCGTGCCCACGGCAAGACGGGGAGGGCTTCACCCGTGAAGGGTGAGGTGCAGGAACGGCGAATTGCCACTTTCGCCCCATCCGCACCGTTGTTCTACGGTGGAGAGGAACGACGCTGCTCATCCCCTCACCACCATCGAGGTGACGGTTATGACCGAGACCACTCAGCGCAGGAACACAGCGGGCAGGCAGGACGGGGCGCCGTCGCAGGGCGGCAGGGGCGCTCCCGGCACCCGCGGGAACACCGCCATCGCGGACACGGTCGTCGCGAAGATCGCGGGTATGGCGGCCCGTGAGATTCCCGAGGTGCACAGCCTCGGCGGAAGCATGACCAGGGCCTTCGGGGCTGTGCGTCAGCGGGTGCCGGGCGGGGGCAGCGGTGTCACCCAGGGGGTGAAGGTCGAGGTGGGCGAGCGTCAGGCCGCCGTCGATCTCGACGTGGTCATCGAGTACGGCGCCGCCATCGTCGACACCGCCGCGGACGTACGGACCAACGTCGTCAACGCTGTGGAGCGGATGACCGGGCTGGAGGTCGTGGAGGTCAACATCGCCGTCGACGACGTCCATCTGCCGGACGAGGAGGACGAGTCCGAGGAGCAGGAGGGCCGGAGGGTCTCCTGACCGACCCGAGCGGCCCGAGCGGCCCGAGCGGTCTGACTGCTGGCACAGGGGGCCTTCCGCGCGAAGCCCTTGCCCCCTCGCCTGCCCGTCTGAGGGGTCTTCCTCGGGAGACCCCTCCTCCTTCGCCGGACCCGCCTGACGGGCCTTCCTCGAGACACCCTCGGTTTCGCCCCTCAGTACACCTCCGGGACCGCCCCCGCACCGCACGGCAGGTGCACGCGGTCACCGTGGCCGCAGTGGACGACGCGGTCGCCGAGGCCGATGCGGTCGGCCTCGGCGAGGAACGCGGACAGGGGCGAGCGCATCACCGTGTAGTCCTCGTAGTGCACGGGCAGGACGAGGCGGGGGTCGAGGCGGCGGGCCAGTTCGGCGCCCTGGGTGCCGTCCATCGTGACCACGAAGCCTCCGGGGAGGCGGGTGCCGCCCAGGTGCAGGACGGCGAGGTCGGCTGCCGGGAAGCGGTCGGCGATCTCGTTCAGGCCGTCGTACACGAGCGTGTCGCCCGAGATGTAGAGGCGCATGCGGGGTGGCCCTCCGGCGGGGCCGAACTCCAGCATGCTTCCCATCACCGGTGGCAGCAGCCCGCGCAGCACCGCCTGGCCGGCGTGCCTGCCGGGCAGGGCGGTGACCGTGACCTGGACGCCGTCCCGTTGGAGGGTGATCCCCTTCCAGGTGCGCAGTCCCGCCGTCCTGTGGAAACGGTGCACTGTCCTGAGGCGGCGGGCGGCGTGCGGAGTGGTCAGGATCGGCACGGTGTGGTCCAGGTGCCGGCGGGCCCGGCGGTCCCAGTGGTCGCCGTGCAGGTGTGACAGCACGACGGCGTCGAGGCGGGGCAGTTCGTGCACGTCCAGGGCCGGTTCGGTCAGGCGGCGGCTCAGCAGGCCGTAGCCGAGGTGGGCGTACTGACCCCGGTGGAGGAAGTTCGGGTCGGTCAGCAGGGTCAGCGGGCCGTACGACAGCAGCACCGTCGCGTTTCCGATGAAGTGGACGTCGAGTGCGTCGCCGGTGCCACGACCCGGCCCGTCGCCGGCGTGGTTATCACTGTGGTCATCCGTGGGCTGCGGCATGCTTCCTCCGGTCTCCCCCGGCTCCTGCGGTCTCCCCCGGCTCCTCCGGTCTCCCCCAGCTCCCCCGGTTCCGCGGCTCCCCCGGTTCCGCGGCTCCCCCGGTTCCGCGGTTTTTCCGGCCTCCCGGCTCCCGCGTCTTCTTGCTCTTCCCCGACGGGCTATCCGGCGGAAGCCTGCCAGTACCGGGCGCGCGCGAGCTGTCAGGCCGAGCGCTTGCTGTCAGGCCGAGCGCTTGCGGGACGTCGACTTCTTCGCCGCCGTCTTCTTCGTGGTGCTCTTGGACGCCGCCTTCTTCGTCGTTCCCTGGCCCTGTGCGGACTTGGCCGTCGACTTCTTGGCCGCCGTGGTCTTCTTGGCCGCCGTCTTCTTCGCGGTGGACGTCGACTTCTTGCCGCCGGTCTGCTTGGGGGCCGCCCGGGCCGTCTTGCGCTGCGGGAGCGGCTTCACCTCGGCGTGCTCCGCCTCCTCGCCCCGGGACTCGCGGGCGGCGCGGACACTGCTCTCCAGCGCCGCCATCAGGTCCAGGACCTTGCCGCCCGTGGCCGGTTCCGGGGCCTGCGGCGGGGCCTCGCCGGCGGCCTTCGCGGCGATGACCTCCTCCACGGCCTCGCGGTACTCGTCGTGCAGGTCCTCCAGGTCGACCTCGCCCAGGGTGTCCATCAGCGCGTCCGCCAGGTCCAGCTCCTGGTCGCGGACGGTGACGTTCGCGTCGGGTGCCAGGCCCTCGGGGGCGCGGACCTCGTCCGGCCACAGCAGGCCGTGCATGGCGATGGCCTCGCCGACGACCCTGAGCATGCCCAGCCGCTCCCTGCCGCGCAGGGCGAACTTGGCGATCGCCACCTTGTTGCTGCGCTTCAGCGCCTCGCGCAGCAGGGTGTACGGCTTCGCCGCGGGGGCTCCGCTCGCCTGGAGGTAGTACGCGGCGTCCATCTGGAGCGGGTCGATCCGGTCGGCCGGGACGAAGGCGACGATCTCGATGGTCTTGGCCGTCGGGATGGGCAGGCTCGACAGGTCCTCCTCGGTGATCGGGATGATCGAGCCGTCCGCGTCCTCGTAGCCCTTGCCGATCTCCCCCTGGGTGACCTCGCGGTCCTCCAGTTCGCAGAATTTGCGGTAGCGGATGCGGCCGCCGTCCTCGGTGTGGATCTGGCGGAAGGAGATCGAGTGGCTCTCGGTGGCGTTCACCAGTTTGATCGGAATGCTGACCAGGCCGAACGAGATGGCGCCGTTCCAAATGGATCTCACGTGCAGCACCCTTCCGGTCACTCTGGGGAGTGTTCGTCATGGTTTGCGTGGGATTCTTATCGTATGGCGCCTATCACAGTGGTGGAGGGGCGACGGGTCGCTCTCAGCAATCTGGAGAAGGTGCTGTATCCCGCCACGGGCTTCACCAAGGGCGAGGTGCTGCACTACTACGCGACCGTCGCCGAGGTCCTGCTGCCCCATCTGCGGGACCGGGCGGTGTCCTTCCTGCGCTACCCGGACGGGCCGGACGGGCAGGTGTTCTTCACGAAGAACGTGCCGCCGGGTACGCCCGAGTGGGTCACCACCGCCGAGGTGCCCCGGGTGGAGGGGCCGTCACGCATGGTCCTGGTGCAGGATCTGCCGAGCCTGATGTGGTCGGCGAACCTCGTGACCGAGTTCCACACCCACCAGTGGCTCGTCGGCACACCGGACGAGGCGGACCGGATCGTGTTCGACCTCGATCCAGGGGCGCCGGCGAGCATCGTCCAGTGCTGCGATGTCGCCCTGTGGCTGCGGGAACGGCTCGCGCGCGACGGCCTCGAGGCCTACGCCAAGACCTCCGGCTCGAAGGGGCTGCATCTGCTCGCCGCCGTGCGCGGGGCGTCCTCCGAGCGGGTGTCCGAGTACGCCAAGGCACTCGCCGTCGAGGCGGAGAAGGCCATGCCCCGGCTCGCACTGCACCGGATGACCAGGAGCCTGCGCCCGGGGAAGGTCTTCGTCGACTGGAGCCAGAACGCCGCCCGCAAGACCACGGCGACCCCTTACACCCTCCGGGCCCGCCCCGAACCGACCGTCTCGGCGCCGGTCACCTGGGGGGAGATCGAGGAGTGCCGCGCCCCCGGGCAGCTGGACTTCCACGCGGTCGACATCGCCCCGAGGGTCCAGGACTACGGCGACCTCCTGGCCCCGCTGCTGGACCCGGACGAGGCCGGGACCCTGCCGTAGCGGGGCGACCGGCGGCTCACACCGCGGAGTGCGCCGACCAACTGCTCGCGCCGCGGAGTGCACCCCTACCAGCCGCTCACGCCACGCAGCACGGAGTGCGCCTCGGCCAACTGCTCACGACGCGGAGTACGGCCCTGCTCCCTCACACCCGCACCCACGTATTCCGGTCACGCGCCATCGCATGCAACGCCTCCACGTCCGCCGGCTTCAGCACGCCGCCCCGTCGCGCCAGACCCTCCACCTCCGCCGCCGTCAGGACGTCGACCTCACGGGGTGCGGTCGGGATCGTCAGGGCGCCCGGGTCCACCAGGGCGAGCACGGGGCGGACCTCCGCCGTGAGGGCATGGGTGGCGCGCTCGGCGTCGGTGCGCAGGCGGCGCAGCAGGGGGTACGGGTCGCGGCGGCCCAGGGCGATCATGGGGTCGGCGACTCGGACGCGCTGCTTGCGCGTGTGCAGGGCGTGGACGGCGTAGAGGCCGCCGGGGCCGATCAGCAGGTGGTGGATGCGGTCGCCGCCGGGGAGCGGCACGGAGTGCAGGGTGTGCCAGCCCGCACCGTCGAGGCGGTCCAGGGCGTCGCCGACCGTCTGCTCGGCCGCCAGGGCCCTGCGGCGCGGGTCGGGACGGAGCCGGTGGGTGGGGCCGGGGTCGCGGTCGAGGGCGACGACGAGGGCCTCGCCGGGGCGGTTGGGGGCCAGGTCGTCGTCGGGGTGGAGGGCGAGGCGGGCCAGCTCCGCGGGCGTCGGCACCGGGGGCGCCCCCACCGTCACGGGGCCGGTGATGAAGGGCCCGAGCGCCCTGAGGACGTCGTCCTCACGGTCCCGGCCGAGCAGGTTCACCCGGGCGGCCTCACGGTCGTACCAGGCGATGTTCCGGCCGTCCGGGAGGCAGACGTAGAGCCGCTCCCGGCCGTGCCGCCAGGTCGGTATGACGCGCAGTCCGTTCATGCACCATCACCCCAGTCCATGGGAACAGGCGGGGTGCTGCGGGGGCAAGAACCCGGTTACCTTGGAGAGGAGTTGGGCAGGCGGCCCGCGGACCCTCGGGCGGTCATGGTGGGGAGGCGCCGTTGCGTACCCGCAGTAAACCGGACGTCCCCGCCCCGGAGAGTCCGTGGAGCGAGGTCGTTCCCGGGCTCTGGATGGGCGGTCACGAGTACACAGGGGCCTTGGGGCACCTGGAGTTCGCCGTCGTACGGGACGAGTTCGATCTCGTGCAGACGCTGCTGCGGCTGCCGGGGCACGGGCCCGATCCGGGCGTCCGGCACCATGTGTGGCCCATTCCCGACGGGCCGCTGGACGGGACGCAGCTGGCCGGGGTGATCCGGCTGGCGGAGGCCGCGTGTGAGGCGCTGGAGGAGGGCCGCCGGGTCCTCGTCCGCTGCTTCCACGGGTACAACCGCTCCGGTCTCGTGGTCGCGCACGCGTTGATGCGCCAAGGCAGCTCCGCGGAGGCGGCGATCCGGCTGATCCGGGCCCGTCGCTCGCCGTGGGCGCTGCACAACGACCTGTTCGTCGAGTATCTGCGGGCCGGGCTGGCCACGGCCCGGCTGCTGGAGGAGCTCACGGAGTAGCAGGACGCCGGTACGGCTGCACGCACACGGCCCCCCTCTCGCGCAAATGGGACTTCCCCGCGAATAAGGTGTACGCGGCCGACCGTCTCATGTATGGCGCGGCCGGGCCGTCTCGTGCATGGCGTCACGTGCATGGCGCGGCCGGCCGTCACGTCCGGCGGGTGTCCGTCCGTACGTCGGCCGTGCGCCAGCCGTAGGCCCGCCCCATGTCCGCCGTGTGATCACCCGTGAACCCGAACCGCCAGGAGTGCAGTGCCCCTCAGCCGTCCCGGACAGGCCGCCCGCCGCCTGGCCGTCGTCGCCCCCCTGCTGGCCGCCGCCGTGGGCTGCGGGGACGCCGGCGGTCTGGAGGGCGCGGGGCCGACCCCGACGGCACAGGGGCCGGCCCGGCTCTGGCCGGAGCTGACGCCCGCCTCCAGCCCGGCGTTCGAGATCGGGGAGGTGAACACCGAAGTGGTCAAGGGGGTGAGGGTGCCCGGCGACGACATCCGCCGTGTCGACCCGGTCCGGATCGTCCGGGCCGAGATCGCCGGGAACCCGGACGACTTCGACGGCCCGAAGGCGCCCTACCGGGACACCAGGCGCGAGATGGCCGACTGCGGGCGGGGCCCGGGGCATGGGAAGTGCCCGGTGCTCAGGCCGTACTACCGGGACCTGACCGGCGACGGGCACGACGACCTGACGCTGGGCTTCCCGCTGCTGCCCGGGAAGACGACCGCGGTGCGCGTCTACACCGTCGAGAAGCACCGGCTGGTGCAGGTGATGGCATGGGAGGACGCGCTGAGCGGTGTCGAGCTGGCCGGGCGTTCCCTGGTGATCCGATCGCCGTCGGAGGTCGCGGGCTACGAGTACCGCCTGCAGTGGACCTGGGACCGGGACCAGAAGGCCATGCTGCTCACCCACGACGAGATGCTGCGCACCGGTCCGCGCCCGCACTCCCGGCACCCCTCGTCCTCCGCCGGCGGTTCCCGGTCCGCCTCGCCCAACGCCTCCCCCACCTCCTCCACCAGCGTCTCCTCCACCCCCTCCCCCACCGTCTCCCCCTCGGCGAGCGGCGGATGAGGCCCGTACTCCCCCAGTGGTCCGGGACGCTCGCCGCGAAGGCCGCCGCCTTCATCACCGTGATGTGCTGCGCGCTCGCGGCGCTGCTCGGCGTCCTGGTGCACGTGCAGGTGACGAACCAGACCGTCGGCCAGGCCCGTGACCAGGCATTGCAGCGCCTGGCACAGGCGACCCGGCGCTACGAGGCCGGGGACACCCTGTGGCGGGGCGCCGGGGTGGATCCGCCCGAGCTGCCCGGGCAGCTGCGGGAGCTGGCGGTGGACGGGGACCGCGGCACGATGGTCGCCGACAGGCAGGGGCGCCCCGCGATGTGGGCGGCGGGGCCCGTCGACGGCGGGCGGGCGCTGGCCGTCGCCGTCGACTACTCGCAGCAGGCCCGCACGATCGAGGGCCTGGACCGGGCGATCGTGTGGTCGTCGGGCCTGGCCATCGGGGCGACGCTGCTGGTCGGGGCGTTCGCGGTGACGCGGGTGACGCGGCGGCTGCACACCACGGCCCGGGTGGCCCGGCGGATCAGCGCGGGCGACCTGGACGCCCGGGTGAACGATCCCCGCACGGGCCCCCGTACGAAGGCCAGTCCGCAGGACGAGGTGGCCGCGGTCGCCGCCGCGCTGGACTCCATGGCGGCGTCGCTGCAGGGGAAGCTGCTGGCCGAGCAGCGGTTCACGGCGGATGTCGCGCACGAGCTGCGTACGCCGCTGACCGGGCTGCACGCGGCGGCGGAACTGCTGCCGCCGGGACGTCCGACGGAGCTGGTGCGCGACCGGGTCGCGGCGCTGCGCACACTCACCGAGGACCTGCTGGAGATCTCCCGGCTGGACACCGGCCGGGAGCGGCTGGAGCTGGACACCGAGCGGTTGGGGCCGCTGGCCGAGCGGGCGGTGCGGGCGGTCGGGAGCGGCACGGAGGTGAGGGTCGTACGGGACGTGTCCGTGGAGACGGACCGGCGGCGGCTGGAGCGGGTGCTGGGCAATCTCGTGGTGAACGCGCACAAGCACGGGCGTGCGCCGGTGGTACTGACCGTGGACGGTCCGGTGGTGACGGTTCGCGATCACGGGGACGGGTTTCCGGAGTACCTGGTCGCGCACGGCCCGCAGCGGTTCCGCACGGAGGGCGGTACGCGGGGGCACGGGCTGGGGCTGACCATCGCGCGTGGCCAGGCGGAGGTGCTGGGTGCGCGGCTGGAGTTCGCGAACGCGCCGGAGGGCGGCGCGGTGGCCACGCTGAGACTGGCGGCGGAATGAGGGTCCTGAGGGCGTCCTCCTCTGGCCCAGCGTGAGGGGCGGTGCCCGCAACCCGCTCCTAATGTGGCGATTAGTCAGCTTCGGCAGCTTCGCCCCCACATGGAGGTATTCCCCATGCCCCTGCGTTTCCGCCTCTGCATAGCAGCCGCCGCCGGGCTCCTCGCCGCCGCGGCCGCCATCACACCTGCCGCCGCCGCGCACGACGACTGGGACCCGAACGGCGGCGACGGCAACAGCAGCAGCTGGCCCGGCAACGGCAACGGCAACGACGGCCAGGGCAACTGGAACGGCAACGGCGACAACGGCCAGGACAACTGGAACGGCAACGGCAACGACGGCCAGGGCAACTGGAACGGCAACGGCGACAACGGCCAGGACAACTGGAACGGCAACAACCAGCACGACCCGAACGGCGGAAACGGCGGAAACGGCGGAAACGGCGGGCAGGTGCAGGGCCTCTACAGGGGCGTCGTCACGGCGAGCACGCTGGCGCTGCGCAGCGCCCCGAACCGCGGTTCGCAGATCATCCGGTACGCCCACCAGGGCGACGTCGTCAGCATCTTCTGCAAGACGGGCGGCGAGACCGTGGAGGGCAACCCGCTCTGGTACCTGCTGACGGACGGCACCTGGGCCTGGGGCGCGGCCCGGTACATCGACAACATCGGCCCCGCGCCACGCTGGTGCTGACACTCGGTCACTCAAAGACACACAAGTCGCACTGTCTGGGTAGGTTCCGGACATGAGCAAGGCCGGAATCACCGTGGCGACGGCGGACCCGCCCACGCCCGCCGTCCGCCGCCTCCCCCGGCGCCGGGGCATCGAACTCGCCCTCATCGTGCTGGCCGTCCTGCTGTCGGTGTACGGCTACTGCGCCGTCGGCCTCGCCCGGCACGGGACACTGCCGCCCGGTGCCGCCGGCTACGGTGCCGGCCTCGGCGTGCTGGCACTGCTGGCCCACCTGGCGGTACGCCTGCGCGCCCCGTACGCCGATCCGCTGCTCCTGCCGATCGGGGTGCTGCTCAACGGGCTGGGTCTGGTGCTGATCTACCGGCTCGACCTGGAGACCCCGGGCGACCGGGCGGCCCCGACCCAGCTGGTGTGGTCGACGCTGGGTGTGGCCTTGTTCATCCTGGTCGTGCTGCTGCTGCGCGACCACCGGGTGCTTCAGCGCTACACGTACGTCTGCGTGGTCGCCGCCCTGGCCCTGCTCACGCTGCCGATCCTGTTCCCGGCGGTGAACGGCGCCCGCATCTGGATCCGGATCGCCGGATTCTCCATCCAGCCGGGCGAGTTCGCGAAGGTGCTGCTGGCGGTGTTCTTCGCCGCGTACCTGGCGGCGAACCGCCACGCGCTGGCCTACACCGGCCGCCGCGTCTGGAAGCTCCAGCTGCCCACCGGCCGCGTCCTCGGTCCGATCGTCGCGGTCTGGCTGGTCAGCGTGGGCGTGCTGATCCTGGAACGCGACCTCGGCACGTCGCTGCTGTTCTTCGGCCTGTTCGTGGTGCTCCTCTACGTCGCCACCGGCCGCACCGGCTGGATCGCGGTCGGTCTGCTGCTGGCCGCGCTGGGCGCGGTCGCGGTGGGCCGGCTGGAACCGCACGTGCACAGCAGGATCGAGACCTGGCTGCACCCCTTCGCCTCCATCGAGGCGGGCGAGGGCGCGAACCAGCTCGCCCAGTCGCTGTTCGCCTTCGCGGAGGGCGGCATGCTCGGCACGGGCCTCGGACTCGGCCACTCCTTCCTCATCGGCTTCGCCGTGAAGTCGGACTTCATCCTGGCCACCGCGGGCGAGGAACTCGGCCTGGCCGGCCTCAGCGCCGTCTTCCTCCTCTACGGACTGCTGGTGGAGCGCGGCTTCCGGGCCGGGCTCGCGCAGCGCGAGCCCTTCGGCCGGCTGCTCGCGGTCGGTCTCGCCTCACTGGTGGCGCTCCAGGTGTTCGTGATCGCGGGCGGAGTGACCGGGCTGATCCCGCTGACCGGTATGGCGATGCCGTTCCTGGCGCAGGGCGGCTCGTCGGTCGTCACCAACTGGGCGATCGTGGCGCTGCTGGTCCGGGTGAGCGACTCGGCCCGGCGCGGTTACGACGGGCAGGACGCGCAGTGACCCGGCACATCCGGCACGCCGGGTACTTCTGCGTCCTGCTGCTGGTGGCGCTGCTGGTGAACGCCGCCCGGGTCCAGGTCGTCCAGGCCCCGTCGTACGACCGCAACCCGGCCAACCGGCGGCCCGACATCGCCCGCTACGAGCAGCCGCGCGGGGACATCTGGGTGGGCGGGCGCCCGGTCACCGGCTCCCGGGACACCCGCGAGCACCTCCGCTACGAACGGACCTACACGAACGGACCGTTGTACGCCCCGGTCACCGGCTTCGCCTCCCAGCTGTACGGGACGACGCTCCTGGAGAGCACCGAGGACGGTGTGCTGTCCGGCGCGGACCCGATGCTCGCGCCGTTCCCGCTGTGGAACGACTTCACCCGGGCGCGCAACGCGGGCGGGGACGTCGTGACGACGTTGCTCCCGGCGGCGCAGCAGGCAGCGTTCCGGGGCCTGGCGGGCCGCAAGGGCGCGGTGGCCGCGGTGGAGCCGTCGACCGGCCGGATCCTGGCCCTGGTGTCCGCCCCGTCGTACGACCCCCAGCCGCTGTCCGGCAACGGCTCCGCGGCGGCCCGGGCCTGGGCGCGGCTCACCGCGGACAAGGACAAGCCGATGCTCAACCGGGCGGTGCGGCAGACGTATCCGCCGGGCTCGACGTTCAAGGTCGTCACCACGGCCGCCGCGCTGGACGCCGGTGTGGTCACGGACCTCGAGGCGCCGACCGACTCCCCCGACCCCTACCGCCTGCCCGGCACGCGGACGCGCCTGACCAACTCATCGAAGGGCTGCGCGGACGCCTCCGTGCGTGAGGCCTTCACGTTCTCCTGCAACACGGTGTTCGCCAAGCTCGGCGTGGAGGTGGGCGTGGCGGGCATGACGGCCACGGCACACGCCTTCGGCTTCAACAACGGGGGGCTGAGGATCCCGTTCCCGGTGGCCCGGTCCACGTTCGACACCACCCTCGACCAGGCCCAGCTGGCCCTGTCCTCGATCGGTCAGTACAACACCAGGGCCACGCCGCTGCAGATGGCGATGGTCGCTGCGGCCGTGGCCAACGGCGGCCAGGTGCGGGACCCCTACCTGGTGGAGCGCACGACCCGGGCGGGTGGCAGCACCCTCGCGACGGCCGGTTCGCGCGGCATCCGCCAGGCGATGTACCCGTCCACCGCCGTCCGGCTGCGGGCGATGATGCGGGACGCGGTCGAGAACGGCACCGGGCGCGGTGCCGCCATCCCCGGCGCCAAGGTGGGCGGCAAGACCGGCACCGCTCAGCACGGTCTGGGCAACTCGGGCATCCCGTACGCCTGGTTCGTCTCCTGGGCGCAGGGTGCGCGCGATCCGGCACCACGGGTGGCGCTGGCGGTCGTGGTGGAGGACGCGGAGGCGGACCGCGGGGACATCAGCGGGGGCGGCGACGCGGCGCCGATCGCCCGGGCGGTGATGGAGGCGGTACTGAAGTCACCCTGACCCGCGGCCCAGTTGCTGAGACGGGGCTACCGGGCCGCCGTGCGCCCGACCTACCGTTCGGTCCATGACTGAACCCGCCGCGTACGAACTCGCCCAGGTCAACCTCGGCCGCCTCAAGGCCCCGCTGGACTCCCCGCAGTTGAAGGACTTCGTCGACAACCTCGACCCGGTGAACGCGGACGCGGACGGCGCCGACGGATTCGTCTGGCGCCTGCAGGGCGAGGCGGGCGACGACGCCACGGATGTGCCCGTCTTCGGCGACTCCTGGCTGATCATCAACATGTCCGTGTGGCGCGACACGAACGCCCTGACCGCTTACATGTACCAGGGCCGGCACCGGGAGATGCTCGCCCGGCGCCGGGAATGGTTCGAACGCGTTCAGGAGGCCATGGTCGCCCTCTGGTGGGTCCCGGCGGGGCACCGCCCCACGGTCGCCGAGGCGGAGTCCCGCGTGCTGCACCTGCGCACGCACGGCCCGACGCCGTACGCCTTCACCCTGCGGACGTCGTTCCCGCCCCAGGGGGCGACGCCGCTGCTCGGGGAGGTGCCGGAGGGCCTGGGCTGCGCGCTCTGACGGCCGCTCAGCCGCCGGCCGCTCGGCCCGCGTCGATCGCGCCCCGCACCTCGGCCACCCGCTCCTTCTCCTCCGCCGCGAACCGCTCGGCGTCCAGCTTCTCGGCGATCTCCTCGTCCTCGGACATCAGCAGGTCGAGGTTGGCGTCACCCATCTCCAGGACGCCCAGGTCGACATAGGCCTGCTGGAGGCGTTTGCCCCACAGGCCGATGTCCTTGACGCAGGGGACGATGCGGCTGAACAACAGCTTGCGGAACAGGGTGAGGAACTCGGACTGCTCGCTGTACTCCTCCGCCTCGGCCTTGGGGATGCCGAAGTTCTCCAGCACCTCGACGCCCCGCAGCCGGTCGCGCATGAGGTGGCAGCCTTCGATGACGAACTCCTCGCGCTCCCTCAGCTCCGCGTCCGTGAGCTGCCGGTAGTAGTCGCGCAGGGCTATCCGCCCGAAGGCCACGTGCCGGGCCTCGTCCTGCATGACGTACGCGAGGATCTGCCGGGGCAGCGGCTTGTCCGTGGTGTCCCTGATCATGCCGAACGCGGCGAGCGCGAGGCCCTCGATCAGCACCTGCATGCCCAGGTAGGGCATGTCCCAGCGGGCGTCGCGCAGTGTGTCGTCCAGCAGGGACCGGAGGTTGTCGTTGATCGGGTAGAGCAGCCCGATCTTCTCGTGCAGGAAGCGGCCGTAGATCTCGGCGTGCCGGGCCTCGTCCATGGTCTGGGTCGCCGAGTAGAACTTCGCGTCCAGATCGGGGACGGACTCGACGATCCGCGCGGCGCAGATCATCGCGCCCTGCTCCCCGTGCAGGAACTGGCTGAACTGCCAGGAGGCGTAGTGCTGCCGCAGCTCGCCCCGGTCCCGCTCGTTCAGCTTGGCCCAATGCCTGGTCCCGTACAGGGACATCGCCTCGTCCGGGGTGCCGAGCGGATCGTAGGGATCCACCTCCAGCTCCCAGTCGATGCGCTTGTGGCCGTCCCACTGCTTGTCCTTGCCCTTCTGATAGAGGGCCAGGAGGCGGTCGCGGCCGTCGTCGTACTCCCAGTTGAAACGGGCCGCACCGCTCGCCGGCACCTGCCGTACGGGCTCTTCCGGTTCCATGGCGTACAGGTCGAAGCTCGGCATGTCCGCAGGCTCACACGAGGTAGACACCGGGTCAACAAGTAGCGCGCAGGGGATTGACCAGCTTGCTGACAAGCAGTCTCATAAGTACATCAGTGACGTGTGCACAACGAGGTGGGCAACCATGACGACCCTGACGGAAGCCGACGCGCTCGACGGCCTGCGCGACGCCCTCGGCCTGCTGAAGGACCGGGAGCAGGTGGCCCAGCGGCTCCTCGACTCCTCCGCCAAGCATTCCTTCGACCCGGACAAGGAGCTGGACTGGGACGCGCCCTTCGAGGAGGGCAAGTGGTTCTGGCCGCCGGAGCTGGTCTCGCTCTACGACACCCCGCTGTGGAAGCGCATGGGCGAGGAACAGCGCATCCTGCTCTCCCAGCACGAGGCGGCGGCCCTGGCCTCCCTGGGCATCTGGTTCGAGATCATCCTGATGCAGCTGCTCGTCCGGCACATCTACGACAAGGCGGCCACGAGCGCGCACGTCCGCTACGCACTCACCGAGATCGAGGACGAGTGCCGCCACTCCAAGATGTTCGCCCGCCTGATCTCCCACGGCGACACGCCCTGGTACCCGGTCAGCCGCGCGCACCAGCAGCTGGGCCGCCTGTTCAAGACCATCTCCACCACCCCCGGTTCCTTCACGGCCACCCTCCTCGGGGAGGAGGTCCTCGACTGGATGCAGCGGCTGACGTTCCCCGACGAGCGCGTCCAGACCCTGGTCCGGGGCGTCACCCGCATCCACGTGGTGGAGGAGGCCCGCCACGTCCGCTACGCCCGCGAGGAGCTCCGCCGCCAGATGGTGACGGCCCCCAAGTGGTCCCAGGAGTTCACCCGCATCACCTCCGGCGAGTTCGCCCGCGTCTTCTCGGTGGCCTTCGTGAACCCCGACGTCTACACGAACGTGGGCCTCGACAAGCGGGAGGCACTCGCCCAGGTCCGCGCGAGCGGCCACCGCCGCGAGGTCATGCAGAACGGCTCCAAGCGCCTGACCGACTTCCTCGACGACATCGGAGTACTGCGCGGAGTGGGCCGACGCCTGTGGAAGTCGTCGGGCCTGCTCGCATAAGCCACGCCGCACCCGCGCACGGCGAGAAGGGGACGTGTCGGGGGGTGTCCGCCCGCAGCGGTTGGCGCGTCGACGAACTGTCAGTCGGCGTGCAAGCCCATCGCGCCGTTCCGAGGACGGACACCCCCCGACGCGGCCCCGACCCC
>NZ_JAKEIO010000086.1 GCF_021474405.1 [Streptosporangium] indianense
GGAGGGGGCGGGTGCGTCCCCGGTGACCGCCGTGACCACTCCGGCCGTCGCGGCCGCTCCCACGGCTCCGGCGCCCGCGAGCAACGCCCGGCGCCGGGTGAGCAACCGGGTGAGCAACTGATCCTTCTTCATGACTCATCAGTCGCCCGGCGGACGGCCGACGCACACGAGCAACACCGGTGCGGCGGCACACATTCACCCGTCCGGCTCACGCGAGTGGGTCAGCGGCGGCGCACCAGGGGGAAGGGCAGGGTCTCGCGGATCGTCAGGCCGGTGAGGAACATGACCAGCCGGTCGACGCCGATGCCGAGGCCGCCGGTGGGGGGCATGGCGTATTCGAGGGCGTCGAGGAAGTCCTCGTCGAGTTCCATCGCCTCGGGGTCGCCTCCGGCGGCGAGCAGGGACTGCGCGGTGAGGCGGCGGCGCTGCTCGACGGGGTCGGTGAGTTCCGAGTAGGCGGTGCCGAGTTCGGTGCCGAACGCGACGAGGTCCCAGCGTTCGGCGAGCCGCGGGTCGGTGCGGTGCTGGCGGGTGAGCGGGGAGACGTCGGTCGGGAAGTCCTTGTAGAAGGTGGGCAGCTCGGTCCTCTCCTCGACGAGCCGCTCGTACATCTCCAGGACGACGTCGCCGTGGCCGTCGTCGGGGGTGTACGGCACGTCGGCGCGGTCGCAGAGCCGGAGCAGCTCCGGCAGTTCGGTGCCGGGGTGGATCTCCTCGCCGAGGGCCTCGCTGATGGCGCCGTAGACGGTCTTGACGGGCCACAGCCCGGAGATGTCGTACTCCTTGCCGTCCTTGTGGGCGACGGGCCTGCCGAAGGCGGCGGTGGCGGCGCCCTGGATGAGTTCGCGGACGAGGTCGAGCATCACGTCGTAGTCGGCGTACGCCTGGTAGGCCTCCAGGATCGTGAACTCGGGGTTGTGCTTGTAGTCCGTGCCCTCGTTGCGGAAGGTGCGGCCCATCTCGAAGACCTTCTCCACGCCGCCCACGCACAGCCGCTTGAGGTACAGCTCGGGGGCGATGCGCAGGTAGAGGTCGAGGTCGTAGGCGTTGATGTGCGTGGTGAAGGGCCGGGCGTTGGCTCCGCCGTGGATCTGCTGGAGCACCGGCGTCTCGACCTCCAGGTAGCCGCGTGCCAGCAGGCCCTGGCGCACGGCCTGGACGGCGGTGGAGCGGGCGCGGATCACCTCGCGGGCGTCGGGGCTCGCGACCAGGTCGAGGTAGCGGCGGCGGACCTTGGCCTCCGGGTCGGCGAGGCCCTTGCGCTTGTCGGGCAGCGGGCGCAGGCACTTGCCGGTGAGCTGCCAGGAGGTGACGAAGACGGTCGGCTCGCCCTTGTCGCTGACGCCCGCCCGGCCGGTGACGGTGATGTGGTCGCCGATGTCGGTGTCGGCGGTGAAGCGGTCCAGGGCGGGGCCGGAGCCGGCGCGGGTCAGGGCGAGTTGGTGGTCGCCGGACCAGTCGCGCAGGACGACGAAGACGATGCCGCCGAAGTCGCGGACCAGCATGATCCGGCCGGCGACGGTGACCTCCTCGCCCTGCCGGACCTCGGCGAGGGTGTGGGTGCGGGCCGGGATGCCCACCGGGTAGGGGTCGGTCCCGTCGGCGCGCAGCCGGTCGAGCTTGTGGTGCCGGACGCGGACCTGGTCGGACAGACCGGAGAGGGGGTCGGCGGGCTCGGTCCCGTCCCCTCCGGCGAGGCCGAGCGCCGCCAACGACGGCAGCCCCTCCGTGGTGGCGGGCCGCTGCCCGCCCTTCGGGTGCCCCTTTCCCTTTCCCCACAACGTGCGCATCGACGGTACGGAGACGAAGCCCTCGGCGATGCCGGAGGCGAGGCCGACCCGGGCGAGGGAGGCGGCTTCCGCATAGCAGAGGAAGCGGGGGTACCACTCGGGGTGGTACTTGGCGTTGGAGCGGTACAGGGCCTCCAGCTGCCACCACTTGGAGAAGAACAGCAGCAAGCGGCGCCACAGGCGCAGGACCGGGCCGGCGCCGATGCGGGCGCCCTCCTCGAACACCGAGCGGAACACGGCGAAGTTCAGCGAGACCTTGCGCACGCCCAGCTTCGGGGCGACGGCGCACAGTTCGGCGACCATGAACTCCATGACGCCGTTGGGGGCGGTGCGGTCACGGCGCATCAGGTCCAGGGAGACGCCGTCCTTGCCCCAGGGCACGAACGACTGGATGGCGAGGAGCCGGCCGTCCCGGTCGAGGGCCTCGGCGAGGAGGCAGTCGCCGTCGGCGGGGTCGCCGAGGCGGTCCAGGGCCATGGAGAAGCCGCGTTCGGTCTCGGTGTCGCGCCAGGCGTCGGCGCGCTCGACGAGCTGGCGCATCTCCTCCTCGGAGAGGGTGGAGTGGCGGCGGACCCGGCAGGTGACGCCGGTGCGGCGGACCCGGTTCACGGCCTGGCGGGTGACGCGCATGTCGCGGCCGTCGAGGTCGAAGTCGAGGACGTGCAGGATGGCCTCGTCGCCGAGCTGGAGCGCGCCGAGCCCGGCGCGGACGTAGGCCCGGGCGCCCTCCTCGGAGGCGCCCATCACGGCGGGGACCCAGGCGTAGCGGCGGGCCACCTCCTGCCAGGCGGCGATCGCGCGCGGCCAGGCCTCGCGGTCGCCCACCGGGTCGCCGCTGGCCAGGCACACCCCGGCCTCGACGCGGTAGGTGACGGCGGCCTTGCCGCTGGGTGAGAAGACGGCGGCCTTGTCGCGGCGGGTGGCGAAGTAGCCGAGCGAGTCCTGGTCGCCGTAGCGGCCGAGGAGGGCCCGGATGCGGGTCTCCTCGTCGTCGTGCAGGGCGGCTTCGAGGCGCTGGGAGCGGAACAGGGTGGTGGCGGCGTTGAGCAGGGCCAGCGCGCCGAACAGGCCGAGCAGGAAGTACAGGGCGTGCGGGGGCCGGCCGTCGAAGCTGCCGGCGGGGACGAGACCGCCGCAGACCCGGTTCGCGGCCCAGGCCAGACGCTGTCCGCTGGGCAGGCTGCCCGGGAAGGCCACGACCAGGGCCCAGCCGACCAGGATCGCCACGACCAGTCCGGCGACCAGGACGGCCAGGGCCCGGCGGACCGCGGCCCGGCGGGAGGCGGCGTAGAACTCCTTGCGGGCATAGATCAGCAGGATCAGGGCGAGGCCGCACACCACGAAGGAGGGGACCGACTCGGCGAACTCGCCGACGGCCATGCCGAGGATGTCGGTGAGGACCAGCAGGCCCAGGTAGACGACGACCAGCCACCAGGCGATCTTCTTGCGGGCGCCGGTGGCGGCGGCCAGCAGGAACAGGAAGACCGCGTAGGCGAGGTTGGCGCTGACCGGGACGAGCAGGAGGTCCAGGAAGTGGACGAGGGGGCGGAGCCCGGTGCGCAGCGGGGGGATCAGCGCCAGCAGGGCGCAGAGCAGACCGAGGGCGCCGAAGAGGACGGCGAAGCCCTGGGGTACCCGGCTGAGGAAGCCGTGCGCCCGGTGGGGCGGTGGTATGGCGCCGGAGGTGTCCTCGGCCGTCCGGGTGTCCGCGATGACACTCATGCTTTCGACTCTAGGAACACCCGCGCCACCTCGCCCGTCGAGCGCTCAGGTCCCACGCGGCACAGGAACCCCGGCCCGAGACCCCGAGTCCTGCGTGGCGGCGGCCGACTCACCGGCCCCGGGTGCGGTCCGCCGGACCCCGTCCCGCCCGGCGGCCGGCCCTGACGGTTCCGATAGCCTCGCGGCGTGACGGAACAGCACTCCACCCGGTTCGAGCGGGGCACGGACGGGCCGAAGGTGATCGTGGCCGGGGTCGACGGCTCCGACTCCTCCCTGCGGGCCGCGGCCTACGCCGCCGGCCTGGCGCGGCGCCAGCACGCGCTGCTCGCCGTGGTGTACGTGCAGCCGGTGCTGGCGGCCGGTGCGGCGCTGGGGGTGCCGGTGGCGGAGGCGACGGACGAGATCGCCGAGGACCTGGTGGCGCAGATCCGGGACGCGGCCGAGCGGCTCAAGGGGATATTCGAGGTCCGCTGGGAGTTTCACACGTTCCGCGGCGACCCCTACAACGGCCTGGTGACGGCGGCCGACGAACTCAAGGCGGACGCGGTGGTCGTGGGCGCCTCGGAACAGGCGGGCCACCGCATCGTGGGCTCGGTGGCGGTGCGCCTGGTGAAGGCGGGGCGCTGGCCGGTGACGGTGGTGCCGTAGGGCCGTACGGCACCCGGGCCGTCGGGGCCGCTACTCCCCCATCACCAGTCCGTCCTGGGCCGCGCCGCGGCTGAGCACCACGTCGCGGATGCGGTCGCGCACGGCTCCGACGTCGGCGCCCCGGGCGAGCGCCCGGTTGAGGTTCACGACCCGTCCGGCGTCGACGTCGAAGAGCTGCGGGACGAACTCCGCCTTGGTCACCTGCCAGCGCTCTCCCGGCCGGGCCGGCGGGGCGAAGGTGAAGCGGCCGAGGGTGGACTGGTTGCCGCGCGGGTCCTTGGCGCCCTCGTAGTTGGTCATCTCGCCGGCGATCTGGTCGCCCATGCCGTAGATCACCCAGGTGCCGTTGACCTTCTCGTAGGCCTGCGGGACGTGCGCGTGGGTGCCGAGGATCAGGTCGATGTCGGGGCGGTTGCCGGTGCGCGCGGCGGTGAGGTTCCGAGCCAGGGTCTGCTGCCGGTCGTCGGGGGCGTCCTGCCACTCGGTGCCCCAGTGCAGGGAGACCACGACCACGTCGGCGCCCGCCCGGCGCGCGGCCCGGGCGTCCTCGACGATCCTGTTCTCGTCGGTGAGGTTGACGGCCCAGGGCTGCCCGTCGGGGAACGGGATGCCGTTGGTGTCGTAGGTGTAGGCGAGGTGGGCGATCTCGGCCGGACCCGCTCGGAGGACGGTCGTGGTGCGTGCCTCCTCCTCGGTGCGTGCCGAGCCGGCGTGCCGTACGCCCGCGCGGTCGAGGGCGTCGAGGGTGCGGCGGATTCCGTCGGCCCCGTCGTCGAGGGTGTGGTTGGAGGCGGTGGAGCAGCCGTCGTAGCCAGTGGCGGCGAGGGCGTCGGCCACCTCGGGCGGAGACTTGAAGGTGGGGTAGCCGGTGTAGACGCCGTTCGCGCCGTAGACCGTCTCCATGTGGCACAGGGCCACGTCGGCACGTGAGACGACGGAGCGGATCCCGGCGAGCATCGGCCGGAAGTCGTAGCCGGTGCCGCCGGCGTCGAAGCCAGCTCGGTCGATGATCGTGCTGTGCGGGAGGACGTCACCGGAGGCGACGAGTGTGAAGCCGCGGGGCCCGGCGGCCGGTGCCGGGCGTCCGCGGTCGGGCTTGTCGTGGTCGCGGGCCTGGCAGGCGGCGCCTGCGGCGAGGACGACGGTCAGGACCAGGGCGATCTGTCGACTGCGCGCGAGCATGCATTCACCCCACTATGGGCATTGTGGTCATATTTACGCACCATCAGGAAAGAAGGCTCCTGGTGTCCCACGCGTCTCCGACACGCTCATCAGCCCGTCCGGCACCCGCATGGCCGGGGGCCCGACCGTTCGTCGAACCGTTCGTCGACGCGATCGACCGTCCGTCGCACAGCCCGGTACGTGCCCTGTGCCGGGGCCGCGCGCTGCGGTGCCATACGGCCATGACGGCCGGATCCACTCTCACGAACGGAACGACCGCCGAGCACGAGCTCGCAGCACTGCAGCGCGAGCACGGCCGGCCCCTCTTCGCGTTGCTGCTGCGGCTCTGCGACGGCGACCGGCAGCGGGCGGAGGACCTCGTCCAGGAGACGCTGGTGCGTGCCTGGCAGCACCCCGAGGCCCTGCGCGCCGACGACTTCGACTCCGTGCGGCCCTGGCTGATGACCGTCGCGCGCCGGCTCGCGATCGACGCCCGGCGGGCCCGCCAGGCCCGTCCGCCCGAGGTCGGCGACGCGGTGCTGGAGCACGCGCGGGTCATCTCCGACCACGCCGAGCGGGCCGCGGCGATGCTCGACGTCCGCGAGGCTGTGAAGACACTCACTCCGCAGCACCGTGAAGTCCTGGTGCTCGTGTACTTCCAGGGGGCGAGTGTGGCGGAAGCAGCGGCAGCCCTCGGGATCCCGCCCGGTACCGTGAAGTCCCGCGCGTACTACGCGCTGCGCGCCCTGCGCAGGGTGCTACCGGGATACGCCGCCGACCTGCGTTGAAACCGATGGGTGGGTCAAGCCTCCGTAAAGCGCCTTGCCGATGACCCCGGTTGAGTAATCGGCTGTTCTCATCCGTGTTCCGGAGGGGGCCGTCAGCGCTCCCGGGGCCCGGTGTCGGGCGACGCGCACGTACCGGAGGAAGGCAGGAAGGGATGCTGGACGAAGAGCAGGGGAGCACGGACGGTGCCGACGGTGAACTGGCCGTCCCCATGGCGTGGTTGTACGCCGAGTACATCGCCGACGAGCTCCTGCGGACCGGCGATCTGATGCCGCCGACGTCCTTCGAGTTCCGCGCCGGGCGCGATGCCCTGGCGCTGACCATCTTCCTGTCCGACACCGACGGGGAGCTCTCCGGCATCCGGGTCGTCACCCAGCTGGAGACGTGGCTGTCGCTGACCGCCTACGACCAGCCGTGGCAGGAGTGGGTGCGCGAGCGGCTGGCCGAGCTCGCCACCGGCGCCGCGGCGTCGGGCGGGTCCGCGCCGGACCTCGACCTCGCCGAGGAGGCCTGGCGCTGGCTGCAGGAGACGGAGCTGCTCGCGCCCGATCTGAACGCGGTGCCGGGGGGCGCGCCGGTGGTCGGGGAGGACGAGGGGCCGAAGGTCTGGACGCCCGCCTGGCAGCTCGGGCTGCCGCTGGGACACCTCGCGATCCATCTTTTTTAGATTTCTGCGGTCCCGGACCAATCCGCGGGCCGGAGGGCTCCGAATCCTTTGGTTGCGATTGTGTCACCGGCTTGAGTGATTCCGCTGCCTGGTCCGTACCGGTGGGAGCAAGGAGTAACCCCACCCGCACCCAACGGCACGAGGATTCGGCATGAGGTCCCTGGAGAGGCATCGCGACGTCGCGGCCTACGCGCTCGGCGTGCTGGACGAGGCGGAGGCCTTCCGCTTCGAGGACCACCTCATGGAGTGCCCTCGGTGCGCTGCAGAGGTGACGGAATTCGGCGCGACCACACGGCAGTTGATGCTGTACCGGCGGTCGACGCCACGGTTCGTGCACCCGCTGGCCCAGCCCGGGCCGCGCATGCTGGACGGGCTGCTGGCCGAGGTGGCGACCCGGCGCCGGGCCGGACGCAGACGGCTGCTGTTCGCACTGGCCGCCTCGGTCGTCTTCGCGGCGTCGGTCCCCGGCATCGCGATGATGGCCGAGGGCAGCGCCGAGGAGCAGCCCCGGATCGTCGCGGCGACCGACACCCGGACGGGAGTGTGGGCGCAGGTCACGACGGAGGACGAGGCCTCGGGCAGCCAGGTCGAGCTGAAGGTCAAGGACGGCTCGGGCCCGCGCGCCTGCCATCTGGTGATCATCGGGCACGACGGCACCGAGGAGACCGCCACCAGCTGGCAGGGGCCCGGGCACGACCACCCCAACACGATGATGGCCAGCTCCTCCCTGCATCCGGAGGACATCGCCCGCTACGAGATCCGCTCGGCGGCCGGTGAGGTCCTGTGGAGGATCCAGCCGAGCTGACCATCCGTCCGCCCCTGTCACCGGGCGCCCGGCGCGCCCCGGTGTGAGACTGCTGGACGACGGACCCGGGAGACCGCCCGGTACCGGGGGTCCCGGCGAGGGGAGACGCGGTGACGGCAGAGACCGGGGACGGCCGCTTGGAGGAGTTCCTGGCCGACCCGGAGAACGCGACCCTGGACCTGCCCACCGCGGCGGCCCGCTGCACCAGGGCCCTCGGCCTGCAGAGCTCCGTGGTCTACCTCTCGGACATCCAGCAGCGCCGGCTGGTACCGCTCACCGACGTGGCCACCCCGCTGCTCGTCGACGACTCGCTCGCGGGCTGGACCTACCGCACCCAGTCCCTGCGCGTGGCGGTGTCCGAGGAGGGCGGTATGACGGCCTGGATCCCGCTCGTGGACGGCGCCGAACGCCTGGGCGTCATCGCGGTCGACTCCCCCGCGCTGACACCGGACGTGCTGCGCCGCGCCCGCGCCCTGGCCACACTGCTCGCCATGATGATCACGTCGACGCGGGCGTACCAGGACTCCTTCGTACGGCGTCTGCGCACCCGGCCGATGCGCCTGCCCGCCGAGATGCTGCGGGCGTTCCTCCCGCCCCGGACCATCGGCACCTCCGACGTCGTGTCGACGGCCGTGCTGGAGCCCGCCTACGAACTCGGCGGCGACGGGTTCGACCACTCCCTGACGGAGACCACGCTGCACGTCGCGGTGCTCGACGCCATGGGACACAACCTGGCGTCCGGGCTCACCACGGCGGTGTCGCTGGCCGCGTGCCGCAACGCCCGGCGCACCGGGGCGGACCTGCCCGAGCTGGTGGAGAGCGTCGACGACGCGCTGTCGCAGTGGCTCCCCGACCAGTTCTGCACGGGTGTCCTCGCCCAGCTGGACCTGGCGTCCGGGATGCTGCGGTGGGTGAACTGCGGGCACCCCACCCCGCTGCTCATCCGCGACCGGCGGCCGCTGGTCGACGCCATGCGGCGCGAGCCGGACCTGCCGATGGGGATGCCGTCCCTGCTGACCGGGCGGAGACGGGAGACGCACGAGATCGCGCTGAAGCCCGGCGACCGGGTACTGATGTACACCGACGGGGTCACGGAGGCCAGGGCCGTCGACGGCGCGGAGTTCGGACTGGAGCAGTTCGCCGACTACATCATCGGAGCCCTGGCCGCGGGCGAGCTGCCGTCCGAGACGCTGCGGCGGCTCGTCCACTCCATCCTGGACTCGCCGACCAGCCGGCTGCGGGACGACGCGACCATCCTGATGTTCGAGTGGTCGCCGCCGTCCCGGTGACGCGGGCCCCAGGCGCCGGTCACTTGAGCAGCCGGGACATCCTGCGGTCCGCCAGGGGCTTGCCGCCCGTCTGGCAGGTCGGGCAGTACTGGAGCGAGGAGTCGCTGAACGACACCTCACGGATGGTGTCGCCGCACACCGGGCAGGGCTCACCGGTGCGGCCGTGCACGCGCAGTCCGCTCTTCTTCTCGGCCTTGAGCCGCCCCGCCGCCACACCGCGGGAACGCTCGACCGCCTCGGTGAGCGTCTCGCGCAGCGCCGTGTACAGCCGCCCGGTCTCCTCGTCGGTCAGGGACGCCGCCAGTTTGAAGGGTGACATCCTCGCCACGTGCAGGATCTCGTCGCTGTAGGCGTTGCCCACGCCCGCGATCAGGCTCTGGTCGCGCAACGCGCCCTTGAGCTGCCGCCGTTCCCCGGCCAGGAGCTCCGCGAAGCGCCGCTCGTCGAAGTCGTCGGCGAGCGGGTCCGGGCCGAGCCGGGCCACGCCCTCGACCTCCTGCGGGTCGCCCACCACGTACACCGCGAGCCGCTTCTGGGTGCCGGCCTCGGTCAGGTCGAACCCGGCGCCGGTCTCCAGGGCCACGCGCAGCGCGAGCGGGCCCTTGCCGGGGCGGGGCGGGCCGTCGGGGAGGCGGTCCTTCCAGTGCAGCCAGCCCGCGCGGGCCAGGTGCGTCACGAGGTGCGGGCCGTCCGCGGTCACGAGGTCGAGGAACTTGCCGTAGCGGCGTACGGCGGTGACCTCCTGGCCCTCCAGCGCGGACAGGGGAGGGTCGTACGTCTTCAGGACGCTGATCGCGACGGGCAGCACCCTTACGATCTCGTGGCCGACGAGGTGCTCGGTCAGGAAGTCCTTGAGCGCCTCGACCTCGGGGAGTTCCGGCATAGGTCCAGAGTGCCACGCGGGGTCAGTCCCGGCCGGGCACCACGAACTCGCACCACACGGCCTTGCCGCCGCCCCGGGCCTCCACGCCCCACACGTCGGTGAGCAGCTCGACCAGGAGCAGGCCGCGCCCGGAGACGCCCGAGTCGCCCGCCTCACGGCGGCGTGGCAGAGCGCTCGAGGAGTCCTCGACCTCGACGCGCAGCCGTCGCTCGGAGCCGGTGAAGGCCCGCAGGGTGACGACCGCGGCACCCTCGGTGTGCATCAGGGCGTTGGTGATCAGCTCGTCCGCGACCAGTTCGATCTCGTCGGCGCGCTCGCCCGCGCCCCAGGCGGCGACCGCGGTGCGGATCATATGCCGGGTCTCGGCGAGGGCCCCGGGGTCGCCGGGTGCCACGCGCCACTGGAGCCGACGGCCGGACTGCGGGCCCTCGGGTCCGCGCCGGCGCAGCAGGAGCAACGCCACGTCGTCGTCGCCGCCGCGCTCGTCGGCCACGTCGATGAGCCGCTCGGCGAGGTCCCGTACGTCGTCGGGGCCGGTGCCGACGAGCACGCACAGGGCGCGCATGCCGTCGTCGAGGTCGGCGCCCGGCTGCTCCACGAGGCCGTCGGTGCACAACAGCAGGGTGTCGCCGGGGTCGAGCTCCAGAGTGCTCACGGGGTAGTCGAGGCGGCCGAACTCGGCGGACAGACCGAGCGGCAGCCCGCCGGGGACCATGACGCGGCGGCAGGAGCCGTCGGGGTGGCGCACCAGCGGGTCGATGTGGCCGGCCCGAACCACCTGGAGCACGCCGGTGGACAGGTCGGCCTCCGCGTAGAGGCAGGTCGCGGAACGGTCGGTGTCGAGTTCGCGCAGGAAGACGGAGGCCCGGGCCATGACGGTGGCCGGGGGGTGTCCCTCGGCGGCGTAGGCGCGCAGCACGATGCGCAGCTGGCCCATGACGGCGGCCGCGTGCGTGTCGTGGCCCTGGACGTCGCCGATGACGGCGCCGACCCGGCCACCGGGCAGCGGGATCAGGTCGTACCAGTCGCCGCCGATGTCCCGGCCGACGGAGCCGCCGATGGTGGCGGCGCGGTAGCGCACGGCGACGTCGGCGCCGGGCACGCTCGGGATGGTCCGGGGCAGCATGGCCTGCTGGAGGCCCTGCGCGAGGTCCATCTCCTGTTCGTAGAACATGGCGCGCTGCAGGCTCTGCGCGATGCTGCTGCCGAGGGCGACGAGGATGTTGCGCTCCTCGGACGTGAAGCCGTACCGGTCGCTGTAGAGCAGGCCCATGACGCCGATCGGCCGGGCCTGGACGATCAGCGGCAGATAGGCGGCCGAGGTGATGTCGAGGCCGGTGATGTGCGGCCACAGGATCGGATAGCGCTCGGCGAACTCCTCCGGCGACTCGATGAAGCACGGGCCGAGGGTGCGGACGGCCTCGCTCATCGGATAGGGCTCGTCGATCCGGGTGACGCGGGTGCCGGGGACGAAGCTGTCGGAGGGCCCCTCGGCGACCAGGCGGATGCGGCCGGCCTCGACCAGGCCCATGACGAGACTGGTGGCGCCCAGGTGGACCAGGCCGTGGGTGTCCTTCAGGACGTCGATGACGTCCTGGACGGTGCGGGCGTGGGCGAGGGCGGCCGTGGTGAGCTCGACGACGCTGGTCTGCTGCCGGCGGGCCTCGTCCTTGGCGGCCTGGTCCCGGCGCGCGTCGATCTCGCCGAGTTCCTGGGTGGCGTCCCGGATGATGCCGATGATGCGGCGGGGGCGGCCGGTGTCGTCGCGCCGGATGTAGCCCTGGGTGTGCGTCCAGCGCAGGCTGCCGTCGCGGCGGCGGATGCGGAAGTACGCGCCGTAATTCTCGCTGCCGTCCTTGAGCGCCTGTGAGACCGCCGTGTCCAGGCGCCGGGACTCGTCGGGCGGCACGCGCTTGGCGAGGGTCTCGGGGTGGTCGTCGTACTCGTCGGCGCGCACGTCGAAGACCTCGTGGGCCTGGGCGTCCATCTGCATCAGGCCGGTGTCCAGATCCCAGTCGAAGCTGCCCATCCGGTTGAGCGCGAGGATCCGATCCGGGTGGGCGGGCCAGTCGTCCGGGAGGGACAGGGCGCTCGCTCCCCGATCAGCCATGGGCCCACCTTGCCAGGGTTCGTCCGATTCTTCGACCGGATGGGCCGAGTCTACGGGCCGCTGCGCCGGATCGGCCCTCGGTTACTGAAGACACCCGAGAGGCCGCCGGGGGTGCGCTCGGTGGCCCGGTCGCCGGACACCGGCCCGGTTTCAACGGCCGGATCGGGGGTGTCCGGTACGAGGCCGGGCCCGGCGCTATGGTGTGCTTCGGTCGCTCACGGTCACGTAACCGGGGCGACGTGACACCGAGCGTGACGGCCGGGCCCCACGTCGTACGGGAAGGAGGGCCCTACGGCCGTGGAATGGTTCGCCGCATCCGACTACTGGGTGACCCGGCTGGTCTTCCAGCGGGCCCTGGCGGCCGTGTATCTGGTCGCCTTCCTGACGGCGGCGCTCCAGTTCCGCGCGCTGATCGGCCGGCGCGGCATGCTGCCGGTGCCGCGGTTCGTCGAGCGCGTGCCGTTCAAGCGGGCTCCGAGCCTGTTCCAGTGGCACTACTCGGACCGCTTCTTCGCGGTGTGCGCCTGGACCGGCTGCGCGGTGTCGGCGGCGCTGCTGGCCGGTCTGGACTCGCTGCTGCCGCTGTGGGCCGGCATGGCGCTGTGGCTGGTGCCGTGGGCGCTGTACCTGTCGATCGTCAACGTCGGGCAGACCTGGTACGCGTTCGGCTGGGAGTCGCTGCTGCTGGAGGTCGGGTTCCTCGCGGTGTTCCTCGGCAACGACGAGGTGGCGCCGCCGGTCGTCGTGCTGTTCCTGCTGCGGTGGATCCTGTTCCGGGTGGAGTTCGGCGCGGGGCTGATCAAGATGCGCGGCGACGTCTGCTGGCGCAAGCTCACCTGCCTGGACCACCACCACGAGACCCAGCCGATGCCGGGCCCGCTCAGCTGGTTCTTCCACCGTCTGCCGAAGCCCCTGCACCGCGTGGAGGTGGCGGCGAACCACGTCACCCAGCTCGCGGTGCCCTTCCTGCTGTTCGCCCCGCAGCCGGTCGCGACGGCCGCCGCCTGCCTGATGATCGTCACCCAGCTGTGGCTGGTGCTCTCGGGCAACTTCGCCTGGCTGAACTGGATCACGATCGTGCTGGCGCTGTCGGCGGTGCGGTTCCCGGCCGATCCGCCGCAGGTGCCCGACGCCCCGTTGTGGTACGTCGTCGTGGTGCTCGCGGTGTCGGCGCTGCTGCTCGGCCTCGGCTACCGGCCGGTACGCAACATGCTCTCCCGCCGCCAGGTCATGAACCGCTCCTTCGACCCGCTCCATCTGGTCAATACCTACGGGGCGTTCGGCAGTGTGAGCCGGGTGCGGTACGAGGTGGTGGTGGAGGGCACCGCGGACGACGTGCCGCACGCGGAGTCGGGGTGGCGGGAGTACGAGTTCAAGGGCAAGCCGGGCGATCCGCGGCGCTGGCCGCGCCAGTTCGCGCCCTACCATCTGCGGCTCGACTGGCTGATGTGGTTCGCGGCCCTCTCCCCCGCCTACGCGGAGTCCTGGTTCGGGGTGCTGGTGGAACGGCTGCTGGAGAACGACCGGGAGACCCTCAAGCTGCTGCGGCGCTCCCCGTTCCCGCCGGACGAACCCCCGCGGTACGTGCGCGCCCGCCTGTTCCGCTACCGCTTCACGTCGTGGCGCGAGCTGCGGGAGACGGGCGCGTGCTGGGAGCGGACGTACGTGCGGGAGTACCTGCCGCCGACCCGGCTGACGGGGCCGGGGCCAAGGGCGTGACCCGGCCCCGGCGCTGGGCGGTTACGCGAACTGGCCGGGCCGGTAGTCGCCCGCCGGCTGCTCGAGCATGACGTTGAGCCGGTTCGCGGTGTTCATGAAGGCGATCAGGATCACCAGCGCCATGAGCTGTTCCTCGTCGTAGTGCTCGGCGGCTCGCCGCCACACCGCGTCCGGCACGCCACCGGCGCCGTCGGCGATCCGGGTGCCCTGCTCGGCCAGCTCCAGCGCGGCCCGCTCGGCCTCGGTGAAGACCGTGGCCTCCCGCCAGGCCGCGACGAGATGGAGACGTACGGAACTCTCCCCGGCGGCGGTGGCTTCCTTGGTGTGCATGTCGATGCAGACGGCGCATCCGTTGATCTGGCTCGTGCGGAGGGAGACCAGTTCCCGGGTGGTGGCCGGCAGCGGCGACTCCGCCACCAGCCGTCCCAGGGAGTGGAACTGCTTGACGACCTTGCTCGCGCTCGGGATGGCGAAGACGTCCAGTCGTGCGCTCATGGTGAGCTCCTCTGCTGTTGTCGGTGCCGTACACCCCTATGAGGCGGCGGCCCCCTCCCGATGTGACACGGGCGTATGTGACCTGCGCCATAGGCACTGGGGCCCGGGGAGGGCCGGCCCTGTCCTGCGGCGCCGACGGGGGTCACACTGGGCGGTATGCGGCTTCGGGGCACGGCCCACACGGCCGCCGGACTGCTGCTGGCCGTCGCGCTGGGCTGTACCGGCGGTGCGGGGGACGGTGTGTCCGAGGCCGCGCCGACACCGGCACGGGCCACCGGGGAGAGCCCGCGCAGCGCGCCCTCCCCCACCCCCGCCGACCCCGTCTCCCTCCAGGCCCTGATGCGGCGCGAGCACACCGGCTCCGGCCTGCGCCTCGGCGCGGTGCTCGATCGCACGGACGCCTACACCCGGTACGCCGTCACGTACGAGGCGAACGGCCTGACGATCTCGGGGATCATGAACATCCCCCGGGGCGAGGGCCCGTTCCCGGCGGTGGTGCTGGCGCACGGCTACATCGACCCCGACGTCTACGTCAGCGGCCAGGGCATGCCGCGCGAGCAGGACCGCCTGGCCCGCAGCGGATACGTCGTCCTGCACACCGACTACCGCAATCACGCCCGCTCCGGCAAGGACCCGGACAACGACCTCAACCTGCGGCTCGGCTACACCGAGGACGTCATCGGCGCCGCCCTGGCCCTGCGCGACTCCGGGCGACCGGAGATCGACGGCGACCGCATCGGGCTGTTCGGGCGCTCGATGGGCGGCGGGGTCGTGTACAACACGCTGGTCGTGGCGCCGGGCCTGTTCGACGCGGCGGTGGCGTACGCCCCGGTCAGCACGCGGCCGGAGGAGAACATCGACCACTTCCAGCGGCCCGACGGCGACCCCCTCGTCGCCGAGATCGAGGACAGGCACGGCACGCCCGCGGAGGACCCGGCGTTCTGGCGGGGCGTCTCGCCCCTCACCCACGCCGCCCGCATGACCGAGCCGCTGCTGATCCAGCACGGCACCGCGGACGACACCTGCCCCCTGGCCTGGTCGCGCGAGGCCGCCGCCGCGTTCCGCAAGGCGGGCAAGGACGTCGAACTGCGCCCGGTCTCCGGTGAGGGGCACACGTTCGGGCCGAAGTGGGCCGCCTCGATGGACGTCACCGAGGCCTTCCTCGCCCGCCACCTGCGCTGAGCCGGCCGCGGCAGGCCCCTCGCCGGCGGCACCGGCCGGCCCGGCGCGGTCGGCGGCCTCGACGCGCGGTCCCCGCCTGGTGCACAGTTTCTCCCTACGTACTCGTCAGTAAGTCCGCCCTCTGCCCTCCGAGGAGCCGCTGTGACCACCTGGGCCGGCCGTACCGCCGCCGAGATAGCCGCCGCCGTACGCGACAAGCGGGTCACGCCCCGCGAGGTGGTCGCCGAGCACCTCGCCCGGATCGAGCGGCTCGACGGCCGGGTCGGCGCGTTCCGCGCGGTGCGCGCCGAGGCGGCCCTGGCCGAGGCCGACGAGGTCGCGGCGCGCGGCGACTTCGCCGAACTGCCCCTGGCCGGGGTGCCCGTGGCCGTCAAGGACAACCTCGCCGTGCGCGGCGAGTCCCGGCGGATCGGCTCGGCCGCCACCCCGGACACGCCGGCCGCGCGCGATCATGTGACGGTCGCCCGGCTGCGGGCGGCGGGCGCGGTGGTCGTGGGGGTCACGAACGTCCCCGAGCTGTGCGTCTTCGGCACGACCGACGGCGTGCTGGGCATCGCCCGCAACCCCTGGGACCCCACACGTTCGGCAGGCGGTTCCTCGGGCGGCAGCGCGGCGGCCGTGGCCGCCGGGATGGTGCCGATCGCCCTCGGCAACGACGGGATGGGCTCCCTGCGCATTCCGGCCGCCAACTGCGGCCTCGTGACGATCAAACCGGGCCAGGGAGTGATCCCCACCGGCGAAGGGGACAGCACCTGGTTCGGCATGGCGCAGAACGGGCCGCTCGCCACGACCGTCGAGGACGCCCGCCTGATGTTCTCGGTCCTGGCGGGCACCGAGCCCGGCCCCGCGCCCGAGCCCGGCGTCCTCAGGGTGGCCGTGTCGCTGCGCAGTCCGCTGGCCGGGGTCACCGTCAGCCGTCCGTTCGCGGCGGCCGCCCGGGACGCGGCGGGGCTGCTGATGAGGGCGGGCCATCAGGTCCGGCGTGCCGACCCGCCCTACCCGATGTCCCTCGCCACGACCTCGCTGACGCACTGGACGGCGGGCACCGCCGCGGACGCCCTGCCGCTCGACCCCCGGCTGCTGACGCGCCGCACCCGCGTCCACGCCCGGCTCGGCCGGCCCTTCCTGCGCACGGTGAGCTCGGGGTCGAGCCGTGAGCGGTTGCGCCGTCGGCTGGAGCCGTTCTTCGCCGAGCACGACGTGCTGCTGACGCCCGCGCTCGCCCGCCGTTCTCCGAAGGCCGGGCCATGGCACGAGCGGGGCTGGCTGAGGAACGTGCTGGCGAACACCACCTACTCGCCCTTGACGCCGCCGTGGAACCTGACCGGCTGGCCCGCCATGTCCGTCCCCTGCGGCACTCTCCCCTCAGGCGCCCCGTGCGCCGTGCAGCTGGTGGGCCGCCCCGGCACGGAGTCCCGACTCCTGGCTCTGGCCGGGCAGTTGGAGGAGCGAAACCCGTGGCAGCGCACGGCGCCGATGGACTAGGGTCGGCCGGGTGACTGCCGGGTCGGCCGTAGGCCATGCACGAGTGAGGCGCCCGGCCTCGGAGTGAGCGCGGCGGGGATCACCCCGCCCGGGCCCGCCCGAGAGCCGGAGAGGGCACGCGCCCCGCCTCCCGTCTTCGTGTCCTCATCCCCGCGCCCCTCATCGGCGCTTCCGCACGGATCCCGACACCCGGAGACGAACGCACGCATGTCTTACACCCCGCAGGCCCCCGCACTCCCGACCACGGTCGCCCGCCTCGACCACACCGCCGTCTACGCTTCCGACCGCCGCCTGTCCGCGGAGTTCCTCGCGGCGGTCCTGGGTCTGGAGGTCGGCGCCCCCTTCGGCCCGTTCCTGCCCGTCGACCTGGGCAACGGCGTGACCCTGGACTACTACGAGAAGACCGACGAGCCGATCCAGTCGCAGCACTACGCGTTCCTCGTGCCCGAGGATCGGTTCGACGGCATGATCGACCGCCTGGAGGCGCTCGGTGTCACCTATTACGCAGACCCGAACCACACCCGCGCGGGCCGGGTCAACGACCTCTTCGGCGGCCGCGGCGCCTACTTCGAGGACCCGGACGGCCACAACATGGAGATCATGACCCGGCCGTACGCCCGGCCCTGACGGACTCCGCCGGGACGTCGCGGGAGACCACCCAGTGGTGCTCGCCCAGGCGCCTGGCTCTCCTTCGCGGAGTGGTTCCGGTCCGGGGACCGGTCACGGCTGGGGCCCTCGGAGTGGAAGGCCATGCACCAGCAGCCGCCCCGGACGCCTTTGTGCCGCTCCGCCAGACCGGCGAAGTCCGGCCAGGCGGAGGCGTCCAGGGCTCCGTCCGAAGGCCGGTCATGGGTTCCTCCGTCGCTCTACAACGCCCGGTACATGATGTGCAGCCCCACCAGGCCGTGCCGCGGATGGTCGAAGGCCTCCGGGACCGTGCCGAGGATCGTGAAGCCGAGGGAAGTCCACAGTGCCACCGCGGGGTTGGTCTCGACGACGGCGTTGAAGACCATGCCCCGGAAGCCGGCGGTCCGGGCTTCGGTCAGGAGGTGTTCGGCCAGGGCCCGGCCGTAGCCCCGGCCGCCTTTGCCGGGGTCGACCATGAAACCGGCGTTGGCGATACCGGCGGCGGGGCCGCCGTAATTGGGGGTGAGGTAGGCGGAGGCGACGACGGCGCCGGTGTCGTCCTCGACGACGTAGACGCGTTTCGCCGGGTTCATCCACAGGACCCGGGCCTCCTCCTCGGAGGTGCCCGGGTCCCATGCGTAGGTCTCGCCCGCGGCGACGATGCGGTGCCAGAAGGGCCAGATGCGAGGCCAGTCGTCAGCCGTTGCTTCCCTGATCAGCATGGCCGTGAGTCTGGCACGGCCCTGCGCTCGGAGGTCGCGGAGGGGTGCGCCCGATGTCAGTCGACGCTGGGCAGGATGTGGGGCTCTGCGAGGTCGTCCTCGTAGCCCGCGAGGCGGATCGGGGCCGAACGGGCCCACACGTCGAGGCTGCCGAGCTCGTCGGCCCGTCGGCCGGCGCGCTCGCTACGTTCCTTGGGGCGCTGATCGCGATTCGTCTTCTCCGGTGTCACCGCGCACTCCTTATGTGTCGGTCACCCTCGGGACGTACGCGCCGGTCCTGCTGCGCCTGACGCCCACTCGGGCCTCTATGTCAAATGCAGTTCGGACGCGGTGGCGCCGGTCGACTCACGGGAGAGCAGGCCGTGGTGAACCGGCTGGTCCCATGACGGACCGTGGGTGTGGGTAGGACCCCGTGCTGCTGTCCGTCCGCATCAGACTAACCAAATGAGCAGGGCCCCGCTCGATGGGGCTGAAAACAACCGGTAACGATCGCGCGTCATCCGGTGTTCAACTCCGGTCTACGTCCTGATTTGTAGAGGTGCGGGCGATGTGCGAATCACTCGAACGGCGTACGTCGGCCACCGCGCTCTCCGGACGGTTGCGCAGTTCAAGCCCGGTTGGCCGGGTCACGACCCGCCTGCCGGGAGCCCCAAGTCGGGCTCCTGGCAGGCGGCATGCTCCCCAGGGGGCCGTGCCTACCACTTGCCGGGCGCGTAGTCCTTCAGGAAGATCCCGTACAGGTCCTCTCCCGCCTCGCCCCGCACGATCGGGTCGTAGACCCGGGCCGCGCCGTCGACCAGGTCGAGCGGCGCGTGGAACCCCGCCTCGGCGAGCCGCAGCTTGTCGTAGTGCGGCCGCTCGTCCGTGATCCAGCCCGTGTCGACCGAGGTCATGAGGATGCCGTCGGTCTGGAACATCTCCTGCGCGCTGGTCCGCGTCACCATGTTCATCGCGGCCTTGGCGGCGTTGGTGTTCGGATGCCCGGCGCCCTTGTACCCGCGCCCGAAGACACCCTCCATGGCGGACACGTTGACCACGTACGCGCGTCCGCTCTCCGCCTTCTTCGCGGCCTCGGCCATGGCCGGCCGCAACGCGCTGATCAGGATGAAGGGCGCCGTGTAGTTGCACAGCTGCGTCTCCAGCAGCTCCACGGGCGAGATCTGCTCGATGGTCTGCACCCAGGTGTTGGAGTCCACCACGTCGGGCACGAGACCGCCCGCGTCGATCGCCGTGCCGTCCAGGTGCCGTTCCACGCTGGCGTTGCCCGCGACCAGGGCGAGGTCGGCGACCTTCTGCGCATCCAGCCCGCTGGTGCCGAGCGGCAGCGCGGCGATGCCGTCGACCGCGCCGGAGTTGAAGGCGCCGATGACGTGGTGGCCGGGCAGCTCGCCGGCGGGCAGCGGGGCGTTCTCGCCCTCGACGAGGGCGGCGTACGCGGAGGGCAGGCGGCGCACGGTCTGCGTCGCGTTGTTGACGAGGATGTCGAGCGGGCCGGACTCGGCGACCTGTTCCGCGAGGGCCACGGCCTGTGCGGGGTCGCGCAGATCGATGCCGACGACCTCCAGGCGGTGCATCCAGTCCGCGGAGTCGTCCATGGCCTTGAAGCGGCGGATGGCGTCCTTGGGGAAGCGCGTGGTGATGGTGGTGTGCGCGCCGTCGCGCAGCAGCCGGAGCGCGATGTACATGCCGATCTTGGCGCGGCCGCCGGTGAGCAGGGCACGCTTGCCGGTGAGGTCGGCGCGGGCGTCGCGCTTGTCGCGGTTCAGCCGGGCGCAGTCCGGACAGAGCTGGTGGTAGAAGTAGTCGACTTCGACGTACCGGGTCTTGCAGGTGTAGCAGGAGCGCGGGCGCTGGAGTATCCCCGCGATCCTGCCCTCCTCGGTGGCCGACGTCGGCAGCAGGCCCTCGGTCTCGTCGTCGATGCGCTGGGCGGAGCCGGTCGCCGTGGCCTCCGTGACCGCCTTGTCGTGGGCGGTCTTGGCGGCCCGCCGCTCCTGGCGGCGGCGCTGCTTGACCGTGCGGTAGATACCGGCCGTGGCCCGGCGCACCGCGATGGCGTCCGGGTGGTCGACCTCCAGCTTGTCGAGTTCCTCGAGCACACTGAGGCAGACGGCCAGGCGCTCCGGGTCGATGCCGGGTCCGTACGAGAGCCCGTCGGCCTCGTCCATGGCCTGCGGACCGTCCTGTGTCACCGTCATCGCCGCTGTCGTTCCCTGCTCTGCCCTCGCGGCGCGCCGGTCGCGCCCGCTTTCGAAGGGCGGATTTTACTTCAGGGCCGGGCCGCACCGCCAAACCCGCCCCGATCACGACCGGCAGGCCTTGATCAGCGTCGCCACCTCCTGCGACACGGCCGTGGCGAACAGATCGAGGTCGGGGACCGCCTCGCCGTCGGCGACCAGGCCGTAGTGGACGCTGCCCCGGTACGTGGAGACAGCGACCGCCAGGGAGTGGCCAGGGGCCAGCGGGGCGAAGGGGAAGACGGCGGTGAGGGGGTGGCCGCCGAGCTTCAGGCCCAGGCTGGGCAGGGGCACGCTGGTGACCAGCAGGTCGAACCAGAGGCGGGCCGCCTGGCCGACCAGGGGGCCGCCGAGCCGGTGGGCGAGGGCGGGGACGTGGTCGGCGAGCAGGGCGACGGCGCCCGCGCCCCGGTTGGGGCCGGCGTCCTTGTTGCGGTCCATGGCATCCCGGACCGAGGCCAGGCGGGCCAGCGGGTCCGGGTCGTCCACCGGAAGCCGTATCAAGTACCCGGAGAGCCGGTTGCCCTGCGGGTACGCGGTGCGCGGGCGGCGCTTGGAGACGGGGATCAGCGCACGGGGCGCGACGCCCTCGCTGCCGTCCCCGCGCCCGTCGAGCCAGCGGCGCAGGGCGCCGGCGACGACCGCGATGAGGACGTCGTTGACGGTGCCGCCGACGGTCTTGCGCACGCGGTGGACGTCGTCGAGGTCGAGCACCACGCCGGCGGTGCGGCGGGTGCCGCTCGGCTCGCAGGTCAGGGCGGGGGTGGAGCGCACGTCGAGGGAGGAGCGGGCGACGGCGGCGCCGATGTCCAGGGCGCGGCTCATGTCGGACAGGGCCCTGCGCATCATCCCGGGCAGATCGCGCACGTCCGGCACGAGGCCACGCGGGGCCGCGGCGGGGCGCGGCCGGGGCGGGGGCATGTCCATCGGGTCCATGACGCCGGCCGCGAGGGTCAGCGCCCGCAGCCCGTCGGCCAGGGCGTGGTGGAACTTGAACAGCACGGCGAAGCAGACGCCGTCCTCGCCGGGCAGCACATGGGCCTCCCACGGCGGCCGGTCGCGCTCCAGGGGACGTCCCATGAGCCGGCCCGCCACCGCGTGGAAGTCGGCGGTCGGGGCGTGCAGCCGTACGTGGTTCAGGGGGTCGAAGTCCGGGTCCGCCTCGCGGGCCGCGCCGCCGAAGGCGAGCGGGCGGCGCAGCGCGGCGGGCAGCGGCTGCCACACGTCGCGGATGCGCATCCGCAGCCCGGGGACCCCGGCGGCCCGGGCCGCGAGCAGGTCCGCCGCGTGGGCGCCCGCGGCGGGCGAGTGGGCCGAGAAGATCCCGAGCGCGCCGAGGTGCATCGGGTGCTCGGCGGACTCGAGGTTCCAGAACGCCAGGTCCAGAGGGGCGAGCAGATCAGCAGTCAAGGGCTTGCCTCGCGTCGACGACGGGTGGGCCAGCAGTCAACCGCCCCCAGCCGATTACGGTCAAGTACGATCAGGCTACGTACAGTTAACAGCAGATTAAGTCCCACCCCGGGATATGGGGCGGGACTTATGGTGCATGTGCCGTCAGTCCAGCACAGGTTGCGCCGCCGGGCACCTCGTGGGAGTCACCCGGGAGGCGTCACGGATCAACGCCTCGTGCGCCGCCCTCAGCTTTCCCGTGTCGGGCTTCAGCACCGCGCGGTCGTAGGTGAGGAAGCCGTTGAGCTCACCCTCGACGTCCGTGATCTGGGTGTAGACGGCCCCGTTGCTCCCCTTGCAGACCAGCGCGCGGACCTCGTCCAGCTTCGTCAGATAGTCCTCGGTGTAGGTGGCGGGGTCGACGTCGACGTAGGACTGCTGCACCGACCAGGCGTGGCCGGGCACCGCGAGGCCGAGGCCGCCGTACTCGCCGCTGACCAGGGCGCGCTCGCCGTCCGGCCGGGGCGGCAGGGCGGGGCTGGGGTAGCCGTGCTCGTCCATGAGGTCGCCGGTGCCGCCGTCGGCACCGAGGTTCAGCCCGGACTGGTTGTTGACCAGCCGGGTCGGGTCCCAGGCCTTGGCCTGGTCGGCGACCCGGCCCACGTCGTATTGACCCCAGCCCTCGTTGAAGGTCACCCACATGACGACGGACGGGCTGCTGACGTGCTCGTCGATCATCTCCTTCATCTCGCGCTCGTAGCGGGCCCGGGAGGCGGCGCTCGGATTCACCCCGGCCGTCATCGCGGGCATGTCCTGCCACACCAGCAGCCCGAGCCGGTCGGCCCAGTAGAACCAGCGGTCCGGCTCGACCTTGATGTGCTTGCGGACGGAGTTGAAGCCGAGCCGCTTGTGCGCCTTCAGGTCGTACGCGAGGGCCTCGTCGGTGGGTGCGGTGTGCAGGCCGTCCGGCCAGAAGCCCTGGTCGAGGGTGGCCATCATGAAGACCGGCTCGCCGTTCAGGACCGTGCGCGGGACGCCGTTCACCTTCTCGACGGCGATCGAGCGCATCCCGAAGTAGCTGCCGGCCCGGTCGGCGCCGGCCTTCACCTCCAGGCGGTAGAGGAAGGGGTCGTCGGGTGACCACAGGTGCGGGTCGTGGACGGCCAGGGTCAGCGGCCGGCCGGTGCGGCCGCTCGCCGTGGCCACCTTGCGCCGCCCGTCGTACGCCGTCGCCGTGATCGGTACGCCGTCCCGGACGCCCCGGGCCTCCACGGTCAGCTTCTCGCCGGCCACGTCCGGAGTGAGCTTCAGGGAGTCCACGTGGTCGCGGGCCACCGGCTCCATCCAGACCGTCTGCCAGATGCCGGAGGACGGGGTGTACCAGATGCCGCTCGGGTCCAGGCGCTGCTTGCCGAGCGGCGGGTTCTCGCCGGACGCCGCGTCGGTCGGGTCGTACACGCCGACGATCAGTTCCTGGGTGCGGCCGGGCTTCAGCGCGTCGGTGACGTCGGCGCTGAACTTGTCGTAGCCGCCCTCGTGCACGGCGACCTTCGTGCCGTTGACGTAGACCTCGGCGCGCCAGTCGACGGCGCCGAAGTTGAGCTTGAGCCGCTTGCCGGAGCCGATGTCCCAGCCGGCCGGGACCGTGAAGGTGCGGCGGTACCACATGCGGTCCTCGTGCCGCTCGATGCCGGAGAGCTGCGACTCCACCGGGTACGGGACGAGGATGCGCTCCTTCAGCATCTTCCCGACGGGCGGCTGCTCCCCCGGCTCGGCGGCGGCGAACTGCCAGCGGCCGTTGAGACCTTGCCAGGCGTCCCGGGTCAGCTGGGGACGCGGGTACTCGGGGTGGGCGTTGCCCGGGCCAACGTCGTCGGCCCAGCGGGTGCGCAGCTGGTGGGTCGAGCGGTTGGGGCCGCTGGTCCAGAAGGCCTTGACAACGTTGCCTTCGGTGTCGGAGAGGCCACCCTCGCCGTCGTAGCGGAGGTCCGCCGTGCCGCGGGCCGTGCCGGTCTTGTTTCCGACGACCGGTTCGTCCAGCGCGACGAGGAGGGACGTGGGGTCGGACGGGTCGAGCCGGGCCGAGCCCAAGGGCCACACGGCGCCGCCGATCACGGCGTCGAGGTGATCGGTGAGGTCCGCCGGGGGCGCGGCGAGGGGCTGGGCGAAGTCGAGCTTCAGGCTGCGGCCGCTTGCGTGGACGGTGGCCGCCAGGGCTCCGTCGTAGTCGAAATCGTCCGGGAGGCGGAACGCCGACTGCGGGACGGGCTCCTTGGCGGCGCCCGGCCGGGTCCAGCGCAGGTGGAGGCTGGAGCCGCCGTAGTGCTCGAAGTACTCGACCTTGATGTCGTGGGCCCGGCCGGCGGTCAGGTCGACGGGCTCGGACGTCTGCTCGCGGTCCCAGTCGTCGACCCAGTGGTCGATGGCGAGCCGTCCGTCGATCCAGAGGCGGAAGCCGTTGTCGCCGGTGATCGAGAAGGTGTGGGGGCCGGTCTCCGCCGGGACGATCCTGCCGGTCCAGCGGACGCTGACGTCGTCAAAGCGTCCGGTGGTGAAGTTCAGGCGCGGCTCCAGGTTGTCGAAGTCGAGGTCCTGGTCGAAGGCGGTCGCCTTGAGGGTGTGGAAGTCGAAGGCGCCGGGGGCGGACTGGGTGTAGTACTCGCCCTTGAGGCCGTGGATCTCGGAGGGGTCGTCCGCCGGGGCGGGTGCCGCGGCCAGGCCGGTGAGGGCGAGGAGCGCACAGAGCAGTAACGCGAGGCGGTTTCTGGGGCGTCGGGGACGCACGGAACCTCCATGCCAACGTTGTCATGTACAGGAGGTTGCATGCCACCACGGATTCCGCTCTTCGTCCAGAGGCAGGACAAAGTCCCGGGGCCGCCCCGCCTCAGGTGACCAACTGCCCCTTTCCGAGGGCGATGACCCCGCCCTTCGACACGGTGTACAGCTCCGCGTCCCGCTCCGGGTTGACGCCGATCGTCGCGCCGGGCGGCACCGCGACGTTCTTGTCGAGGACGGCGCCGCGCACCACCGCTCCCCGGCCGATGTGCACGTTGTCGTGCAGCACCGAGCCCTGCACCACGGCCCCCGGGTCGACCACCACGCCCGGCGACAGCACGGACCGCGTGACCTGTCCGCGCACCAGGCAGCCGGCGCTGATGATCGACTCGCTGGCGATGCCACCGGCGTTGAAGCGGGCCGGCGAGAGCTGGTACGAGTGCGTGTAGATCGGCCAGCTGCGGTTGTACAGGTTGAAGGCGGGGCGCTCGGCGATCAGGTCCATGTGGGCCTCGTAGTAGGCGTCCAGCGTGCCGACGTCGCGCCAGTAGCCCTGGTCGCGGGTGGTCTCGCCCGGGACGTGGTTGGCGCTGAAGTCGTACAGCGCCGCCTCGCCCCGGTCCGTGAGCTGGGGCAGGATCGAGCCGCCCATGTCGTGCACGGACGACTCGTCCTCCGCGTCCCGCTTGAGCGCCTCGATGAGGGCCTTGGTGGTGAAGATGTAGTTGCCCATCGAGGCGAACACGCAGTCGGGGTCGTCCGCCAGACCGGGCGGCTCCGTCGGCTTCTCCAGGAAGCGCTCCACCGTCTGCCCGTCGGAGCCCGGCGTGATCACCCCGAAGGACGAGGACTCGGTGCGCGGCACCCGGATCCCGGCGACCGTGACACCCGCGCCGCTCTCGATGTGCTGGGTGAGCATCTGGCGCGGGTCCATGCGGTAGACGTGGTCGGCGCCGAAGACGGCGACGTACTCGGGCTGCTCGTCGTAGACGAGGTTCAGCGACTGCAGGATCGCGTCCGCGCTGCCCAGGTACCAGCGCGGGCCGAGGCGCTGCTGGGCCGGGACGGGCGTGACGTAGTTGCCCAGCAGGTTGGACATCCGCCAGGTGGTCGTGACGTGCCGGTCCAGCGAGTGCGACTTGTACTGCGTCAGGACGCAGATGCGCAGGATGTCGCCGTTGACGAGGTTGGACAGGACGAAGTCGACCAGACGGTACGTGCCGCCGAAGGTCACCGCCGGTTTGGCGCGGTCCGCGGTCAGGGGCATCAGCCGCTTGCCCTCGCCGCCCGCCAGCACGATCCCCAGGACCGAAGGACCACCACCACGCATGGCCGCTCCCCTCACGCCGAATTTCCCGATGCCTGCCCCTGAGCAGTACCCACTAAGCCTGTTTGACGATCTCCTCGTAGAGCCGGACCGTACGCCGGGCCACCGCGTCCCAGCCGAATTCACCGACCGCGCGCTCCCGCCCGGCCTCGCCCATCCGCCGCGCGGCGCCCGGATCGCCCAGGACGGTGTCCATGGCCCGGGCCAGACCCGCCTCGAATCCGTCGCCGGCCGGGACGAGCAGCCCGGTCGTGCCGTCGTCCACGACCTCGGGGATGCCGCCGACCGCCGAGGCCACCACCGGCGTGCCGCAGGCCATCGCCTCCAGGTTCACGATGCCGAGCGGCTCGTACACCGACGGGCAGACGAACAGGGCGGCGTGCGTGAGGAGCTGGATCACCTCCGGGCGCGGCAGCATCTTCGGGATCCAGAACACACCGTCGCGGACCGCGCTCAGCTCCCCGAACAGCTCGCGGAACTCCTGGTCGATCTCCGGTGTGTCCGGGGTCCCTGCGCACAGCACGACCTGTGCGGCCGGGTCGATGTCCCGCACCGCGCGCAGCAGGTGCGGCACGCCCTTCTGGCGGGTGATCCGGCCGACGAACAGCACGTACGGGCGGGTGCGGTCGAGGCCGATCCGGTCCAGGGCGTCCGTGCCGTGGTCGGGCCGGTACAGGCTCGTGTCGATGCCGTTGTGCACCACGTGGACCCGCTCGGGGTCCAGCGCCGGGTAGCAGCCGAGAATGTCCTCGCGCATGGCGGCGGACACGGCGATCACCCCGTCGGCGGCCTCGATCGCGGTGCGTTCGGCCCAGCTGGACAGGTCGTAGCCGCCGCCGAGCTGCTCGGCCTTCCACGGGCGCAGCGGCTCCAGAGAGTGCGCGGTCATCACGTGCGGGATGCCGTACAGGAGCTTGGCGAGGTGGCCGCCGAGGTTGGCGTACCAGGTGTGGGAGTGGACCAGTTCGCGGCCTTCGAGGGCGGCGGCCATGGCGAGGTCGACGGAGAACGTGCGCAGCGCGTCGTTGGCCCCGTCGAGCGCGGACCAGGTCCGGTGCCGCCGTACGCCGTCGGCGCGGCCCTCGCCCCAGCAGTGCACGTCCAGGTCGACGAGCGCTCTGAGCTCGCGGGCGAGGAACTCCACATGGACGCCTGCACCGCCGTACACGTCCGGCGGGTACTCCCGGGTCAGCAGTCCGACGCGCACCCGCAACTCCCTGCTCTCAGCGGCCGTTCCCTTTCATGGTCACCCAGATGGCGCGCGCGGGGAAGAGCGGGGAGGCCGTGTGAAGCAACAGTCGCCGCAGACGCCCCCGCCGGGCACCCGGTAGTACAGGCAGCAGCTGCGGCGCCGGAAGGCGGTGCCGGTGAGGGTCCCGGTGCCGTCGAGCAGCGGGTGCGCGAGGAGTTCGGCGGCCAGGGAGCGGGCCCGGGCGGCGGCGTCCGTACGGCCGTGCCGCCGGGCCCAGCGGTCCAGTTCCCCGGCGGCGCCGGCCAGCGCGGAGGCGGCGTTGCCGCGCAGCAGGCCCGGGGCGAGGCCGTGGCGGGCGCGCAGGGCCGTCGCCAGGGGGACGAGGTGGCCGCGCAGGACGACGTCCGCGACCGTCGGCGCGTCGCCGGGAAGGGGCCTCACGGCCGTGAGCCACAGGTCGTCGGGGGCGCTGCCGTCGGCGTCCCAGTGCAGCAACCGGGCGTCCAGGTCCGGGACGTGGCCGTACAGCGCGGCGCAGCCGAGGGCGATCGACCACAGCCGGGCCGCGAGGCCCTGGTGGGTGAGGGACGCGGCGACCCGCGCCTCCGGGACCCGCAGGGCGGTCGCCACTTTCCGAACACGAAAAATCAGCGGATTTCCCGGCATATCCGGTGACGCGGCGGCGTACGCCTGTGCGAGAGTGGGAAGAGACCCGCCCGGTGCTCCTCCCGTGCGCAGCACGAAGAAGCCGGCGAGCGGGCGGAGCGCCGCGAGTTCGGGGTCGAGGTCCACGAAGAGCAGTAGTACCAAGGCCCCTAAGGGACGTGACCCGGTGGCCCCCGCCCGGACTCCCCCACCCTGGGGATGACGGGGGTCCCTTCGTACTCCATCGGCAGTAGGACCCAATGAGTGCTCAGGGACGACGACGGGAACACCCGGACAGGGCAGGGTGTTGGTCATGAAAGCCGACCTTTCGCCGCGCCGGGCCGAGCGCCCCCGCCTCCCGCAGAGGAGCAGCCGATGAGCGCCCTCGCGTTGTCCGTTCTGCTGTCCGTCGTCTCCGCGTTCGCCTACGCGGGCGGGGCGATCGTGCAGGAGCGGGTCGCGGAGACCTCGCCGGGTGAGCAGTACGCGCCGCTGCGCCGGCCGGGCTGGTGGGCGGCGGTCGCGCTGAACGGCCTCGGTGGACTGCTGCACGTGGTGGCGCTGGCCTACGGTCCGCTGAGCCTGGTGCAGCCGCTCGGTGCGCTGACCATCGTGCTGGCGCTGCCCATGGCGGCACTGTTCGTCGGCCGCAGGGCCGGTGCCACGGCCTGGCGGGGCGCGATCATGGCGACCGTCGGACTCGCCGGTCTGCTCTCCCTGGTCGCCGCGTCCGACGCGCGGTCCCTGGACACGACCCAGCGGGTGGCCGTCGCCGTCGCCACGGCGGGTGTCGTCGTGGCGCTGATGACCGCCGCGCGGGCGGCGCACCGTCATCCGGCGGTCCGCAGCCTGCTGCTGGCGACGGCCTCCGGTATCGCGTTCGGCATGTCCTCGGTGTTCACCAAGACCGTCGCGGTCGACTGGACCGGCGGTGTGGCGGCGGCGGACGTGCCCTCCCTCGCCGTGATCGGCGTCCTCGCCACGGCCGGCATGCTGCTGTCGCAGGCTTCCTACCGGGGTGCGGGCCTCGCGGCGCCGCTGGCCACGCTGACGGTCGTGAACCCGGTGGTGGCGGCCGCGATCGGCATCACGATGTTCGGTGAAACCTTCCGCTACGGCACGACGGGGACGGCGCTCGCCCTGAGCTGCGGTGTGGTGGCGGCGGGTGGCCTGATCCTGCTGACCACGGAGCGCCTCACGCACGAGCAGCCGGCGGCCGTGCCGGGTTCCGCGAAGGAGTCGGACGAGACGGACGTGCGCGATCTGCCCGAGCCGGTGGGCGGGGCGGCGGAGAGCGCTGCGGCCCTGCCCGGGCCGCTGGACGGGCTCCCGCAGCGTCCGGGGCGTGTGCCCGGGCCGGCCGGGGTGGTGCGTGCCGGTGGTCGGCCGCTCGCGGAGGACGTGCCGGTACCCGGGACGGCGGCGGCGCTGCTCGCCCCCGTGCCGAGGTCGCCCGCCGCCGTGCGCGTACCGGCACCGGCCGCCGTGCTGGTGCCGGGTGCCGCCGGGGCGACGGGTACGGATGCCGACTACGGGAGCGGGGAGCCGGCCGCCGCCGACGAACGCCCGCTCCCCTACGTGCCCTTCTACGACATCCCGTTCGTCCCGCTCCCCACGGTCGACCGGCATCGCATACGCGTCAGATCGTGACGCCGCCGGCCCGCAGGTACGCCACCGGGTCGACGTCCGAGCCGAAACCGGGCCCCGTCCGCACCTCGAAGTGCAGATGCGGGCCCGAGCTGTTGCCGGTGGAACCGGAACGGCCGATGCGCTGGCCGGCGCTCACCGACTGCCCGTCGCGCACCGAGATCGCGGACAGGTGGGCGTACTGGCTGTACCGGCCGTCGGCGTGCCGGACGACGACCTGGTAGCCGAACGAGCCGCCCCAGCCGGCGCTGACCACGCTGCCCGCCGCGACCGACTTGACCGACGTGCCCGTGGGCACGGGGAAGTCGATGCCGGTGTGGTAGCCCTTGGACCAGGAGGAGCCCGCCTTGCGGTAGGGCGTCCCGAGGGAGGCGCTCACGGGGGCGACCAGACCGTGCCGGGTGGCCGTCGACCGGCCGGCCCGCTCGTCGCTCTTGTCCCGGGTCCGCTCCTTCGACCGCTCCGTGGCCCGGTCCTGGGCCGGCTTCTTCGTGGCGGGCTTCGCCGACGGCATGTGCGCCGGGCGGGTCCGGGTGGCGCCCTCGCCGCGCAGCGCGAGGCGCTGGCCGGGCACGATCAGATCGGGGTCGGACCCGATGGCCGACCGGTTGGCGGCGTACAGGCCCCGCCAGCCGCCCCGGACGTCCTGGTCGTCCGCGATGCCGGAGAGGGTGTCGCCGCGGACCACGGTGTACATCTCGGCGTTGCCCGCCCGGGACTGTGGCGTGGACTGCGGCCGTACCTCCTCGATGGAGGTCTTCTTCTTCGTGTCCCGCTTCGCTTCCCTCTGCTTCGTGCGCTCGGTGGCCGGCCGGATGTCGGGTTCACCGCCGCCCCGGGTCAGTCCGGCCCGTACGGAACATATGGGCCAGGCGCCCGGGCCCTGCCCGTCGAGCACCTTCTCGGCGACGGCGATCTGCTGGTCCTTGCTCGCCAGGTCGGCGCGCGCCGCGTAGGCGCGTCCGCCGTAGGCCTCCCACGTGGACTGGGTGAACTGCAGTCCGCCGTAGAAGCCGTTGCCGCTGTTGATGCTCCAGTTGTTGGTCGACTCGCAGGCGGCGACCTTGTTCCAGGTGTCCATGTCCGCCGCCTGGGCGGCGCCGGTGCCCATGAACGGCAGTGCCATGCCCGCCCCGCCCGCCGTGACGGTGAGTGAGGCGCGGTTGATCCTGTTCGGCTGATACCGGCGGTGCCGGCCGCGTACGGCCATCGAAAGCCCCCCTAGACATGCGTCAGGAGGGGCAAAAGTAAGCGCTGCGAACCGGCCAGAACAAGACGGCTTTTCGCCGCCCGGGAGCCCAAATGGCCGGTATGAGGCCCCTGTTGCGCGACGTGCGCCCCGGCGGTGCACCGTGTACGGCACCCGGTGCGCGGGTGCGGCGTGCGCGGGGACGCATGCCTCGGCTGAGTGCGTCGGGGCTCTCGTCCGTATCAGCCTGCGCGACGTCGTGCGACCCGCGCGTGCGGACGAAGTAGCGGCACGTCAGGATGGTCGACGGGGGCATGCTGGTGGGGCCCCACCGGCAGCACCGATACCGAGGTCTTTAGGAGCGAACCGAATGAGCAGTACAGCGCAGATCGGCGTCACGGGTCTCGCGGTCATGGGCCGCAACCTCGCCCGCAACTTCGCCCGCAACGGCTACACGGTCGCGGTGCACAACCGGACGCCTGCGCGCATGCACGCCCTGGTGGACGAGTTCGGCGGCGAGGGGGAGTTCGTCGCGTGCGAGAGCGCGAAGGACTTCGTCGCGGCGCTGGAGCGGCCGCGGCGTCTGGTCGTGATGGTCAAGGCCGGTGAGCCGACGGACGCGGTGATCCAGGAGTTCGCGCCGCTGCTGGAGCCCGGCGACATGATCATCGACGGTGGCAACGCGCACTTCGCGGACACCCGGCGCCGGGAGCGGGACCTGCGCGAGCAGGGCATCCACTTCGTCGGCATGGGCGTCTCCGGCGGCGAGGAGGGCGCGCTGAACGGGCCGAGCATCATGCCGGGCGGCCCGAAGGAGTCCTACGACTCGCTGGGCCCGATGCTGGAGAAGATCTCGGCCAAGGCGGCCGACGGCTCACCGTGCGTCTCCCATGTCGGTCCGGACGGCGCCGGGCACTTCGTGAAGATGGTGCACAACGGCATCGAGTACGCCGACATGCAGCTCATCGGTGAGGCCTACCAGCTGCTGCGGGACGTCGCCGGGTACTCCCCCGCCGAGATCGCGGAAATCTTCCGGACCTGGAACCGGGGCCGTCTCGACTCCTACCTGATCGAGATCACGGCCGAGGTGCTGTCGCACGTGGACGCGGAGACGGGCAAGCCGTTCGTGGACGTCGTGGTCGACCAGGCGGAGCAGAAGGGCACCGGCCGCTGGACCGTGCAGATCGCGCTGGACCTGGGCGTGCCGGTGTCCGGTATCGCCGAGGCGGTGTTCGCGCGCTCCCTGTCGGGCCACGCGGCGCTGCGGGAGGCCTCGCGCGAGCTGGCCGGCCCGAAGGCGAAGCCGCTGAGCGAGGCGGAGGCCCGGGCGTTCGCGGACCGGGTCGAGCAGGCCCTGTACGCGTCGAAGATCGTGTCGTACACGCAGGGCTTCCACGAGATCGACGCGGCGCGCGACGAGTACGGCTGGGACATCGACCTCGGTGCGGTGTCGGCGCTGTGGCGGGGCGGCTGCATCATCCGTGCGGCGTTCCTGGACCGGATCCGGGCCGCGTACGACGCCCGGCCGGACCTGCCGAGCCTCCTGTCGGACGCGACGTTCGCGCAGGAGATCGCGGACGCGCAGGACGACTGGCGTGAGGTGCTGGTCTCCGCGACCCGCCAGGGTGTGCCGACGCCCGGCTTCGCCGCGGCTCTCGCCTACTACGACGCCCTGCGCGCGGAGCGGCTGCCGGCGGCCCTGACGCAGGGGCAGCGGGACTACTTCGGTGCGCACACGTACCGGAGGGTTGACCGTGACGGCTCGTTCCACACCCTGTGGGGCGGGGATCGGTCGGAGACCTCCGCGTAGGCGGCGCCGCCGACGCAGCGGCGCGGGGCGGTGGACGGCAGGAATGGCCGTCCACCGCCCCGCACGCGTACCCGGGTTCAGGACAGGGGCGGCCCGGGCTCCGGGTTCGGCACCGGTTCCGGTCCCGGGGGGATCGGAGACGGGTCGGGGCCCGGCACGGGGCCGGGGCCCGGG
>NZ_JAKEIO010000087.1 GCF_021474405.1 [Streptosporangium] indianense
ACCACCCCCGCCACCGCCGCCCCCTCCGGTCTCGCCGGGGACTTCAACGGCGACGGCTACCGGGACATCGCGACCGGCGCCCCGTGCACCACCGTCGGCTCCGCGTCGTGCGCCGGTGCCGTCGTCGTGCTGTACGGGTCGGCGTCCGGCGTCTCGGCCACCCGCAAGGCCGTCATCACCCAGAACTCCACGGGCGTGCCCGGCACCGCCGAATCGAGCGACCTGTTCGGCGCCTCCCTGGCCGCCGGCGACCTGGACCGGGACGGCTACTCCGACCTCGTCGTCGGCGCCCCCAACGAAAGCGTCGGCGACCGGGACGGCATCGGCTCCGGCACCGTCCTGTGGGGCAGCACGTCGGGCCTGACCAGCGGCAAGGGCCTGCCGCAGCCCTCCACCCTCTCCGAGTACGGCGGCTTCTCCCAGGGCATCGCGGCCGCCGACTTCGACGGCGACGGCGACACCGACGTCACCCTCACCGGCCAGAGCCACACCCGCCTCTACCAGGGCCCCTTCACCAAGACCGGCGGCCCGCTGACCCACTCCCGCGTCGGTGAACTCGGCACCACGTCCGAGGTGATCGCGGGCGACCTCACCGGCGACGGCGCGGCCGAGCGCGTCTACCCGTTCGCCGTGGACGGCGACCCCGGCGGCGAGATCCTCTACTTCCGCTGGAACGGCACGGCCCACAAGATGACCGAGCTGCCGAACGCCGACGGCTCCCAGGGCGCGATCGGCGACATCAACCACGACGGCTACGGCGACCTCGTCCTCGGCGACTCCACGGACCCGTACGAGCTCAAGCCCGTCGGCCACAAGGGCGGCCAGATCACCGTCTGGTACGGCGGTCCGAACGGCCCCGACCCGGCGCAGCAGCCGACCGTCATCCACCAGGACACGGACGGCGTGCCCGGCTCGGGCGAGCCGGACGACGGTTTCGGCACGTCCGTGAGCACCGGCGACATCAACGGCGACGGGTACGCCGACGTGGCGGTCGCCGCCCCGGGGGAGGACATCGGCTCCGCGCACAACGCCGGCTCGGTGACCGTGCTGTTCGGCTCCGCGTCGGGACTGAAGACCAGCGGCGTGAAGTCGTACACCCAGGACACCGCCGGTGTGCCCGGCACCGCCGAGACCTACGACAGCTTCGGGTCCGCGGTCGACCTGACCGACGTGACGAAGGACGGCAAGGCGGACCTGTCCGTCGGCGTCGACGGCGAGAACTCCACGGGCGGCCTGTGGTTCCTGCGCGGCTCCGCCTCCGGCCTGACCACCACCGGCGCGCAGGGCATCACCACCGCCGCCATCGCCCTCAAGTACGGCGCCAACTTCGGCTCCGCCATCGCCCAGTGACGCCCCGTCCCCTTCCCCGTGAGGCACGTACCCCCATGCGCACCCGTATCGCTTCCACCGCCGTCGCCGCGGCCCTGACCCCGCTCGCGCTCGCCCTGTCCGTCCCGGCCGCGCACGCCGCGCCGGCCGCCGCCCCGTACGACTTCAACGGTGACGGCCGCACCGACCTGGTGATCGGCGCGCCGGCCGCCACCGTCTCCGGGCAGGCACGGGCGGGCGCCGTGTCGGTGGTCTACGGCAGCACCAGCGGCCCGAAGACCTCCACCCGGACCCTGCTGACGCAGAACACGGCCGGGATGCCGGGCACCGCCGAGGCCGACGACGCCTTCGGTTCCGCCCTCGCCTCCGCCGACCTGAACACCGACGGCTACGCCGACCTGCTGGTCGGCACGCCCGGCGAGGACGGCAGCGACAGCAACGACGGCACGGTCACCATCGTGTGGGGCTCGGCGTCCGGCCTGTCCGGGGCCCGCACGCTGTTCAGCTTCTTCAGCACCGACTACGACCGGTACGGCCGGACGCTGGCCGCGGGCGACTTCGACGGCGACGGGAACGTGGACGTCGCGGTCGGCTCCACCGGGCCGACCACCCTCTCCCTCGTGAAGGGCCCGATCACCAAGACCAGCGCGCACAACGGCGGTTCGGGCTCGCAGAACGACGGGTGGTCGTCCTCGAACGGCGTCACCCACCTCTCCTCCGGCGATGTCGCCGGCGACGGCCGCCCCCGCGTGGTCCTGCACGGCCGCACCGCGCACGACGGCGCCGCCGCCACCTCCCTCGCCGACATGAAGATCGGCAACTATGCCGACTGGCTGCAGAAGCTGCCCGCCGGGTTCGTCTCCGTCGTCGGCGACATCGACAACGACGGCCACGCCGACATCGTCGTGGGGAATGACCGGGAGGTCTCCGCCGACCCCGGGGGCGCCCTCGGCGGCAAGGTCAGCGTCGTCTACGGCGGGCCCGAGGGCCCGGAACCGGACCGCGCCCCGCTCGTCCTCACCCAGGACAGCGCCGGTGTGCCCGGGGCCTCCGAGAAGGGCGACCGGTTCGGCAGCGGCGTCTCGCTCGGCGATATCAACGGCGACGGGTATGCCGACCTGGCCATCGGCTCCGCGGGCGAGAACAGCTCCGCCGGTGCCGTCACCGTGCTGTACGGCTCGGCGTCAGGCCTCACCACCAAGGGGGCGACGTCGTACACGCAGAACACGGCGGGTGTGCCCGGCGGTTCGGAGGCGGGTGACCGGTTCGGCGAGCGCGTCACCCTCACCGACCACACCGGCGACGGCCGCGCCGACCTGTCCGTCTCCGCCCCCGGCGAGAACGCGGGCGACGGCGCCGTCTGGTCCCTGCGCGGCACGGCGACCGGCCCGGCCACCTCCGGCTCGACGAGCTTCGGCCCGGGCGCGACCGGCATCTCCACGGCCGGCACGCCCGGCTACGGCACCGCGCTCAACTCCTGACCACACACCGCCTTCCGCCCCTTCGGCCGACGCCCGACGACGCCCCCCGGGCGTCGGCCCGACGACCACCGGCGACCACCGACAGCCGCCGGTGGCCACCGACGCCCACCGGCGACCTCATGCCGAACCACCCGACCACCCGACCACCCGACGACCGCTCCTACGACGCGTTCGGCGCCCGGCCTCATCGGCTGACGAACCAGGAGATCCCCATGCGCAGATCCACCTCGACCGCCCTGGTCGCCGCCCTGCTGGCGACCGGCGTCACCCCCGTGCTCCTCACCGGCCCCGCCTCCGCAGCCGTCGCCAAGCACTACGACGACTTCAACGGCGACGGCCGCCGCGACCTCGCCTACGGCGGCTACAACGACGTCGACCGCGAGGGCGGCACGATCACCGTCGTGTACGCCACCGCCACCGGCCTCGACACCGCCCACCCGAAGTTCTTCCACCAGGACAGCGCCGGGGTCCCCGGCAGCGGCGAGGAGGACGACCAGTTCGGCGCGTCCCTCGCGAGCGCCGACCTCAACAAGGACGGCTACGCGGACCTCGTCGTCGGCAACCCCACCGAGCACGTGGACGGCGACGAGTACCGCGGCACGGTCACCGTCCTGTGGGGCTCGAAGTCCGGCCTGTCCGGCGGCAGCAACCTCGCCCCCGTCGGCGGCGCGGCCGGCCACTTCGGCCGCGACCTGGCCACCGGCGACTTCACCGGCGACGGCTCCCCCGACCTCGCCGTGATCGGCGGCGAGGAGGCGTGGCTGTACCGCGGCCCCTTCACCAAGTCGGGCACCACCGGCAAGGTCAGCAAGATCGACAAGAGCTCGGGCGGCTGGTACTCCACCGCCCTCGGCGCCGGAAAGGTCGACGGGGACGGCAAGACCGACCTGGTCGTCATCGGCACGGAGATCAACGGCAGCCAGATCCGCGAGCGCGCCTGGTACCTCAAGGGCACCTCCTCCGGCCTCGCCACGGGTGCCTCCAGGACCCTCAGCGACCGGCAGGAGGGCCTCTACCCGAGCCCCGTGATCGGCGACTTCGACAAGAACGGCTACGGCGACATCGCCCTCGGCGTGCCCGACAAGGACAACGGCAAGGGCGCGGTCACGATCTGGCGCGGCACCTCGTCCGGCCCGGGCACCTCCGTCACCCTCACCCAGGCCACCTCCGGCGTCTCCGGCAGCCCCGAGGCCGACGACAACTTCGGCTACGCGATCTCGGCCGCCGACACCAACGGCGACGGCTACGCGGACCTCGCGGTCGGCGTCCCCCACGAGGACGTCGACGGCAAGGCGGACCAGGGCGGCGTCCACGTCTTCCGCGGCGGCTCCGGCGGCCTCGGCGGCGCGCGCTCCTCGTGGATCGCCCAGACGGCCCTCGGCCCGGCCGACTCCCACGCGGCCTTCGGCTACACGGTCCGCCTGCGCGACCTGACCGCCGACGGCAAGGCCGACCTGGCCATCGGCGCGGCGAACAGCGCGCTGCTGATGCGCGGCACGGGCACGGTCCCGACGAAGACCGGAGCGATCACCCTGCCGGAGCTGGGCGGCGGCTTCGCCGACTGACCGACGGGAGCAGAGCGGGCCCGGGGCGTGGCCCGTACGGCCCAACCCTGACACCCCACGGACACCCAAAGCCCCTTCCCCTTAAGGGATGTCACAGCTCGGCCGCAAAGCCGGGCCCGAAAGCCCGGGCCCGGCACGCCACCGCCGGGGACCAGGTACGTTCGAAGACGTGGCTGGATTCAGGATCGGACGCGGCCGGAACAACGGCGCTCCTCAAACGCGACCGCACAACCCTCCGTACGGGCAGCAGACGCCGCAGGGACCGTCGTACGGCTCCCCGCCGGCGCCGCAGGCGTACCCACAGCAGCAGCCGTACGGCAACGGCGGCGGTCCCACGTGGCCGCAGCCGAACGCCGGACACGGCGGCGGTTACGGCGGGCAGGGCGAGCCGGAGTACTTCGGCGACGGCGCGTACCCGCCCGGCCCGCAGGGTCCGGCCGACCCGTACGCGGCGAACAACCCGGGCCACACCCAGGCCTTCTCGGTCGGTGAGGAGCCCTACACGCAGGGCGACACCTACCGCGCCGGCTCCGCGGCCCCGCCGCCCGGCCCCATCGGCCCGCGCCTGCACTGGAAGGCCCTGCTCCGGGGGATCGTCTTCGCCCCGAACCAGACGTTCCTCCAGATGCGGGACTACTCGATGTGGGGCCCGGCCCTCATCGTCACGTTCCTCTACGGCCTGCTCGCGGTCTTCGGCTTCGACGGCGCCCGCGAGGATGCGATCAACGCCACACTGTCGAACGCGGTGCCGATCGTGCTGACGACGGCCGTGGCGATGGTGCTCAGCGCGTTCGTCCTGGGCGTGGTCACCCACACCCTGGCCCGCCAGCTCGGCGGCGACGGCGCCTGGCAGCCCACGGTCGGCCTGTCCATGCTGATCATGTCGCTCACGGACGCGCCCCGCCTGGTCTTCGCGATGTTCGCGGGCGGCGACGCGACGTTCGTCCAGCTGCTGGGCTGGGCCACCTGGGTCGCCGGCGGCGCGCTGCTCACCCTCATGGTCAGCCGCTCCCACGACCTGCCCTGGCCGAAGGCGCTGGGCGCGTCGGCGATCCAGCTGATCGCCCTGCTGTCGATCGTGAAGCTGGGCACGGTCTGAGGCCACACGACACGACAGAGGGGCTCCCCGAGCGGGGAGCCCCTCTTCGTCGTCATGGCCGTCAGGCGTCGAGAACCTGCCCGGCCCGCCGCACGACGGGCGGTTCCACGCTCCACGGGAAGTTGATCCAGTCGTCGGTGCGCTTCCACACGTACTCGCACTTCACGAGCGACTGCGACTTCTCGTAGACGACGGCACTGCGCACCTCGGCGACGGTGTCGAGGCAGAAGTCACGGACCAGCTTGAGCGTCTTGCCGGTGTCGGCGACGTCGTCGGTGATCAGCACCTTCTTCTGGGAGAAGTCGATCACGTTGGGGACGGGCGCGAGCATGACAGGCATCTCGAGGGTGGTCCCCACGCCGGTGTAGAACTCGACGTTGACCAGGTGGATGTTCTTGCAGTCGAGGGCATAGGCGAGGCCGCCGGCCACGAAGACACCGCCGCGGGCGATGCTGAGGACTATGTCGGGCTCGTAGCCGTCGTCGGCGATGGCCTGCGCGAGCTCGCGCACGGCGACGCCGAACTTCTCGTACGTCAGGTTCTCGCGCACGTCACTCACGCCTGCTTCGCTCACGTTCTGCCCGCTCACACCTGGGTCCGGTGGAAGTTGAGGAAGGACCGGGAGGCGGTCGGGCCGCGCTGCCCCTGGTACCGGGAGCCGTACCGCTCGCTTCCGTAGGGGAAGTCGGCGGGCGAGCTGAGCCTGAACATGCACAGCTGCCCGATCTTCATGCCCGGCCAGAGCTTGATGGGCAGGGTGGCGAGGTTGGACAGCTCCAGGGTCACGTGCCCGCTGAAGCCGGGGTCGATGAAGCCGGCCGTCGAGTGCGTGACCAGCCCCAGCCGCCCCAGCGAACTCTTGCCCTCCAGCCGGGAGGCGAGGTCGTCGGGCAGGGAGATGACCTCGTAGGTGCTGGCGAGGACGAACTCACCGGGGTGCAGGATGAACGGCTCGTCCCCCTCCGGCTCCACGAGCCGGGTGAGATCGGCCTGCTCGATGGCGGGGTCGATGTGGGGGTACCGGTGATTCTCGAACACCCGGAAGTAGCGGTCCAGCCGCACATCGATGCTCGACGGCTGCACCATCGCGTCGTCATACGGATCGATCCGCACCCGTCCGGCGTCGATCTCGGCCCGGATGTCCTTGTCTGAGAGAAGCACGCCCCGAGGATACGCAAGGCGCGCGGAGCGACTACAACCGGACGTCTCCGCGCGCCTTGCGCCTGTTGCTTCCTGCTGGGTCCGTCACGGCCGCCACGAGTGCGGCCGGTGCTGCCGCTACCGCTTCTGATAGCTGACGGGCACCACGCTCCGGAGCCGCGCACAGCGCGGGCACCGAAGCAGCCGCCCGGGGCCGAGCCGCTCGGCCTGCTGCATCGGGAACGAAGCGGTGCTGAACACGTGCCCATCGGCACAACGGACGACGGTGCGCTCCATCAAGTCCAAGAGTCCCTTCCCCAAGAGCCGCGTCCGGCTGCTGCTTGCCAGACGACAAAAGCCACAGTACGGGATCAAAGGGACGGCCCTCCAGGCGGCACTCCGGTCCCGCCGGGCCCTCTCAAGCCTCTCCACCGTACGCCCCAACTCCGTTCCCCCGCAGCCGCATCCCACGCCTGAAACGCCCTCAGGCCTCGCGGCGCGAACGCCGGAGGCCTGAGATGAGGTACAGTGAGCGAGCATTCGGACACCGACTCGGTCGGCGTCTTACGCGGGTGTAGTTTAATGGTAGAACATCAGCTTCCCAAGCTGAGAGCGCGAGTTCGATTCTCGTCACCCGCTCCATGAAGAAGGCCCAGGTCAGAGACCTGGGCCGTTTTGCTGTCCGGGGTGATCACTCGCCGCGTGCCAGATCCGTGCCAGAAGGTGTCTCGGCCGTCTTCCGGGCAGCCTCCTCCCGGGCCTTCCGGACGGTGGCATCGAGGCCGGCGGCAACCTCCTCCTGTCGCTCCTCGTCGGAGTGCTGATAGATCAGCGCGGCCTTCTCGGACGACTGTCCGGCTCGGACCATGGTGTCCTTCAGGGTGGCGCCCGACCGGGTGGAGAGCGTGTGCGGGTAGGCCCAGGCTTTCCCTCCGTCCTGCCCGGCCGCCAAGGCGATGCCGTGCAGGTGGGCGAAGGACAGTGCGGCAGCGATGACAGCTTGGATGAGCACCGCGTCCACGTGGCCAGTTGGGCGCGCACGATGCGGCTCCTTCCGGATTCAGGCATGCGAGGGGTAGGGACCTGGCGTGAGACGGTCAGGCCGACCTGGGTTGGTTGGAGGAGGTCAGCCGGTTGCCGGGCGCGGTTCGATGACCAGGGCCGGGGACTCAACCGGCCTTACCGTGACCTCGGGCTGGAACGGCTTGAGCACGGCAGGTCCGGCACTAGGTGCGCGTACTCGCGGCAGATCTCGGCGGCGTCACCGAGGGACAGGTACGGCGTCCGGATGCGGTAGCAGCCGCCGGAGGTGTCACCTGCCACGCGAGGCCGGGCCGTTCAGCGGCGATGGCGCAGACGGCGGTGACCGCTTCGGGTGCGATGTCTCCGAGCGCCATTCGCGGAGGCTTCGTCGTTCACTCGGTGGCAAACGCGGCCGGTCAGCTGGGCTCGCAGCATGGTGGCGCCCTAACCCCAGGTCAGCGCCGAAACGCTGCCCGCACCTGACCCAAAGGAACCCGGCGTCCACCTTGCGCGGCATCCGCACTCGCCGCAGCACGTCGAAGCCGACCAGCCGCGGCTCAACCACACCCGGCTTGACCGTGGTCACGCACACAGCGTGAACGCCCCAAGCGCGCCGCAGCCGTTCCGCCGAGGCGGCGGCGTCGGCTGGTGCCTGCCCCGGAGCGAGCCGCAGCCCGGTCGAGGTGGGCCGGATGATGCCCCGACACGGCGGTACGGGACGAGCTTCACGGCGAGTGGTGGCCTTGACCGCCAACATCCGCAGCCGGGACGGAGCCACGGTCAGGCCGCAGACCTCCATGACCGAGCCGTACGAGCTGAGGAGCCAGGCTGTGGATATCGCCAGGCCGAACGTAAACCAGTACACCCCGGGATGGTTCAAGGCGGCTCGCTCCTGTCTCCGCCCCGCTCCAACCCGGCCGGCGTCCGTACCGCGCTCAAAGCATTCAGCCGTCTGATGCCAGAGAAGACGTACATCGTGGCTGGGGTCGGTCGGCGCCACGACTTTAGCCCGGGCAGGCCGCCGGCCAAACCCGCTCGACCGACCTCACGTACCCCAGCTCGTCAGATCCTGACAACCCGCTGACAGCAACGCCCCCACGTAAGTACCCTATGCGGGATCCACGTGGAGGTAGCACACAATGAGTTACAGCGCGGCCGAGCTGCATTCCCTCTACTCCGACCCGGAGGAACGAGAAAAACTTGTTCGGCTTTACGGGATCAGTAACCTGATGGGAAACTCGATTCTGCCGCACAGGTACCGAGTCCCCTCCTCCCTTCATGACCCTATCGCACTAACCTCTCACGGGGATGACTTCTGCAAGAGGCTAATGCGGGTGCGCAATTTCAAATGGCCCGAAGTGCGCCTCGCTTGTTTTCTAGAGTTCTACCATGAAGAGCTATTTGTAGATCCCCTAAAAACAGATATTCCCGCGCTGGTTGCGGCACTCAACAGCGAAATAACCGAGGGAAAGATCGTCCACCCCTATGTTTGGGGCAGAGGCCTGTACGACAAAGCATACGACCTTTTCCCTCATGAGCCATCTCAGGTATCCGCGGCAGAGACCGCGCGACTCCTCGAGGGAACACCCAGGGGAGTATTCCAAGAAATGGACCTTGTCACAGGTCCGCTAGGAATCCTCCGAAGCGAAGAGTTCAGGCTGATTCCGGCTACGGTTAATGCGCCGCTATTCCATTGCTCCAAAGTTAGCTGCACGAAAGTACATCGCACCTATCTCCGTACCACCGAAAGCCAGATCCACAAAGTTCGCACCAAGGCATCTGAAATCCTCGATAAAGAATACGGCAAGGAGTCACAGTTCACGCTCTTCCTAAACGAGGTCACTCATCCGCTAATTGGGTATTATGATGACATGCGGACGGCCAACGATATTGCTTTCCTTGATGAATGCTTCACGCGCGAAGAGCTCGAGGCAATCGCGTTGCGGGGACTCAAGGGTCGACAGTCGCACTTGCGCAGTAACTTGATAGCGAACCAAATTACCGTACGGGACCCCAAAGATTTCCTCGAATCCTTAAGTAAGGCGGGAGTTATTCAGTCTCTACTCCTGATGAAAAGCGAGCATCTATACGCCTGCATCGATGCTGCAGTACATGAGGGAGATATTGAGATCCCGCCTGCTGAGGTCCGCGTGCCTCGGATCATGCCCATCAAGTCAGGGTTTTACAGTGCCACATCCGAGTGCTCCAGGTTCGGAGTCCGCGTAATTCCGAGCGACGCATCACTGGCAGTTCTCAGGCTGAAGCGGCTCGTACTCAGTATCTACAACCTTAACGACTCTCGTGCTCACGAGGATTTGAGCTGGCGATTGCGGCGCATTGAGGGAAGTTCGTTGGAGGACAAACTCGACAGCTACCTAACCGATGAACAGCCTAGCAATGTGATTCGTGACCTAGTACTAGTTGGTCCGAGCTCCTTCGCAACCGCCGCCCGCATGTGCGGCATTTCTGGCCAGATTGAAGCGAGCGCCATGGATGACGAAGAGCTCAGTAACACTATCCTTTGGAAGCTAGGGTTTGATCCAGTAGGCTCCGAGGGCAACGCTGGGACTCTTCGCCAGCATCGTGAAATGTTCTCTCAAGTCGTGGCCAATTTCGCAGGCTACAGCGAATCGGATCGCTCGCGAATTCGGAGCCATTCGTCGAATCTGTTCGTTGCATTGGAGCACACTCTTGATGCGGCCCTCTCTTACTGCGTATGGGCATTGACGCACGATCATTGGGCTGCTCACCCACGCTTTGTATACCTCGCTAAGGATGCCCGAGCCCAAATGGCGCACATTCTCAATCAAGCACCCGCTCGGGGAGGTGATGCAATTATCTACTCACCTCAGGGTCTGAACACGCTCTTTCCCCTCGTCTCTGGTTTCTCGCGTCTTCGCGACTACCTGTCCGCACAGATGGACGACCGGGAGATTTACTTGCGTGACGCGAAGGAGATGCCGAGCTATGCACAGAAGACTGAACTAACTCCTTTCGCATTCCCCTATAAGCTACCCTTTTTGAATCTCAACGAGGAGTCGCAGGGGAAACTGCTAGCGAACCTCGGCGAGGCTACAAAGATTCTCGAACTGGGGCAAGTGGCTGGCGTAAGAAACCGGCTCGAGCATCAGCGGGAAGACTTCCCCGACGCAGACGAGATGAATCGATGCGTTAGGGCGATCGAGGATTTCCTTGAACTCATCGAGCAATCTGGCATCTACCCCATGGTTTTCAGCTGCGTCGGCTACTCGGCTGATTCAGCTCGGCGAGGGTCGTTTTCATACACCGATTATCGCGGGCGTGAATACGTGATGCGAACTCCAGCAGGCCTGGCTGGCGCCAGCATGCCGCCACTGCGCAGTAAGCAAATCATTTTTACCGGCGCAGTAATATCTGGTTCGACGGCACCTCTCAGGTTCAAAATCGGCTCTCAATCTCCCTATACTCAAGAATGGGAAGATTGGCCCAAGCGGCGAGCTGTTTCTGAGCTTGACGTAAATGCCAGAGACCTGGGTGGCCCGGACTCTAATATCGCCGTATAGCTTCGCTACCAACATCATGGCTCGTCGCGTTGCCGTATGCGGACCGTTCATCAAGGCCGTACGGCACGCGGCGGCAGCGCGGCAGCCGTCACCAAGAAGCCCAAGCTTCCCAAGCTGAGAGCGCGAGTTCGATTCTCGTCACCCGCTCCATGAAACCCCCAGGTCAGGGGCCCGGGGGTTGTTCATTGTCCGGACCAGCGGGCGGGGCCGCGCACCATTTCCGCAGCACCCCTGGGTGCCGGCGCCCGGAGCTTCTGCCGTGTCCTTCGGCGCCTCCCCGACTGGTTCAAGGCGGCTCGCTCCGCTCACCGCGCGTGTCCCGGCCCCCGGCCGGGCCTGCGCTCCTGTCTCCGCCCCGCTCCAGTCCAGCCGGCGCACGTGCCGCGATGCGACTCCGTGGTTCTCCATGATGAAGCGAGCCCCGCCGCTGCGGGGTGCGCGGCGAGGCCTGGGGGTGGTGGTCAGCGTCGTGCGACGTCAGCGATCAGAAGTCGGTTCGGGACGCTTTGATGGTCTTGCACTCAAGCTTCGCGGCGTCCTTGATCTCGTCCGCGTTCACCAGCGCACCAGCGTCCTTGTCGGTGAACTTCTGGCCCGGGGCGAGGTTCTCGGCGGTTGACATGAAGTCGTTGACCTTCTTGCCGTCGGCCAGGACCTCGCCCTCAACGAAGTACGAGTATCGGCGGTCGCCGTTGTTGACGTAGTCGACGTGAACGGCCATCTCCTTGATGCCCAGGTCGCCGGTGACCACGTCGCACTTAGTGACCTTGAAGTCCTTCATGACCTCGGACTCCTTGGCGCCGCCGGTCTTGGACTTACCGTCGCCGACGGTGGTGGAGTCGTACGACTTGTCCAGCTCCTCACTGGCCTTGTCGACGGCGGAGAAGAACAGGGCGTTCATGGCGAAGAACATCGTGATCGCCACGGCCGACGTGACGAGGCCGGTGATGCCGGCGCCCTTGCCCTTGCGGACCTTGCCCGCCTTGGAGAGGCCGATGGCGCCGAAGATGATGCCAAGGATCGCGAGCGGCCAGACGACAACGTTGAGGACAGGGATGAAGCTGACTACGACGGCGATGATGCCGAGGACGAGTGCGGTGGTGGCCAGGCCGTTGCTGCCGGGCTGCTGGGGCTCGCCGTAGCCGGGCTGCTGGGGCTGGGGCGAGTACTGCTGGCTCATGGTCCCCCCTGGGACTTGCGTTGTGAATTGCGTGTGTGTGACTTGTGAAGCTGCTGCGTGGTTGCCTCAAGCTCTCGTTATTCACCTGATCGTTACGAACTGCCGGGGGCTGCGAGGACCCGGGCCCCGCTGCCTGACAGTGAGTGAGCTTGCGGGGGGCGTCAGAGAGGCCGTTTCCGGGGGCACTTGAAGGCCCCTACGACGGCCTGTCCCCGTGGTGCGCCGGGAGAGCGTCGAGCGCGCTCTGGAGCGGAGTGCGGAGGAGCCGGCAGAGGCTCAGTGACCCGCCGCCGTCCGCCGGTAGCGATGCGCGAGTACCTTCACGGCGTGGGCATACGTTGTCGTCATCGACAGGACTGCGCCCAACGCCACACCGGGCAATGTCGCCAGTTGACCAGTCAGATCCATGAGGGCTTCATGACCCAGTGACCTAAGCGGCAACCGCAGGTGAATCGGGCATCACGGTCCATCAGTGGTGTCTTCGAGGTCAGTCACTCGCTGATGCGGCACTGGTCGGCACAGGTGCTGCCGGGCGGATCGCGGTGAAGTCCTGGACCTCGTCGCGGGTAGCGGAGAGCAACAGCAGCCACTCGTCGCAGCCCTGCCACGGATGGAGGTCGCCGCCGCCTCCGCGCGCCACCCGCGGTCCGTCCCCGGTGCGGGGGCGTGCGTCCGCAGGTGCCTCCGTGAAATGGGGGACCCACACGTCGGCGCAGATTTCGTTCGCCGATCCCATCGCCGCCAGCCCGAAAGCGTTCTCCGCCGCGGCCGTGCGCTCCTCGTCGGCGAAGTCACCGAGCACCTGATCCTCATCCGGCTTCCCGTCCCCGCGGAAGGTCAAGGTGGTCGTGCCCGCCCGGGCCGCATACTCCCACTCCGCCTCGCTGGGCAGCCGGAACGGCAACGCTTCGAGCAGGTCGTCCAAGTCGTCCTCCAGCCGGGCCGTGTGCGAAGCCGATTCGGCGAAGCTGTCCTCGTACTCGGGCAGCCAATGCCGTACTTGCGCCACCGTGAGCGGATGCCGGGCGATCAGAAATGGCTCGACCCGCACTTCTCGCACCGGCCGGGCCCGGACGGTACCGGCGAAGAATGCTTCGAGGTCGTCGTCGGCGCCGTCGGCCCGCTCGATGGCACGAACCGCCTCCAGTTCCGCGTCGGACAAGCCCATCCGGAACGTCCCACCGGGAACGGCCCGGAAGACCACACTGGAAGGGACGTGCCGCCAAGCCGGTCGGCCGGCCACGATCTCTTGAGCCCACATGGTGCCGGACGCTAGCAGTCGGGCTCCCGGACGGACCCGGGAAGGGACGTGGTCAACGATCACCTCCTGGACGCCGCAGCTCTGCACCACTGCCGCACCTGATCGGGCGGGGACCAGCGGAGAGCACGGTGAAGGCGGTCGAGCCGAGAAAGGGCGCGGCCTGTACGTTCACCCAGGTCAGCGCGCGAACCGTCCGCGAGTGCCCGCAGCTTCCCAAGCTGAGAGTGCGAGTTCGATTCTCGTCACCCACTCCATGACCTGGGGTTCGGTTCTTGCTTGTTGGCCAGGCCGATGTGCGAGTGGTGTGCCCCGTGGGGCGGGGCGGTCCGCCCACCGTTGGGTGCGGGCACCCGTCATGCACCCTGAGCCCGAAGAAGTCTGCACGCGCCCGGCGTCAGGCGGAGGCGAGTTCGGCGGCGCCGAAGGAGACGTTGAAACGGTCGCACCAGATCGTGACGCTGGTGTAGCGGGAGAGGTCGGCGTCCTCGGGCACGGCGTAGTTCTGGCTGCCTTTGTTGCCCTTCAGCTTGCCGAGGCTGATGTGCTCGCCGTCGTCGAAGACGCGCCAGCCGGCCGTCCCCTCCTTCACCGGCGCGTCGGTCAGCCACACACGCAGGTCCGGGCCGTTGCTGGTGTCGAGGTTCTCCAGCCGGACGACGTGGCTGCCGTCGGCGAGCCGCACCAGCTTCACCCTGCCCGACGTGTCGTGCTCGTGGCTGATCAGCTCACCGCTCGCCAGGGTCTGCGGAGCGGGGGCCGGGGAGACGGTGCCGGACGGCGCCGCCGCTGGGGGCGCAGCGGTCTTGGCCGCACCGGGCAGCGCCTCTTCCACCGTCTTGTCCTGCCACAGCTTCCACGGCTGGAACCAGTACAGGCCGAAGCCCAGCGCGGCCGCCATCACCACCGCGGCGCCGATGACCAGCCGCCTGCGCAGTGCCTTCCCCGTCCGTCCCATTCCCGCCCCGCCTCCTGAGAGAGTGCTCCCGTCCCTGCCTCATTCAACGACAGGGGCATGCCGTCCTGCGTCCTGAGGGAGGTGACGGAAGTCTTACGTCACCTCCATGCCTCAAGCGGATCCAGACCTTCCTGGAAACCGCCCGGCCGTACGCGGCCCCGGTGGTGACCGCTCGTGGGAAGGCGGAAGCTCGATGGCATGACGATCGACGTGACGGCCGACCGGGTCATCCCGCTGCCTCTCGACCGCGTGGCCGCGTATGCCATGGATTGGCGGCACGACGCCGACTGGACGCAGGGGATCCGCACGGCGGAACTCAGCAGGGAGGCGACGGGCGGCGGCTTCGGAGCGGGGGCCGAGGTGACCCGTACGGCCTACTTCCTGGGTCGCCGCATCGACTACGTGCTGCGGGTCGCCGCGTACGAACCGCCGCTGCTGCTGGACATGGTCTCGGTGTCGGGCCCGATGCCGATGCACGTGACGTACACCTTCGAGCCCCACACGGACGGCACCCTCGCCCGCATCCGCGTCCAGGGCGGCGAGGGAGGTTTCTACCGGCTGGCGGCGCCGCTGCTGGCCCGGCAGGTCCGCGGCAATCTGGTCAAGGACCTGCGGGATCTCGAAGCGAGACTTCTGGAACAGAGGTGAGGCGGCGGTGGTGTACGACGAAGGGCTGGCGGAGCGGATCCGGGGGCGGCTCGGTGCGGACCCGGCCGTCACCGAGAAGCGGATGTTCGGCGGAGTGGCGTTCCTGTACGAGGGGAACATGACCGTCGGGGTGACCGGTGACGACCTCATGGTCAGGGTCGGGCCCGATCACACCGACGCGGCGCTCGCCCGGCCGGGGGCGCGTGCCTTCGACATGACGGGCCGTCCCATGCGTGGCTGGGTCGTGGTCGACGGGGCGGCGGTCGCGGAGGACGACGCGCTCGTCGCCTGGATCGACGAGGGACGTGCCTTCGCAGCGAGCCTGCCGCCCAAGTAGGTCGCCACGGACAGGAGGGCCCCCGACCGCGGACAGGGCCACGACCGGCTCGACGGACGTGAGCGGAGGCGACGCCGTGTCGTGAGGTCGAGTGGCTCCCCCGGCACCGTTCGTTGCGAGGCACCAGATCGTCGTCCACGACGCCTGCGGCGGCTACGCGCCCACCAGCGATGCCCGTTCCAGCAGTTCGTCGACGGACCACTGGTCGTCGACGTGTGCGCCGTACTTGCTGGCGAGTACGCGGCCGTCCGGGGCGATGAGGAAGTCCGCGGGGAGGCCGAGCCGGCCGCCGGTCGGGTGGGGTGAGGGCAGGTGGCCTCGGCCTCGGGCGATCTCCCGCAGGCCGGGCCTACGGCGATCGGCAGGGACACTCCCGTGACCGTCACCGCGGCCAGCGCGTCGCCCAGGCCCGGCACCAGTCGGCCCAGGCCGAGCCCCACGCCATGGCCGCGAGGATCCAGACGGCCAGGTGGCGGTCCACGAAGGACAGGCGTCCCGCCACGTTCCCCTCGGCCGCCGCAGTGGTCACGAGGCGGCCCCGGCAGGTGCCGTGCGGCCCGGCAGCGGGTCTCCTGACGGGCGGGTCAGGAGCGCGGCGAGCCGGTCGGTCATCTCGGGGACCAGCCAGTAGTAGACCCAGGTGCCGCGCCGCTCGCAGTCGATCAGGCCGGCTTGCCGGAGCAGCTTCAGGTGATGGGAGATCGTCGGCTGGGACAGGTCGAAGGCCGGGGTCAGGTCGCACACGCAGACCTCGCCGCCCGCGCGTGAGGCGATCATCGACAGCAGGCGCAGCCGGACCGGATCACCCAGCGCCTTGAACACCTTGGCCAGTTCCAGTGCCTGGCCCTCGTCCAAGGGGGTCGTGAGCAGCGCTGGGCAGCAGTCGCCGGCCGCACCGTCCTGACCCAGCACAACGAACTCTTGATTCGACATTTCTCTATGTTGACATCCTTCGATTCAGAGTGCAATGTTGCATCGACAGACATCAATGCAACCCGTTGGGAGTCGTGCCATGTCTCGTGCTCAGCTCGCCCTTCGTGTCAGCGACCTGGAAGCGTCGATCACCTTCTACTCGAAGCTGTTCGGCACCGAACCGGCCAAGCGGCGTGAGGGCTACGCCAACTTCGCCATCACGGAGCCCCCGCTCAAGCTCGTCCTGATCGAGGGGCGGCCCGGCGAGGAGACCCGCCTGGACCACCTCGGTGTCGAGGTCGAGTCCACCGAGCAGGTCGGCGCCGCCACCTCTCGCCTCAAGGACGCCGGCCTGGCCACCTTCGAGGAGAACGACACGTCCTGCTGCTACGCCCTCCAGGACAAGGTCTGGGTCCACGGCCCCGGCCGGGAGCCCTGGGAGGTCTACGTCGTGAAGGCCGACGCCGACAGGCTCGGCAAGAGCGCCGATCCCGACGCCGCCGGGGACGCCTGCTGCACCGGTCAGGCGACCGTGGGGGATGCGACGGCCGCCGGATGCGCATGCGGGCAGTGAGGTGAACGGCCCCGCGGCATGGGTCCCGTACGGCGAGCACTCCGCTGCCCGCGGCTTGATCAGAGCAGTTCGGCGGTCTCGCGGGGGTCGTCGGAGGTGATGCGGTCGACGAGGCGTCGTGCCTGTTCCTCGGCGGGGACGTCTGGGGTGACGGGGAGGTCGAAGGTGAAGCCGGGGCCGTGGGGTGGTGTCTTCCGGCGGCTGGTGAAGTACACCTCCACCCCTTCCGGCTCCTCGCGCCTCGGCTCCACTCGGTCCACCACGCAGTCCCAGCGCTCGAACCAGCCGCTGTGCACGAGCTCTTGGGTGACGAGCCGGGCGACCGTGTCCACGGGCTCCTCCCATGCCGTGTCCGCGGCGGCGCGCGCCAGTTCCGCGTCGTACTGAGCGGCGTCGAAGTGGACGTCCGCGGGGACGGGCACCCGGATGTCGTTCGTGTTCTGCCAGGACGACCACCTAACCACTCCCTGCGCGAGCAGCTCGACATCCCGCCGGGGTGGATCCCGGCCAGCACGTCCCGTCCGTCGATCAGCGGACGCACCTCCGCCCACTGGTCGATGGCCAGAGGGTGGGGGATCACGTGCCGCAGGGCCAGCGTGCTGATCCGGGTGGGGGTGGTCATGCCGTGCATCATCACCGAGCTCGGCGTGTGCCGAAATCGGGTATCGGGAGGACGAGAGAACCCCTACCGGGAGCCTTACGGCGGACCACCCCGGGCCATCCCGACCAGCCCTTGAACGGCGGCTTCAGAGCGGAAGGTCGTCCGGGAGGACCGAAAGGCCTTGTGACGGCCCGACGGGCGTACGGCCCGGAAGTCGCGTCGGTCGAGGGTGAGGATCGCGTCCGTGTCGTAGTCGGCGGCCAGCGCCACGGTCACCGCGTCGGCGAGGCCGAGGCCCACCGCGTGGTAGCGGACACGGACGGACTGTGCGGCGCCCAGGTGGCTCTCCGTGGCCCCGTCCGGGTGTCGGACGGGGCCCACGGGTGGGACGTGGCTCAGTCCAGGTCCCTCTGGCCGTGGCTCAGTCCAGGTCCCTCTGGCCGCGGATGGAGCTCGTCCACATGGCCAGCGGGGTCAGGAAGCCGACGGCGACGATCAGCCAGAGGGCGCCTCGGCTGCCGAGGAGGGTGCCGGCGACGCCGGCGGTCAGGGCGCCGACGGGGACCGCCCCCCACGAGACGAAGCGGACGGTGGCCATGACGCGCGGCAGGAGCTCCGGCGGGGTGACCGTCTGGCGGTGGGTGCGGGCGAGGACGCTGAGCACCACCGCCGCCGCGCCGACGCCCACGTTGCCGAGGGCGAACAGGAGCAGGCTCCAGCCGCTGCCGGCCAGCGGCAGCAGGAGGGCGGCGCAGGCGCCGGCCAGGGTCGAGTAGAGGATCGTGCGGGCGCTGCCGAAGCGGTTGGCCAGAGTGGTGGTGACGGCGGCCCCGATGAAGCTGCCCAGTCCCTCGGTGGCGATCAGGACACCGACGAGGCTCGCCGGAGCGTCGAGCGTCCTGATCAGGAAGACGGGGATGAGCGCCATGAGCGCGCCGAGGGTGAAGTTCACCAGGGTCGCCGCGGCCGCGCACAGCCGGATGACCTTGTGGCGGACGACGAAGTGCCAGCCCTCCTTGATGAGCGCCAGTGTGGATTCGCGCTCGGCCTGCGGCGACGTCGGCATCGCAGGTCTCGGCAGGCTGCGCAGAAGCACCGCCGAGACGAGGTAGCTGACCGCGTCGAAGACCAGGCTGACGGCCGCGCCGCACAGCTGGACCAGCACACCGCCCACCGCCGGGCCGCCCATCTGGGTGGCCGCGGCGGAGCCCGAGGTGAGGCTGTTGCGCGCGGTCAGCTCCTCCTTGCTGACGATCGACGGCAGGAAGGTGGAGTTGCCGACGTCGAACACCACCGTCGCCAGGCCCACGACCAGGGCCACGACGACGAGTTGCGCCAGGTGCAGGACGCCGAGGAGGGCCGCGACGGGCACCGACAGGACCGCGACGGCCCTGATGACGTCCATGGCCACCTGGGTGCCGCGCAGCGGCAGGCGCTGGACGATGACGCCCGCGGGCAGGCCGATCGCGATCCAGGCGGCGTACTGGGCCGCCGGGAGGAGGCTGACTTCAAAACTCGACGCGTGTAGAACGCTGACGGCAAGAAGGGGCAGGGCGACTGTGGTGACCGCGTCGCCGACACCGCTGATCGTCGTCGCGCTCCAGAACCGCCAGAAGAGGGATGCCCCCTTCGCGGAACCCTTCGGGTCCTGCACCGACGGATCTTGTACCGGCCGATTCTGTCCCGACCGATCCTGTACCGACGGATCTTGTACTGACCGGCCCTGTTCCGACGGATCTTGTACCGACCCGCTCGCCGCGTCCTGTGGCGACCCCTCCGCCGTCCGGCTGGTGTCTGATGAGCCATCAGATCTGGTCGTCTGGTCGGCCGTCACCGGTCCCCAACCTCCATGAGAATCACAGCAATCGCAGCATGTGCGGCAATTGCAGGTCGTGCACAGCTTGCCGGAATCGCCGATTTTGCTGACTTTTTATGCTTCGAGCGTTGCGGATATTGCATGATCGATGTCAGCTCGCGTTTTCCCCGACCATGTCGTCGGCGTTCCCGTCGAGCAAACCCGAGTTGGCGATGAAGACGCCCAACTGGCAGCGGCTGCGCGCTCCGAACGTTTCGTAGATCTTGGAGATATGGCTGCGACAGGTCCGCACGCTCAACCCCATACGGCGGGCGATGGTTTCGTCCGTCTCACCGTCGGCGAGCAGTTTGATGATGGACAGGCGGACACCCGAGAGCAGGACCTGCACATCGGGGGCGCGGTTCTGGGCGGGGAAGGGAGTTCCGAGGAGCCAGGCCCGCTCGAAGATGCCGACCAGGAATTCCACTATGGCCGGCTGATAGATGGCGAGGGCGACCTCGCGATCGCTGCGGGCCGGGATGAAGGCGACCTTGCGGTCGAAGATGATGAGGCGCTCGGCGAATTCCTCGAGGCTGCGGACCTGTCCGCCGTGCTTGGTCACCTGGTTGACGTAGCGCCTGGTGGCCGGGCTGAAACGGGCGGAATGCTGGTAGACCGTGCGCATCCGGATGCCGCGGTCCAGCATGTCCTTGGTGGCCGACCAGGCCGATTCCAGACTCTCCGCGCTGCGGCCTCCGCCCGGCTGGGCGGTGAGGACCTCCTCCTGGCACCGTGCGGCGGCCCGCTCCAGCTCGGCGTTGATGGCGTCGTGGCCGACCAGGGTGACGAACTCCAGGTTCCGGTCGGAGCCGGCGACCGCCTCGGTGTAGGCGACCTGGTACTTGCCGAGGTCGGCACGGAGCCGGAACGCCTCGCGCTCCAGGGTCTCGATCTGCCGGTCCAGCGGTGCGAGGAGTCTCGACGCCGCATGGCGTGGAGTGGAGACGCTGAAGGTCTCTCCGTCCTGGTGGACCGGAACCAGCAGGTTGTAGCGGCACAGCTTCTCGACGGCGGCGGCTGTGCGTTCCCTGTTCCAGCCGAGCGTTTCGCTCAAACCGCCCAGTCGTACCTGCCTCTGACGGACCGCGAGGGAATACACGCGCTCCGGATCCGCCTCGTCTTCTGACGTGGCATCAGCAATTGCTATTTGTTTGAGTGGTGAATTACTCACACTGTCCCCCTCCGCGCTGACACGCGCAAGCAGACCAGCCATCGTGGCCCTCGATGGACTGGCCCCTGTCTCCACACGAGGATTTGCGGACGACGGACCTGGCCACATCACAGGATCCCTGCTGCGCCCCCCGGAATTGCCGTCGCCGCACCCGCCGCATTCAGTCACTGCCGAATTAGGCAAGTGGAGAGAAGCGTATGGTCCCTACAGGCACTCGGCAGTACGGTTTTGAGACACAGTTCAAGCCAGGACGATTGAATTTGGCCCTATCGCGCGGGGGTTGCGGACACCGCCCGGCGGGTCAGGCGCGGGTGGCGGAATCCGTCCAGGCGATGAGGTCCTCGACTTCCATCACACAGTCCCCGCAGCCGGATCCGGCGCCCGTCTCGTCACGCACCGCCGCCGGGTCCCGATGGCCCGCCCGGATCGCCGCCATGATCTCGCTCTCGGGCACCCGCGCGCACAGGCAGATCAGCGGATCGTCACGGTCGGACACCGTCGCCCAGTCCTTCCGCCCAGCGGACGAGTTCGGCGTCGGCGAGCGAGGAGGCCAGCCAGTCGTGGTCCAGCGCTGCGCCCGGCAGGGAGGGCACCGTGACGACGTAGAGGCCCGCCGCCCGGGCCGACGCGATGCCGGTGGCGGAGTCCTCGAAAGCGACCGAGCGGCCCGGAACGGCGCCCAGTGCCTCGCACGCCACCAGATAGAGATCGGGCGCCGGCTTGGCCGTGGTCACCTCGTCGGCCGCGAAGGACACCGGGAAGTAATCGGCGAGGCCGGAGGAGGTGAGCGCGGTGTCGAGCAGTTCCCGCGGGGAGTTGCTGGCGACCGCCACCGGGAGGGCCGCGGCGCACCGCTTGACGAGTTCGGCGGCGCCTGGCAGCGCGTCGGCCCCCTGTGCCAGCTCCTCGCGTACCAGGCCGAGCAGTTCGGCGGCGAGCTCGCGGCCGGCTCCGGGGCGGCCGAAGTACTCGGCCATCGCCTCGCCCGCGCCCTGCAACGTACGACCGATGACCAGGGCCTTCTGCTCCGGTCCGAAGTCGTGGCCGTGGGCGGCGAAGATCTTGGTCTCGGCCCTGGTCCAGCAGACCTCGGTGTCGACCAGGAGTCCGTCGCAGTCGAAGACGACGGCCTGCGGGGCGGGGGGAAGGGCGCTCACTCTTCGTTCCTCCAGTCGGCGGCCGCGGCGGTGGCGAGCAGCGGCGCGACACCCGGTTCGTTGCAGTCGATCCATTCTGTCAGCACCGACAGGACGTCCCAGCGGGCGGCGCCCGGGGGCAACTCCGTGTCGCTCAGGGCCGTCAGCCAGTGCCGGACCGCGTCGCGCGAGTGGTGTTCGCGGGCGAGCGCGCCCCACCGGTCGGTGCGCCCGGCGAGCCGGCCGAGGCTCGCCTCCGCCGCCAGGTCGTGCAGCGGGACGTCCTGCTCCAGCTCGGCGACCAGGCTCCGGGCCGGGCACGGCTGTCCCTCGGCGGGCGGGCTCTGCGTGAGCGCCGCGCGCAGCCAGGCGGTGCCCGTGCGGTAGGTGAACAGCCGCAACTCCCGGACCAGGTCGGCCGGTTCGTCAGGGGTGTGGACGAAGTTGAACAGCCCGTTGACCCGGCCGAAGCGGGTGCGCAGGTCACGGCCGTGCGCGGAGGCGGGATCGGCCGCTCCCTTGGCGGCGGTCAGCCGTACGCTCGCGGGAAGGCCGGATCCCGCTCTGCGGGTGTCACGCAGCAGGACGAGCGCGGACGGACCGGAGCCCAGCAGGTGGTCGACCACCGCGATGCGCTGCCGTGAGGCGGCGTTGAACTGATAGCGCCAGATCTCCCTGGTCAGCACCGGGTCGAAGGCGAACGGCCGGGCCGCGAAGGGCTTCCAGCCCTCCTCCTCCAGGATGTCCAGTACCCGCGGGCCGCGCCGGCCGGCCAGGGCGTCCGGCTTGAGGACCACGAAGGTGTTCGCGTGCAGCCAGGCCCGCTCGCTGGGGGAGCCGAACAGTTCCAGCCCCTCCCGCGCGTAGGTGTCCAGGCGGTACAGGTCCCGCTTGCGCGGGTCCACGGTCAGGGAGTCGAACGCCCGCGGCAGGACGGCCGAGCGGGTCGTGCCCGGCACGTGGAGGTCCGCCGGGGCCGGGGCGGCGGTGGTCGTCGTGGTCACCTGTCCTCTTTCCCGGCGGTCGCGGCACCGCCGCCGATGAGCTTCAGCACGGTCCGGCAGGCGGGGCGCTGCGGGTTCACCAGATGCATGTGGCGTGCGCCGGGCACGGACACCGTTGTCAGCCGTGGTCCGTCCTGCGGCCAGTGGTCCAGCTGGTGGCGGGTGAGTTCCGCCGGCACGGCCTGGTCCTCCAGTGCGCTCACCACCGTGACGGAGGCCGCGTCGGCCGGCGCGAGCACGGGCGTCGCCTCCCGGTGGGTCCCGCCGGTGGCGAGGTGTGCGGCCAGGAAGACGTCGACGGCTCCCTCACCGACCCCGAGGCGGGCCGCTTCGGCGAGGTCGGTCACCGGGGCGAGCAGCACGACGCGGGCCCCGCGGGCCTGCCCCTGGAGGGCGGCGAGCAGCAGATGGGCGCCCGCGGAGTGGCCCACGAGCACGGCGCCGTCCCAGGTGCCGTCCTTCTGCCCGAGCAGGTGCAGGGCGGCCCGGCAGTCCTCGGCGGCACCCGGCCAGGCCCCGCCGTCCCAGCTCGGCCGGTACTCCAGCACGGCGACCCGGTGGCCGAGTTCGGCCAGGGCGAACGCCAGCGGTTCCAGATCCTGCGCCGTACGGTCGTGCCGCCAGAAACCGCCGTGCACCAGCACCACCGGCGCGGCCTGGGGGATCTCGGCGACGGGCGCGTCACCGTCCTCCGGTTCCGCCGGCCCGTACAGGTCGATGCGCTGCCACCCGGACGTCCCGTACCGGAGGTGGCCGAAAGCCGTGCTCACAGGAGGCCGAACGCTTCGAGTCGCGACAGCCAGTGGTGCATGCGCTCGTCGGACATGCGCACCTCGGCCCGGCGCTCGGCGGACTCCTCGGCGGCGCCCAGGCGGTACCAGACGGTCCCGTCGTCGCGGCGGATCATGAAGGCGCGCTGCTTGCGGGCGGGGCTCTGGATCATCAGCGAGATCGTCTCGGGCTCGGTGATGGTGGTGTGCAGCTGCTCGTGGTCGAGGGTGATGCACCGGCCCGCCGGCTCCTCGCGCACGAAGTACGGCCAGAAGCGGGAGACGTCGGCGCTCTCGTCGAGCGGCTGGTCGGTCGCGTACAGGGTGTGCTGGTACGCGCCGTGCAGGATGTAGGCGGTGAAGCTGTAGCGGTGGTTGTGGACCCGCTCGTACTGGTCGGTGTTGGCGAGCCGGAGCCGGATGCGCAGGCCCTTGTCCTGGTCGTCCCAGATCACGATCTTGTCGTCGAGCGCGTGGCACTCGAACTTCTCGCGCAGTTCCGGGGTGCGCAACGCGCGGCCCACGAGGGTGCGCAGCAGCGCCCGGTCGTCGCCGAGCCGGCGGGCGATCGCCTCGGTGATCTCCGCCGCCGCCTCCAGGTCGTCCCAGCGCACCTTGGGAAGCGAGGCCATGAGCGCCTCGGCCTTGGCGATGTCCTGCTCGGAGGGCGCGGTCAGCAGGATCGACGGGGTGGGATCCAGCAGGTCGTCGCCGGGGCGGGTCACCATCACAGCACCTCCATGGCCCGCAGACGGCCGGTGAGTTCGTCGAAGTAGTCCTTGCTGATGCGCTTGCTGCCGCGGCGCTCGGCCTTTTCCTTGTCCTCGCCGAAGCGCCACCAGACACGGCCCGTCTCGCGCTCGGTGATGATCGAGCGCTCCTTCTCCGCGGGGCCGCGCAGGAAGAGCGAGACGGTGTCGGGGGTGGTGTACGTGGTGTGGATCTCGCTGTGGTGGAGCGTGTAGCAGTTGCCCGCCTGCTCGTGGGTGACGAACCGGGGCACCACGCGCAGGTCGGTCGGCACGGCGTCGAAGTCGTCCTGGGCGCTCTGCGGAATGTCCTCCTCCGAGAGGCGCCCGGTGAGTTCGTGCCGCACGTGCTTGTACTGGCCGCGCATGATCAGCGAGGTGAAGGTGAACCGGTGGTCGTGCGGCCGGTCCCGGTGGTCCTCGGTCGAGACGTGCACGCGGATCCGGAAGCCGCGGTCCAGGGCGTCGTAGATGACGAGCTTGTCGAGCAGCCGGTGGTGCTCGCACTTGTCGAAGAGGTCCTCCTCCTCGCGCGCCCGCTCCAGCAGCTGCGTCAGAGCCGCCTTGTCCTCGGAGAGCGCGGTGAGGATCTCCTTGGTCTGCGCGCGGGCCTTGGGGAGATCGGACCAGTCGACGACCAGCCGGTCGAGTGCGTCAAGCATGTGGGGCTCCTTCTTCGGATTACGCGACGGGGAGACGGGCTTCCGACCGGACGGGCAGTCCGAACACCCGGTGCGCGGTGCCGGCGGCGAGGGTGCGGACGTCCTCGGGGGACAGGCCCTGCGACTGCGCGTTGGCCATCTGACGGGCCAGCGGTACGGAACCGGCCGCGACGATGCCGTCCTGCTGGTACCAGAGCGCGTTGTCCACGCGGTGGTGCAGGTCCTGGCCGCCGAGCCGTGCGGAGTCGCAACGGTCGGTCATCATCATCGAGTTCTCCACGCCCATCAGCTGGACGGCGCGGGTGGCGATGGCCAGGTCGACGTGCTCCCCGTCGAAGTTGATGCAGGCGCCGATCCGGCCGGCCGCCGCCTGGCGCATGATGGCCGCCGGGACCGGTCCGACGATCCGCGCCATCTGGTCGAGGGTCCAGCCGGGCAGGTCGTAGGAGGCGATGACGGCGTCCCGCTCGGCGCGCGCCCGGGCGCTGCGGAAGGCGTGCCGGATCAGCAGCGGCATGTCGTTGAACAGGTGGTCGGTGACGACGCGGACGCCGTTGCCGTTCCACTCGCTCTGCCAGGCCATCTCGACGATCTCGTCGACCTGTTCCGCGCTGCGCTGCGGGTCGGCACGGGTGAAGTGGCCGAGCGCGGGGCGGATTCCGTGGGCCATCAGGAGCGGGATGAGCCAGTCGAAGCCCGTGTCGCGGGCGGTGGGCTCGGCGTGGAGTTCGGAGGCGGGCGAGAACGCGTCCGGCGACAGGACGGTGTACGTCAGTCCGTACGGTCCGAGGGCCGCGAGGCGCTCCCACTCGTGCCTGCTGGGGGCCCAGACGGTCGACGCGGGAGTACCGCCGTGGCTGGCCAGCAGCGGCCCCTCCAGGGCGATGCCGGCGACGTGCGGCAGCAGACCCTCGCCCCGCATGCGGTGGTACTCGTGCACGAAGGCCTCGAACTCGGCGAGCTGCTCCCGGTGGAGGTACATCGTGGGCAGGCTCAGGACGCCCTCGCTCGCGCACCAGGCGTCGAGGCGCGCGAGGTCGACCTTGGTGAAGTCCGAGAAGTCGACGTCACCGAACCCATGGCAATGAACTTCCACGGGCGGCAGCCCACTCCATGGATTCGCCATAGGCGACCTAGACCCGCTCGCTGCAGTGGATTCCACGAGACAACTCCCAATCCAATAAGTTGGCCTTAGTGATTGTCGTTCACCGTACTCCGCTGCTACCAGCCCGTATCGAGCTCAGCATCATGCATTGCAGGATGGTGAAGGTGCACTGATCGGCTCCGGCGGCTTAGTGTCGTTCCAGCGAAGCCGACGGGCTCCGGTCACCGGAACCTGATGGCTCGCCTATTCCCCAGGAAAAGGAGGTGATTCCACATGAAGAAGTACACCAAGCCGGCCACCAAGAAGGTTGCCTTCGGGACCGTTCTGATCACGGTCGTGTGATGTGCGCGCCGGGGCGCCGAGGTTCTCTGGACCACGGCGCCCCGGCGCAAATCCTTTTTCTGGGTACTCCGAGATCGAGTGAGGTGAATATGTGCGGCCTTGCAGGTCTGGCCCGCACCGATGGGCAGGTGCTCTCGCCGGACACTGACGGCCTTCTGCGTCGCATGGCGCGGGCCGTGGCCCATCGAGGCCCCGACGATCAGGAGTTGTTGCGTACCGGGCCGGTCGGCCTGGCCTTCACGCGACTGTCCCTCGTGGATCCCATGAACGGCGGCCAGCCGATCCACAGCCCCGACGGCGACGTGATCCTCATCGCCAACGGCGAGGTCTACAACCACCGCGAACTGGCCGCGACCCTGCCTTCCGGCGTCCGCCTTCGCACCTCCGGCGACTGCGAAGTGCTGGTCCATCTCTACCAGCAAAAGGGCCTGCGGTTCCTGGACGACGTCCGGGGCATGTTTGCGATCGTCCTCTACGACCGCAAGAGAAACCGTCTCCTTTTCGCCCGCGACCGGTTCGGTATCAAGCCGCTGTTCCATCACCGGAACAAAGAGCGCGTCGTCTTCGGATCCGAGATAAAAACGCTCTTCGAAGACCCGGCCTGCCCGCGCGAACTCGACTGGGACAGTGCCCTTTCCGACCAGGCGCTCACCGGAGCGCCGGATTTCGTCGAAGGCGCACCCAATACCTGGTTCCGCGGTGTCGAACTGGTGCCGGCCGCGACCATCGTCACGATCGACCTGCGTGACGGAAGCACCGAGAATCACCGCTATTGGTCCTTCCCGCGCCCGGCGGATCTGCGGGACGAGCTGTCCCCCGCCGAATTCACCGAGCGGTACGCGCAGGCGCTCGCCGACTCGGTGCGCGAGTGCGAGACCTCGGACACCGAGGTGGGCCTCTTCCTCAGCGGTGGCGTCGACTCCGCGTCGATCGCCGCCCTCAGCACCATCCGCCCCCGCACCTTCACCGCCCTCAACGGCAGCACCCTCGCCAACGAGGACGCCATGTACGGGCATCGCGTCGCCCGGCACTACGGGCTCGACAACCACCAGGTCCTCTTCGACATCTCCCGCGTGCCGGCCGCGCAGGAGTGGAAGAACCTGCTGTGGCTGCTGGAGAGCCCCCAGTGCGGCCCCGAGGTCTTCTACAAGCGGGAGCTGTACCGCTTCGTCAAGGCCCGCTTCCCGGAGATCAAGGGCATGCTGCTGGGCGGCGGCAGCGACGAGTTCAACGGCGGCTACACGGCCAGCTTCGGCGACGACTGGGAGCAGTTCGCCTCCGGCATCGACGGCATGGCGCTGCGCGACGACCGCCACCGCCACCGCGGACTCGCGGCCTGGTGGGAGCAGTCCCCGCAGCCGCTGGTGCGGGCCGAGGTGCTGCGCCGCGGGACGCCCGCCGAGGACCCCTACGAGCGCTACCTGCGCTGGAAGTACCGCGACGTCCAGCAGTACAACTGCTGGCACGAGGACCGGACGGCCGCCGGCAGCGGCATCGAGGCCCGGGTCCCCTTCCTGGACCACCGCCTCGTGGAACTCTCCGCCTGTGTCCCGCCGTCGCTGCGCTCCCGGCTCACCTGGGACAAGCGCCTGCTGCGCGACGGCCTCGAGGGGGTGCTCCCGGCCGAGTTCGCCGAGCGGACCAAGGTCGGGTTCTTCTACGGCGACGGCATCCGCCACACCTACCGCGCCTTCGCGGGCATGCTCGCGGCGGACGGCGACGCCCTGCTCGAAGAGGCCCTGTCCGGCCCGCGGGCCAAGGAGTACCTGGACGCGGACAACGCGCGTGCCACCCTGCGCGCCCTCCAGGAGGACCCGTCCTCCGGGCACGTGGAGTTCCTGCTGCGCGCGGTCAACCTCGGACTGCTGGACGTGATGCTGCAGCAGCCGCCCACGCCGCCCGTGGAGGCCACACCCGCTCCCGTCCCGGTCGAACTGATCGTCGGGGACTGGGACGCCGAACGCGACGGCATCGAGGCCCGGGTGCTGCGGCGGCCCGACCTGCACGACGCGCTCGTGCCCGCGCTGGACGACTCGGTCCTGCTGCTCACCGACCAGAAGGAACCGCTGCTGCGCTACCTGGTCACCGACGGCGAGATCCAGTTCGTCATCGACGGCGAGGAGATGCCGCAGTGGCAGCGGCTGCTCGACGGCATCGACGGACAGCGCACCCTGGGCGAGCTCCTGGCGGCCGCGGAGTGCGAACTCTCCGACGTCGAGGAACTGCTGTACCAGTCGGCCGAGTTCGGCCTGCTCACCCTCTCCGGCCCGGCGACGGGCGAATAGCCGGGCCACCGGCCTGCCACCGCGTGCGCGGTGGCAGGCCACCAGCCATGTCCAGCCCCCTGACGACCGCGCCCCGGAAGGCCAACGCCCGCATGAGTCTCGACTTCACCCGCTGCCTGGACGAACTGGCCGGGCGTGATCTGATGCCCGACGGCCACGACTCCGCGTTCGTCGTCGGCTCCCTCGCCCGCGGCTGGGGCAACGACCTGAGCGACCTCGACATCTACGTGGTGGGCGAGAAGCCGTGGACCGGCAGCTCCTCCGGCACGATCCGCGTCCCGCTGAGCCACCCCGAGGTGCCCACGGAGCACTTCTACACCGAGGAACGGCGCTGGGAGGTCAAGTACTGGACGTCCGGCCAGGTGGAGGAGATCCTCGCCAAGGTGTCCTGGGCGGAGTTCGACCAGGGCCGGACCATCGGCCAGATGCTCACCCGGGACGAGGAGCAGCTGCTGGAGCGGCTGCTGGTCTGCCGCCCGCTGGACGGCGAGGAGTGGGTGCGCCGGCAGCAGCGGCTGATCGAGGAGTCGGCGTTCGGGGCGGCCGTGGTGACGCACTGCCTGACCAACGCCGACGACTTCGTCGAGGACGCCCTCGGGCAGCTGGCCACGGGCGACAAGGCGAGCGCCGTGCTGTCGGTGCGCCAGGCCTTCGGACACGCGGTGGACGCCCTGGTCGCCGCGCACGGCGAGTGCGGCCGGCTGGTGAAGTGGCGGGCCCGGCGCGTGAAGGCGGCCGCTCCGCAGGCGCTGTCGTACGAGCGTTACTGGGCGGTCGAGACGATGCGCGACTTCGATCCGGACGACCCGGCCACCTGGGTCCGTGACGTGATGTACCTGTGCAAGCTCCTTTCCATGAGGGTGGAGATCTGAATGTCCCTGACCACCTCGGCGGCCGACGTCGTGCCCCGGCTCGGACTGGCGGCACGTTTCCGCAGGTTCCGTGACAAGACGCTCATCGCCGTCGGACCGAACGCCATGGAGCTGTCCGACTCCGCGGCCTTCATCCTGGCCTGCGTGGACGGGCAGCGCTCGGTGGCCGCCATCGGGGCCCTGCTCGCCGAGGAGTACGGCATCGACGTCGACGAGGCGGTCGCGGACGCCGCGGACCTGATCGGCCAGCTCGCCGACGTCGAGGTCCTGGACCTGCCGAACGCCTGACCCTCCACCACCTTCACCAACGATTGGGAACCATGCGATGTGCGGGATTGTCGGGCTCTTCGTGGGGTGCTCCGCCCTGGCCTACTGCCCCCGCAAGGCACTCGCCCCGGCCGGTGCGGCGCCGGCCGCCGGCGCCGCACCGGTCGCAGGTGCCGAACCCGTCGGTGGTGCCGGGCAGCTCACCGGTGTCGGCGCAGGGGCGGACGGGGAGCAGGTCGACGTCTCGTACAGCTCCCCCTTCGGCCGCTGGGCGGAGCGGGCGACCGTCCGCCGGTCGCCCCGGCGGGAGCTGAGCGCGCCGTCCTCCGACGCCTCCCGCTACTTCTCCCCCGAACTGGTGCCCGTCGCGCGCCACCCGCTCATCGCCGAGCTGCGGCCCGAGCTGTTCGACACGGTGCTCGTCCAGCACCTCTACCGTTACCTCGACTTCACCGCCAAGCTGGAGACGCTGGTGGTCAACCGCACCGCGCTCGGCATCGCGCAGGGCAGCGTCGGCGTCGGACTCCCCGAGGAGATGCGCTTCGACGCCTACAAGATCTACTGCGACGAGGCCTACCACGCCCTGTTCTCGGTGGACTTGATGCGCCAGGTCCGCGACACCACCGGCATCGTCCCGGTGCTGCCCGAGCAGCCCTACTTCCTGCGGCGGCTGGAGGAGATCCAGCAGGAACTGCCGCAGCACACCCGGGCCCTGGCCGAACTGCTCTTCGTGACCGTCTCGGAGACGCTGATCTCGGCCAGCCTCGCCGAACTGCCGGTCGACAGCGAGATCGTTCCGGCCGTGCGGGAGACGATCCGCGACCACGCCGCGGACGAGGGACGCCACCACGTGTACTTCGCCGCCTTCCTGCGCTACCTGTGGGCCGCCCTGGACCCCGCGGCCCGGCGCGAGGCGGCCCTGCTGGTGCCCCGGCTCATCGCGGCCTTCCTGCAACCCGACACCGACGCCGTGCGCGCCGAGCTGCTGGGCTACGGGCTCACGCGCGACGACGCCGAACAGGTCCTCGCCGAGGTGTACGACGAGAAGACCGTCGCCGCGCACACCCGGGCGACGGCCAAGCGGACGATCTCCTACTTCGTGGCGCTGGACGTGCTGGACGACCCGATGGTGGAGCACGAGTTCCGCGCGCACGGCCTGCTCTGACCCCCGTACGCCCGGACAAGGGCCCGTGGTTCAGGCGCCCGGCCGCCCGGTGCCTCTCGCCGCCGCACGCAGGACGGGGCCGGTGGTTCAGGCGTCCAGGTCGCCGGTCATCAGCCGGACGCCCAGCGTGCCCTCCAGCCGGCCCAGCAGTTCCTCGGCCCTGCCCACCGCGGCCCGGCGGTTCTCGGCGCGCAGGATGAAGCGGGCGACGGCCTGGCCGGGGGCGACGCTCTCGCCCGGGCCGGTCCGGTAGGCGTCGAACCCGATGACCTCCAGGATGTCGTCCTGCCCGTCGAGCGGCGTGAGGTAGGCCGTGCCGGACAGCCGTCCGCCGTCCCGGGGGACGACCGCGAACACGGCGGTGCAGCCGGTGATCTCGCCGGGGACGTCGACCGGTTCCCCGGTCATGAGCTGGAGCCAGGACGCGTAGATGTCCTGCCCGGTGGCGTGCCGGTAGGCGTGCGGCAGGCCGCCTCCCATGATCCGCGGGTTGAACTCGACCAGCACCGGCCCGCGTTCGGTCAGCATCACCTCCAGGTGGAAGATCCCCTGGTCGGCTCCGATGGCAAGGCAGACCTCCTCGGCGTAGGCGACGCAGTCGGCGCTCTCCCGCGGTGAGAGTCCCGCGGGGACGCACGAGCCCAGTTCGACCACCTCGTTCTCCGGTGCGCGGAAGCGGCCGGTGACGCAGAACGGGAAGAACTCGCCCCGCCGGGCGCCGATCTCCACCGAGACCAGCCTGCCCGTCAGCTTCTCCTCCACCAGGACGCCCCGCGCGAACTGGGCCCGCCAGTGCGCCGGAACCCCGTCGGTGCCGGTCAGCACGTTCCGGCAGGCGGCCGCCGCCTGCCGCGGGTCGTCCGCCACGTGCGAGAGCAGGCTGGCGCTGCCGGACGGCGGCTTGATCACGACCGGGTAGCCGATGCGCCCGGCGGCCTCCAGCGCCTCGTCCACGTCGAGCGCGAGCGCCCAGCGGGCGGACGCCGCCCCCGCGGCCTCGAGCGCCGCCCGGCACCGGTCCTTGCGCCGGGCGGTGAACACCGCGTCGGGCGCCGTGCCGCGCAGTCCGAGGCTCCGGCAGGCGGCGGCCACCGCTTCGGCGGCCAGCTCCTGGAACGTCACCGCCACGTCGATCGGCGCCTCGGCGTGGCATTTCTCCAGCGCTTCGAGCACGGCGACGGGGTCTGTCGTGTCGATCCCGTCGATCAGCCGGTCCACCGACCGCACGGCCTTCAGCGTCTCGCCGGTGAGCGCGTACTGGGTCAGCGCCGGCTGCAGGAACGTCACCCGGTGGCCCGCCTCCTTGGCGAGCCGTACGGCCTGCACCGCGGGGGGATTGACGTCGACGATGGCGAGGTGCACGAACGGTGTCCCTACGGTCGGTCCCGGGTCGGGGCGGGAGGGGGCG
>NZ_JAKEIO010000088.1 GCF_021474405.1 [Streptosporangium] indianense
GGCCGGAATGGGGCCGCCCCGCCGGGGGCCGGCCCCCAACTGGCCCCCCCCCCCCCCCGGCAGGGCCCCCCCCCCCCGGCGGGCTGGTGGACGCAAGTTGGGGGCAGCCCCCGTTCGGGTCGCCTCAATGCAGGCCGGGACACTGGAGCATGTCGTCGGAACCGGCTCGCGACGCCCCGGGACGGGTTCCGTAGGCGGTTGACGCAGGAGTCCGGCGAAGAAACGGACGATGACCTGGCGTCGGGACGTCGCGTACGCGTGAATCAGGGCGAGGGCCTGGTGGAGGTGCAGTTCGCGCCCTGGTATCGGCAGGTCGAGGACGAATGGCCGGACCCGGACACCGGCATCGACGACATGTCCGTACACCATCGCGAGGCACTCTGATGGATCTCACCGGCCACTCGACCGACTTCGTCGTGGACGCGTCGTTCCCCGAGGCCATGCGTCGTTTCGTCCGACTCGGCAGACAGCGGTGGCCGGGGATGTTCCTGTACGGGGAACCCATCCGGGATCCACGCTTCCTCCCAGGAGGACGCGGCAGCCGTCGAAGGGACGGGGCTCCTGCTGTCCGAGTACTTCGCCGTCAGCATCGTCACCCCGGAGGATCCAGGCACGGACCCGTTCTCCAGGAGTGTTGTCAACGACTTCCTGGCGCCTTCGGAGGGCCCTCGACCGCCCGGGTTTGATCTACATCACCCCCGGGGTATTCTCTCCGGCTCGATTGGCGTCGGCCCTGCCCCATATGGCAGACTGTCGGAGTTGCTCGGTCGAGTGTTGATGCTGCGCGCCTCCCGCCGGGGGGACCGGAAGCGAGTCCCACAGTACTCGTCGCCCTAACTGCCACACGGCAGCGCTGGGGCGGACGTACGGGAATCTTTCGGGAAGTGCGGTGCGGCACTGGCCAGGCACCCGGTGGGCCTTCGCCCTCGGCTTGCGGTTCCGGAAGGGCCGTGCGCAATCCCGCAGGGATGTTCGAACAAGGGACATCTGTGTCAGCGAGAGTGCGACACGCCCGACCGCGTGGGTCGGAGAAACGAAGGCAGCAGAAGGAATCCACCGGGTTCCAGAGCGTAAGAGAGACAGGACTACTGAGTAGCCATGGCGGGACAGAAGATCCGCATCCGGCTCAAGGCCTACGACCACGAGGTCATCGACTCCTCGGCGAAGAAGATCGTCGAGACGGTGACCCGCACTGGTGCGTCGGTCGCGGGCCCGGTGCCGCTGCCCACTGAGAAGAACGTGTACTGCGTCATCAAGTCGCCGCACAAGTACAAGGACTCGCGCGAGCACTTCGAGATGCGCACGCACAAGCGCCTGATCGACATCCTCGACCCGACCCCCAAGACCGTTGACTCTCTGATGCGACTCGACCTCCCGGCCGGTGTCGACATCGAGATCAAGCTCTGAGGCCGGTGATCTGAACGATGGCTAAGCAGATCAAGGGCATCCTGGGCGAGAAGCTCGGCATGACGCAGGTGTGGGACGCGAACAACCGTGTTGTTCCGGTCACCGTCGTCAAGGCCGGCCCCAACGTCGTCACCCAGGTCCGTACGAACGACGTCGACGGCTACGAGTCCGTCCAGATCGCGTTCGGCGAGATCGACCCGCGCAAGGTGAACAAGCCCCTCAAGGGCCACTTCGCCAAGGCCGACGTCACTCCCCGCCGCCACCTCGTCGAGATCCGTACCGCTGACGCCAGCGAGTACACCCTCGGCCAGGAGATCACCGCCGAGGTGTTCGAGGCCGGCATCAAGGTCGACGTGACCGGCAAGAGCAAGGGCAAGGGCTTCGCCGGTGTCATGAAGCGTCACAACTTCAAGGGCCTCGGCGCCGGACACGGCACCCAGCGCAAGCACCGCTCGCCCGGTTCCATCGGTGGCTGCGCCACCCCGGGCCGCGTGTTCAAGGGCCTCCGCATGGCGGGTCGCATGGGCAACGAGCGTGTCACCACCCAGAACCTGACCGTCCACGCCGTTGACGCGGAGAAGGGTCTGCTGCTCATCAAGGGCGCGGTTCCCGGTCCGAACGGCGGCCTCGTCCTGGTCCGCACCGCGGCCAAGGGGGCCTGAGGTACCGATGAGCACTGTTGACATCCTTTCGCCTGCCGGCGAGAAGACCGGTAGCGTCGAGCTCCCCGCGGAGATCTTCGGCGTGGAGAAGATCAGCATCCCGCTGATCCACCAGGTCGTCGTCGCGCAGAACGCCGCTGCCCGTCAGGGCACGCACAAGACCAAGACCCGCGGCGAGGTTCGCGGTGGCGGCAAGAAGCCGTACCGTCAGAAGGGCACCGGTCGCGCCCGTCAGGGTTCGACCCGCGCGCCGCAGTTCGCCGGTGGTGGCGTCGTGCACGGTCCCGTGCCGCGTGACTACTCGCAGCGGACCCCGAAGAAGATGAAGGCTGCCGCCCTGCGTCACGCCCTCACCGACCGGGCCCGCCACAACCGCATCCACGTCGTCTCCGGCGTCGTCGAGGGTGAGAACCCGTCGACGAAGGCCGCCAAGACGCTGTTCGGCAAGATCTCGGAGCGCAAGAACCTGCTCCTGGTCGTCGACCGCGCCGACGAGGCCGCGTGGCTGTCCGCCCGCAACCTGCCCCAGGTCCACATCCTGGAGCCGGGCCAGCTGAACACGTACGACGTTCTCGTCTCGGACGACGTGGTCTTCACCAAGGCCGCCTTCGAGTCCTTCGTGTCCGGCCCGAAGGCCAATGACACCGAAGGGAGCGAGGTCTGATGGCCATCCGTCACCCCGCAATCGCCTCCAAGGCCGCGAAGAAGGCCAAGGCCGCTCGCGTCGCCAAGGCGCGCCGCCACGCCGCCGAGGGCAAGAACACCGTCGAGACCCCGCTGAGCAAGTCCTTCACGGACCCCCGTGACGTGCTGCTCAAGCCGGTCGTCTCCGAGAAGAGCTACGCGCTTCTCGACGAGGGCAAGTACACGTTCATCGTGGACCCGAGCGCCAACAAGACCCAGATCAAGCAGGCCGTCCAGGCGGTCTTCTCGGTCAAGGTCACCGGGGTCAACACGATCAACCGCCAGGGCAAGCGCAAGCGGACCCGCACCGGCTTCGGCCAGCGCGCGTCCACCAAGCGCGCGATCGTGACCCTCGCTGAGGGCGACCGTATCGACATCTTCGGCGGTCCGACCGCCTAAGGGCGGTCCGGATCGTCCGATATCGGACGAGGACTGAGAAATGGGAATCCGCAAGTACAAGCCGACTACGCCGGGCCGTCGTGGCTCCAGCGTTGCCGACTTCGTCGAGGTCACGCGGTCCACGCCGGAGAAGTCGTTGGTCCGCCCCCTGCACAGCAAGGGTGGCCGTAACAACTCCGGTCGTGTGACCGTCCGCCACCAGGGTGGTGGCCACAAGCGCGCCTACCGCGTGATCGACTTCCGTCGTCACGACAAGGACGGCGTGCCGGCGAAGGTCGCGCACATCGAGTACGACCCCAACCGCACCGCGCGCATCGCGCTCCTGCACTACGCGGACGGCGAGAAGCGCTACATCCTCGCGCCGCGTGGCCTGAACCAGGGCGACCGCGTCGAGAACGGTCCCGGGGCCGACATCAAGCCGGGCAACAACCTTGCCCTGCGCAACATCCCGGTCGGTACCACGCTGCACGCCATCGAGCTGCGGCCGGGCGGCGGCGCCAAGTTCGCCCGCTCCGCCGGCGCCTCGGTGCAGCTGCTCGCGAAGGAGGGCCAGATGGCCCACCTGCGCATGCCGTCCGGTGAGATCCGCCTGGTCGACGTCCGCTGCCGCGCCACCGTCGGCGAGGTCGGCAACGCCGAGCAGAGCAACATCAACTGGGGTAAGGCGGGCCGTAAGCGCTGGCTGGGCGTCCGCCCGACCGTGCGTGGTGTGGTCATGAACCCGGTGGACCACCCGCACGGTGGTGGTGAGGGCCGTACCTCCGGTGGTCGCCACCCGGTGTCCCCGTGGGGCAAGAAGGAAGGCCGTACTCGTTCGCCCAAGAAGGCGTCGAACAAGTACATCGTCCGCCGCCGCAAGACGAACAAGAAGCGCTAAGGACGGGTTGAGATGCCTCGTAGCTTGAAGAAGGGGCCCTTCGTCGACGACCACCTGATGAAGAAGGTGGACGCCCAGAACGAAGCCGGCACCAAGAACGTCATCAAGACCTGGTCCCGTCGCTCGATGATCGTGCCGGCCATGCTCGGCCACACGCTCGCGGTGCACAACGGCAAGACCCACATTCCGGTGTTCGTCACCGAGTCGATGGTCGGCCACAAGCTCGGCGAGTTCTCGCCGACCCGCACCTTCCGGGGTCACGTCAAGGACGACCGGAAGTCGAAGCGCCGCTAAGCGCGGGGTGGAATGACCATGACAGACACTGGAAGGACAACCATGGAAGCCAGGGCCCAGGCGCGGTACATCCGCGTCACGCCCATGAAGGCCCGCCGCGTGGTGGACCTCATCCGTGGCCTCGACGCCACGGAGGCTCAGGCGGTCCTGCGTTTCGCCCCGCAGGCCGCGAGCCAGCCGGTCGGCAAGGTGCTGGACAGCGCCATCGCCAACGCCGCGCACAACTACGACCACACCGATGTCGACAGCCTCTTCGTCTCCGAGGCCTACGTCGACGAGGGCCCGACCCTGAAGCGGTTCCGTCCGCGCGCCCAGGGCCGTGCCTACCGGATCCGCAAGCGGACCAGCCACATCACCGTGGTCGTCAGCAGCAAGGAAGGAACCCGGTAATGGGCCAGAAGGTAAACCCGCACGGGTTCCGGCTCGGTGTCACGACCGACTTCAAGTCGCGTTGGTACGCCGACAAGCTGTACAAGGACTACGTCAAGGAAGACGTCGCCATCCGTCGGATGATGACGTCCGGCATGGAGCGCGCCGGCATCTCCAAGGTCGAGATCGAGCGCACCCGTGACCGCGTGCGTGTGGACATCCACACCGCTCGTCCGGGCATCGTCATCGGCCGCCGTGGCGCCGAGGCCGACCGCATCCGCGGTGACCTCGAGAAGCTCACGGGCAAGCAGGTCCAGCTGAACATCCTCGAGGTCAAGAACCCCGAGACCGACGCTCAGCTGGTTGCCCAGGCCGTTGCCGAGCAGCTCTCCTCCCGCGTCTCCTTCCGCCGCGCCATGCGTAAGAGCATGCAGTCGGCGATGAAGGCCGGCGCCAAGGGCATCAAGATCCAGTGCGGTGGCCGCCTCGGCGGCGCCGAGATGTCCCGCTCGGAGTTCTACCGCGAGGGCCGCGTGCCCCTGCACACGCTCCGTGCGAACGTGGACTACGGCTTCTTCGAGGCCAAGACGACCTTCGGCCGCATCGGCGTGAAGGTCTGGATCTACAAGGGCGACGTCAAGAACATCGCCGAGGTCCGCGCCGAGAACGCCGCTGCCCGTGCGGGTAACCGCCCGGCCCGCGGTGGTGCCGACCGCCCGGCCCGTGGTGGCCGCGGTGGCGAGCGGCGCGGTCGCAAGCCGCAGCAGGCTGCCGGCGCCGAGGCCCCCAAGGCCGAGGCTCCCGCGTCCGCCGCTCCGGCTGAGAGCACCGGAACGGAGGCCTGACCGTCATGCTGATCCCCCGTAGGGTCAAGCACCGCAAGCAGCACCACCCCAAGCGCAACGGCATGTCCAAGGGTGGCACGCAGGTCGCGTTCGGCGAGTACGGCATCCAGGCGCTGACCCCGGCGTACGTGACGAACCGCCAGATCGAGGCCGCCCGTATTGCCATGACCCGCCACATCAAGCGTGGCGGCAAGGTCTGGATCAACATCTACCCGGACCGCCCCCTCACCAAGAAGCCCGCCGAGACCCGCATGGGTTCCGGTAAGGGTTCTCCTGAGTGGTGGATCGCCAACGTCAAGCCCGGACGCGTGATGTTCGAGCTGTCGTACCCCAACGAGAAGATCGCGCGCGAGGCCCTGACCCGTGCGGCTCACAAGCTGCCGATGAAGTGCAAGATCGTCAAGCGCGAGGCAGGTGAAGCGTGATGTCGGCCGGTACCAAGGCGTCCGAGCTGCGCGAGCTGGGCAACGAGGAGCTTCTCAACAAGCTCCGCGAGGCCAAGGAAGAGCTGTTCAACCTCCGCTTCCAGGCGGCGACGGGCCAGCTCGAGAACCACGGCCGGCTCAAGGCCGTCCGTAAGGACATCGCGCGGATCTACACCCTGATGCGTGAGCGCGAGCTGGGCATCGAGACGGTGGAGAGCGCCTGATGAGCGAGAGCAACGTGACTGAAGAGACCAAGACGGACCGCGGTTTCCGCAAGACCCGCGAGGGTCTGGTCGTCAGCGACAAGATGGACAAGACCGTCGTCGTCGCCGTCGAGGACCGCGTCAAGCACGCGCTGTACGGCAAGGTCATCCGCCGTACGAGCAAGCTCAAGGCCCACGACGAGCAGAACGCCGCGGGTGTCGGCGACCGCGTCCTCCTCATGGAGACCCGGCCGCTGTCCGCGACGAAGCGCTGGCGCGTCGTCGAGATCCTCGAGAAGGCCAAGTAATCCCTCCTAGGGGGACCCCCTAGGCATCGTTCCGCCAGGCTCGGGGCGGGATCGCGCCTGCAAGCGCGAGCCCGCCCCGGGAACCGGCAGACAATCAGGAGATAGACGTGATCCAGCAGGAGTCGCGACTGCGTGTCGCCGACAACACTGGTGCGAAGGAGATCCTTTGCATCCGTGTGCTCGGCGGCTCCGGTCGCCGCTACGCGGGTATCGGTGACGTCATCGTCGCCACCGTCAAGGACGCGATCCCCGGTGGCAACGTGAAGAAGGGTGACGTCGTCAAGGCGGTCATCGTTCGCACCGTCAAGGAGCGCCGCCGTCCGGACGGCTCGTACATCCGCTTCGACGAGAACGCCGCTGTCATTCTCAAGAACGACGGCGACCCTCGTGGCACCCGTATCTTCGGCCCGGTGGGCCGTGAGCTGCGCGAGAAGAAGTTCATGAAGATCATCTCCCTCGCGCCGGAGGTGCTGTGAGCATGAAGATCAAGAAGGGCGACCTGGTCCAGGTCATCACCGGTAAGGACAAGGGCAAGCAGGGCAAGGTCATCGCGGCCTTCCCCCGTGAGGACCGCGTCCTGGTCGAGGGTGTCAACCGGGTCAAGAAGCACACCAAGGCCGGTCCGACGGCTCGCGGTTCGCAGGCCGGCGGCATCGTCACCACCGAGGCGCCGATCCACGTCTCCAACGTCCAGCTGGTCGTGGAGAAGGACGGCAACAAGGTCGTGACCCGCGTCGGTTACCGCTTCGACGACGAAGGCAACAAGATCCGCGTTGCCAAGCGGACGGGTGAGGACATCTGATGGCTACCACCACCACTCCGCGTCTGAAGCAGAAGTACCGTGAGGAGATCACGGGCAAGCTGCGTGACGAGTTCAAGTACGAGAACGTCATGCAGATCCCCGGTCTCGTCAAGATCGTGGTCAACATGGGTGTGGGCGACGCCGCCCGCGACTCCAAGCTGATCGAGGGCGCCATCCGCGACCTCACCACGATCACCGGTCAGAAGCCGGCCGTCACCAAGGCTCGCAAGTCCATCGCGCAGTTCAAGCTGCGTGAGGGCCAGCCGATCGGTGCCCACGTCACGCTTCGTGGCGACCGCATGTGGGAGTTCCTGGACCGCACCCTGTCGCTCGCGCTGCCGCGCATCCGCGACTTCCGCGGCCTGTCCCCCAAGCAGTTCGACGGCCGTGGCAACTACACCTTCGGTCTCACGGAGCAGGTCATGTTCCACGAGATCGACCAGGACAAGATCGACCGCACCCGGGGTATGGACATCACCGTGGTGACCACGGCGACCAACGACGCTGAGGGCCGCGCGCTCCTTCGTCACCTCGGCTTCCCCTTCAAGGAGGCGTGAGCGAGATGGCGAAGAAGGCTCTGATCGCTAAGGCTGCTCGCAAGCCCAAGTTCGGTGTGCGTGGCTACACCCGCTGCCAGCGCTGCGGCCGCCCGCACTCCGTGTACCGCAAGTTCGGCCTCTGCCGCGTGTGCCTTCGTGAGATGGCTCACCGTGGCGAGCTGCCGGGCGTGACCAAGAGCTCCTGGTAATCCCCCTAATAAGGGATTTGCAGGGCTCTCGGTAAGCATCTGGGGCGGCAGGACGCCCAGCCCACATGCCTTAGGCTTGTGGGGTTGGGCGTCTGCCGCCGCCCTTACGACTTACTACGCCGTAGGTCCACCGCGCCGCACCCGTCCCGTCTCGGATCGGGGAGAGGGATGGCGCACCAGGAAACCCCGGCGAGAGAGGCCGAAGGCCAATTCATGACCATGACTGATCCGATCGCAGACATGCTGACGCGTCTGCGGAACGCGAACTCGGCATACCACGACTCCGTGACGATGCCGGCGTCCAAGATCAAGTCGCACATCGCGGAGATCCTCCAGCAGGAGGGCTTCATCACGGGCTGGAAGGTCGAGGACGCCGAGGTCGGCAAGAACCTCGTCCTGGAGCTGAAGTTCGGCCCCAACCGTGAGCGCTCCATCGCGGGCATCAAGCGGATCTCGAAGCCCGGTCTCCGGGTGTACGCGAAGTCCACCAACCTGCCGAAGGTCCTGGGCGGCCTGGGCGTGGCGATCATCTCCACGTCCCACGGGCTCCTGACCGACAAGCAGGCGCAGAAGAAGGGCGTGGGTGGGGAAGTCCTCGCCTACGTCTGGTAATTCGGGAACGGAGGAGAGACAGCAATGTCGCGTATCGGCAAGCTCCCCATCCCGGTTCCCGCCGGCGTGGACGTCACCATCGACGGCCGTACGGTCGCGGTCAAGGGCCCCAAGGGCGAACTGACCCACACCGTCATCGCGCCGATCGACATCGCGAAGGCCGAGGACGGCACCCTTCAGGTGCTCCGGCCCAACGACGAGCGGCAGAGCAAGGCCCTGCACGGCCTGTCCCGCACGCTGGTGGCGAACATGATCACCGGTGTGACCCAGGGATACGTCAAGAAGCTCGAAATCAGCGGTGTCGGTTACCGTGTCGTGGCCAAGGGCTCCAACCTGGAGTTCTCCCTGGGCTACAGCCACCCGATCCTGGTCGAGGCCCCCGAGGGCATCACCTTCAAGGTGGAGTCCCCGACCCGTTTCTCGGTCGAGGGCATCGACAAGCAGAAGGTCGGCGAGGTTGCGGCCAACATCCGCAAGCTGCGCAAGCCCGACCCGTACAAGGCCAAGGGCGTCAAGTACGAGGGCGAAGTCATCCGCCGCAAGGTCGGAAAGGCGGGTAAGTAAGCCATGGCATACGGGCAGAAGATCCTTAAGGGCGACGCCTACAAGCGCGCCGCGATCAAGCGCCGCCACATCCGTATCCGTAAGCACATCAACGGTACGGCGGAGCGTCCGCGTCTGGTCGTTACCCGCTCGAACCGCCACATCGTGGCCCAGGTGATCGACGACATCAAGGGTCACACCCTTGCGTCGGCGTCCACCCTGGACAGCTCGATCCGCGGTGGCGAGGGCGACAAGTCCGCGCAGGCCAAGCAGGTCGGCGCCCTGGTCGCCGAGCGCGCCAAGGCCGCCGGTGTCGAGGCCGTCGTGTTCGACCGTGGTGGTAACCAGTACGCGGGGCGCATCGCCGCCCTGGCGGACGCCGCCCGCGAGGCCGGACTCAAGTTCTGAGTCGGTTCCGTAGCTAGCGGAAACAGAGAGAGGTAATTCCAATGGCTGGACCCCAGCGCCGCGGTGGCGGTGCCGGTGGCGGCGAGCGGCGGGACCGGAAGGGCCGTGACGGCGGCGCTGCTGCCGCCGAGAAGACCGCGTACGTTGAGCGCGTCGTCGCGATCAACCGCGTCGCCAAGGTTGTGAAGGGTGGTCGTCGCTTCAGCTTCACCGCGCTGGTCGTGGTGGGCGACGGTGACGGCACCGTGGGTGTCGGATACGGCAAGGCCAAGGAGGTGCCGGCCGCCATCGCCAAGGGCGTTGAGGAGGCCAAGAAGCACTTCTTCAAGGTCCCCCGCATCCAGGGCACCATCCCGCACCCCATCCAGGGTGAGAAGGCTGCCGGCGTCGTGCTCCTGAAGCCCGCGTCGCCCGGTACCGGTGTGATCGCCGGTGGTCCGGTGCGTGCCGTGCTCGAGTGCGCCGGTATCCACGACGTGCTGTCGAAGTCGCTCGGCTCCGACAACGCGATCAACATCGTGCACGCGACCGTGGAGGCCCTGAAGGGCCTGCAGCGTCCCGAGGAGATCGCGGCCCGCCGTGGTCTGCCCCTCGAGGACGTCGCCCCCGCGGCTCTCCTGCGTGCGCGTGCCGGGGCGGGTGCGTAATCATGGCGCAGCTCAAGATTACGCAGGTCAAGTCCTACATCGGCAGCAAGCAGAACCACCGTGACACCCTGCGTTCCCTTGGTCTCAAGGGCATCAACACGCAGGTCGTCAAGGAGGACCGCCCCGAGTTCCGCGGCATGGTGCACACCGTCCGCCACCTCGTGACGGTCGAGGAGGTCGACTGATCATGGCGGAGCAGAACCCGCTCAAGATCCACAACCTCCGTCCCGCCCCCGGCGCCAAGACCGCCAAGACCCGTGTCGGTCGTGGTGAGGCGTCGAAGGGTAAGACGGCCGGTCGTGGTACCAAGGGCACGAAGGCCCGTTACCAGGTTCCGGAGCGCTTCGAGGGTGGCCAGATGCCCCTCCACATGCGTCTCCCGAAGCTGAAGGGCTTCAAGAACCCGTTCAAGACCGAGTTCCAGGTCGTGAACCTCGACAAGCTGGCCGCGCTCTACCCCGAGGGTGGCGAGGTCACCGTCGAGGGTCTGGTGGCCAAGGGGGCCGTTCGCAAGAACAGCCTCGTCAAGGTCCTCGGCCAGGGCGAGATCTCCGTGGCGCTGCAGGTGACGGTCGACGCCGTCTCCGGCTCCGCCAAGGAGAAGATCACCGCCGCCGGCGGTACTGTCACCGAGCTCGTCTGAACACCACAGGCGTCTCGATGACCTGAGCGATCCCGACCGGGGATGCCCCACAAATGGGGTATCCCCGGTTGGTCGTTCCTAGGGCGGCAGTCTCGCCGGTAAGGTGGCCTGCACTGCCCACTTTTCACAGGGTGCTTCACTTCGGGCACTCTCGGCGGCAGTTGACCGTTACCCATGTCGTTGTTCTATTGGACTCTCAAGACGTCACCCTTGACGCAGTTGCGCGGGGGTCGCAGGAGGCACCGTGCTCACCGCGTTCGCCCGGGCGTTCAAGACGCCCGACCTGCGCAAGAAGCTGCTCTTCACGCTCGGCATCATCGTGGTCTACCGGGTCGGCACGCACATTCCGATCCCAGGCGTCGACTACCGGAACGTTCAGACCTGTATCGACAACGCCCAGGCCAATCAGGGTCTCTTCGGCCTGGTCAACATGTTCTCCGGCGGCGCGCTGCTGCAGATCACGATCTTCGCGCTGGGCATCATGCCGTACATCACGGCGAGCATCATCCTGCAGCTGCTGACCGTGGTGATCCCGCGCCTGGAAGCCCTGAAGAAGGAGGGCCAGGCCGGTACGGCGAAGATCACGCAGTACACCCGCTACCTGACGATCGCCCTCGCCATTCTCCAGGGCACCGGCCTCGTCGCCACCGCCCGCAGCGGCGCCCTCTTCTCGGGCTGCCCGGTGGCCAGCCAGATCGTCCCCGACCAGTCGATCTTCGTCACCATCACCATGGTCATCACGATGACCGCCGGCACGGCGGCCGTGATGTGGCTCGGTGAGCTCATCACCGACCGCGGTATCGGCAACGGCATGTCGATCCTGATGTTCATCTCGATCGCCGCCACCTTCCCGTCCGCGCTGTGGGCCATCAAGAAGCAGGGCTCCCTGGCCGGCGGCTGGATCGAGTTCGGCACCGTGATCCTGGTGGGCCTCGTCATGGTCGGCCTGGTGGTCTTCGTCGAGCAGGCCCAGCGCCGCATCCCGGTGCAGTACGCCAAGCGCATGATCGGCCGCCGTTCCTACGGCGGTACGTCCACCTACATCCCGCTCAAGGTGAACCAGGCGGGTGTGATCCCCGTCATCTTCGCCTCGTCGCTGCTGTACATCCCGGCGCTGATCGCCCAGTTCGCCGGTGGCAAGTCCGAGTGGAAGACCTGGATCGAGCAACACTTCGTCAAGGGCGACCACCCGTACTACATCATTTCGTACTTCCTGCTGATCGTTTTCTTCGCGTTCTTCTATGTGGCGATCTCCTTCAACCCCGAGGAAGTCGCCGACAACATGAAGAAGTATGGTGGCTTCATCCCGGGCATCCGGGCTGGCCGACCGACCGCTGAGTACCTGAGCTACGTACTCAACCGGATCACCTGGCCGGGTTCGCTGTATCTGGGACTGATCGCTCTCGTACCGACGATGGCGTTGGTTGGGTTCGGGGCAAACCAGAACTTCCCGTTCGGCGGGACCAGCATCCTGATCATCGTGGGTGTCGGTCTCGAGACCGTGAAGCAGATCGAGAGCCAGCTCCAGCAGCGCAATTACGAAGGGTTCCTCCGCTGATGCGTATCGTCCTCGTCGGGCCGCCGGGTGCCGGTAAGGGAACGCAGGCCGCGTTCCTGGCCAAGAACCTGTCGATCCCGCACATCTCCACGGGCGACCTGTTCCGGGCCAACATCAGCCGGCAGACGGAACTCGGCAAACTGGCGAAGTCCTACATGGACGCGGGCAACCTCGTGCCCGACGAGGTCACCATCGCGATGGCGAAGGACCGCATGGAGCAGCCGGACGCCGAGAACGGTTTCCTGCTGGACGGCTTCCCGCGCAACGTCTCCCAGGCCGAGGCGCTCGACGAGCTCCTCGAGACCGAGAACATGCAGCTGGACGCGGTGCTGGACCTGGAGGTCCCGGAGGACGAGGTCGTCAAGCGGATCGCCGGCCGGCGCATCTGCCGCAACGACTCCGCGCACGTCTTCCACGTGACGTACAAGCAGCCGGCCAAGGAAGGCGTCTGCGACGTCTGCGGCGGCGAGCTGTACCAGCGGGACGACGACTCCGAGGAGACGGTCCGCACGCGGCTGGAGGTCTACCACACCCAGACCGAGCCGATCATCGACTACTACAAGGCCCAGGGCCTGGTCGTCACGATCTCGGCGCTCGGCAAGGTGGAGGACGTCACGACCCGCGCCATGGAGGCGCTGAAGCGTGGCGAGGGCGACAAGTAGTCGTCCGTACGCAGCTACGGCCGCGGTTCCCCTCGGGGAGCCGCGGCCGCTGTGTGGGTGGGGCCGGCCGCTCGGCCCCGTATCGTTGAAGGCGTTCGCCGTCGTCGAAGGTCCAGAAAGGCCGTAGCTCCCATGGTGCAGATCAAGAGCCCCGAGCAGATCGCCAAGATGCGTGAGGCGGGGCTGGTCGTCGCGGCCATCCACGCGGCGACCCGCGAGGCAGCCGTGCCCGGGGCCACGACGAGGGATCTGGACCAAGTGGCGCGCAAGGTGCTCGCCGAGCACAACGCCAAGCCGAACTTCCTCGGCTACGGCGGCTTCCCCGCGACGATCTGCACGTCCGTGAACGAGGTCGTCGTCCACGGCATCCCCTCCGACGACGTCGTCCTCAAGGACGGCGACGTCATCTCCATCGACTGCGGCGCGATCATCGACGGCTGGCACGGAGACGCGGCCTTCACGGCGTTCGTGGGCTCCGGTCACGCCCCGGAGCTCGTCGAGCTCTCCCGGGTGACGGAGGAGTCGATGTGGGCCGGCATCGCCGCGATGAAGCAGGGCAACCGGCTCGTCGACGTCTCCCGGGCCATCGAGACGTACATCCGCCGCCAGCCGAAGCCCGGCGGCGGCAAGTACGGGATCATCGAGGACTACGGCGGCCACGGCATCGGCACCGAGATGCACATGGACCCGCACCTGCTGAACTACGTCGACCGGCGCCGGGGCAAGGGGCCGAAGCTGGTGCCCGGTTTCTGCCTGGCGATCGAGCCGATGGTGTCCCTCGGCACGCCGAAGACCGAGGTCCTCGAGGACGACTGGACGGTCATCACGACGGACGGTACGTGGTCCTCGCACTGGGAGCACTCGGTGGCTCTGACCGAGGAGGGGCCGCTCGTGCTGACGTCTCCCGACGGGGGGAAGGCGAAGCTCGCCGAGCTGGGCATCGTCGCTGCGCCGGATCCGCTGGCCTGAGCGCCTTCCGGGGCGGGTCGTCCTGCCCGACGGCGGCTGCGGGGGCGTGGGCGCCCGTCGCGCAGTTCCCCGCGCCCCTGGAGGGGCGCTTAAAGATCTGCACGCTGGGGCAGGATTCCTCGATTCGTGTTTCTGAGGGGCCTGACGTAGACTGACTCGTCGGCTCTTGTGTACCCGCATGCCTGCATGCGCCCGCACAGAGTCGATCAAGGTAGTCGATTCGAAGGGCGAAGCGTGGCCAAGAAGCAAGGTGCCATCGAGATCGAGGGCACTGTCGTCGAGTCTCTTCCGAACGCCATGTTCAAGGTCGAGCTCCAGAACGGCCACCAGGTCCTGGCACACATCAGCGGCAAGATGCGCATGCACTACATCCGCATCCTCCCTGACGACCGGGTCGTGGTGGAGCTGTCTCCGTACGACCTGACCCGTGGCCGGATCGTCTACCGCTACAAGTAGATCTTGCCTGTGCCCCGCCGCCCTGGGCGGTGGGGCTGCCGGCACTGACCCGGAGAACCTCACACCCATGAAGGTCAAGCCGAGCGTCAAGAAGATCTGCGACAAGTGCAGGGTGATCCGCCGTCACGGTCGGGTCATGGTCATCTGCGACAACCCGCGCCACAAGCAGCGCCAGGGCTGACGCACGACCGATCCCTCTGCATCCATCGCAGAGATTCGCGCGACGCAAGCTGAATATGTTCATACGCAGGATCCAGGCGGACCCCGTTCGTCTGACACCCCCGGTTCGGAGGCTGGGGACCCAGTTCGTACCTGGTACGGCGGCTGGGAGTCGGTTCTGCGGAAGACCTCCGACAAGTAACTGGAGCCATTGAATGGCACGCGTTTCCGGTGTTGACATCCCGCGCGAAAAGCGCGTGGAGATCGCCCTCACCTACGTGTTCGGCATCGGCCGGACCCTCTCCCAGCAGACGCTGGCCGCCACCGGCGTGGACCCGAACACCCGTGTTCGGGACCTCTCCGAGGAGCAGCTGGTCGCGATCCGCGAGTACGTCGACAACAACATCAAGACCGAGGGTGACCTCCGTCGCGAGATCCAGGCCGACATCCGCCGCAAGGTCGAGATCGGGACCTACCAGGGTCTGCGTCACCGTCGTGGTCTGCCCGTCCGCGGTCAGCGCACCAGCACCAACGCTCGTACCCGCAAGGGTCCGCGTCGCGCCATCGCCGGCAAGAAGAAGCCGGGCAAGAAGTAGTCCACAGCGGATGCCTGTCCACGGTCTTCGCTGTAGGACCGACCACCTCCCGTAGGAGTTATAGATGCCCCCCAAGGGTCGTCAGGGCGCTGCCAAGAAGGTGCGCCGCAAGGAAAAGAAGAACGTCGCTCACGGCCACGCGCACATCAAGAGCACGTTCAACAACACGATCGTCTCGATCACGGACCCGTCCGGCAACGTGATCTCCTGGGCCTCCGCCGGCCACGTCGGCTTCAAGGGCTCCCGGAAGTCCACGCCGTTCGCCGCGCAGATGGCCGCCGAGTCGGCTGCCCGCCGCGCCCAGGAGCACGGCATGCGCAAGGTCGACGTGTTCGTGAAGGGCCCGGGTTCCGGTCGTGAGACCGCGATCCGCTCCCTGCAGGCCACGGGCCTCGAGGTCGGCTCCATCCAGGACGTCACCCCGACCCCCCACAACGGCTGCCGTCCGCCGAAGCGCCGCCGCGTCTGACGCGAGGCTGCTTCTCGCAGACCATGGTTCCGGGCGGTACGGCTCCGAAAAGGGCCGTATCGCCCGTACCCTTGCAGTACCCGCGCTTTTCCCGGTGCGGTTTCCGTCGGGCGTCAAATAGCGGGCGTCCACGAAAGAAGGATCTGATCCACACATGCTGATCGCTCAGCGTCCCTCGTTGACCGAAGAGGTCGTCGACGAGTTCCGCTCCCGGTTCGTGATCGAGCCGCTGGAGCCGGGCTTCGGTTACACCCTCGGCAACTCCCTGCGCCGGACCCTCCTCTCCTCGATTCCGGGTGCGGCGGTCACGTCCATCCGCATCGACGGCGTGCTGCACGAGTTCACCACCGTGCCGGGCGTCAAGGAGGACGTCACCGACCTGATCCTCAACATCAAGCAGCTGGTCGTCTCCTCGGAGCACGACGAGCCGGTCGTGATGTACCTGCGCAAGCAGGGCCCGGGTCTGGTCACCGCCGCCGACATCGCGCCCCCGGCCGGTGTCGAGGTGCACAACCCCGACCTGGTCCTCGCCACGCTCAACGGCAAGGGCAAGCTGGAGATGGAGCTGACGGTCGAGCGCGGCCGCGGTTACGTCTCCGCCGTGCAGAACAAGCAGGTCGGCCAGGAGATCGGCCGGATCCCGGTCGACTCGATCTACTCGCCGGTGCTCAAGGTCACGTACAAGGTCGAGGCCACGCGTGTCGAGCAGCGGACCGACTTCGACAAGCTGATCGTCGACGTCGAGACCAAGCAGGCCATGCGCCCGCGTGACGCCATGGCGTCCGCCGGTAAGACCCTGGTCGAGCTGTTCGGTCTGGCCCGCGAGCTCAACATCGACGCCGAGGGCATCGACATGGGCCCGTCCCCCACGGACGCCGCCCTGGCCGCCGACCTGGCGCTGCCGATCGAGGAGCTGGAGCTCACCGTTCGGTCGTACAACTGCCTCAAGCGCGAGGGCATCCACTCCGTGGGTGAGCTCGTCGCCCGTTCCGAGGCGGACCTGCTCGACATCCGCAACTTCGGTGCGAAGTCGATCGACGAGGTCAAGGCGAAGCTGGCGGGTATGGGCCTGGCGCTCAAGGACTCGCCTCCCGGGTTCGACCCGACCGCCGCTGCCGACGCGTTCGGTGCCGATGACGATGCTGACGCCGGTTTCGTGGAGACCGAGCAGTACTGATTCGGCTGCCGGTCCGTCGGGGCTGGTCGCGCAGTTCCCCGCGTCCCTGACGGGGCGCGGATCCTTCCGGGCGTCTGAAAGGGCGCCCGGATCTCTGACAGGCAACCGTCTGCTCAGATACTGACCCCGGTACCTGATACGGCCGGGGCAGACACCTAGGAGAAACACCATGCCGAAGCCCACCAAGGGTGCCCGTCTGGGCGGCAGCGCCGCGCACGAGAAGCTGATGCTCGCGAACCTCGCGAAGTCGCTCTTCGAGCACGGTCGCATCACCACCACCGAGGCGAAGGCCCGCCGTCTGCGGCCGTACGCCGAGCGTCTGGTCACCAAGGCGAAGAAGGGCGACCTTCACAACCGCCGTCAGGTTCTCCAGGTCATCACGGACAAGAGCATCGTGCACACGCTCTTCACCGAGATCGGCCCGCGTTACGAGAACCGTCCGGGTGGCTACACCCGCATCACCAAGATCGGTAACCGCCGTGGCGACAACGCGCCCATGGCTGTCATCGAGCTGGTCGAGGCGCTGACGGTGGCGCAGGAGGCGACGGGCGAGGCCGAGGCCGCGACCAAGCGCGCCGCGAAGGACGCCGAGGCTGCCGAGGCCCAGGTCGACACGACCAAGGCCGAGGACGCCGAGGAGTCCAAGGACGCGTAAGCGTTCTGCCGGGGACTGTGCGCTTGCGGCCGCGGGTTCGTGGTGGCTCGTCGCGCAGTTCCCCGCGCCCCTGAGGGGCGTTGGCGGGTCCGTTCCTTTTCAGGGACGGGCCCGCTTTTGTGTTGCTGAGAGGATCTGTACGTGAGTGATGAAGCAGCAGCGGGTTACGTTCGTGTCCGGCTCGATCTGTCGTACGACGGGAGTGAGTTCTCCGGGTGGGCCAAGCAGGCCGGAGGGCGGCGGACCGTGCAGGGGGAGGTCGAGGACGCCCTGCGGACAGTGACGCGGTCGCGGGAGACGTACGAACTGACCGTCGCGGGACGCACCGACGCCGGGGTGCACGCACGGGGGCAGGTCGCCCACGTCGATCTGCCGCGTGAGGTGTGGGCCGAGCACCACCAGAAGCTGCTGAAGCGGCTCGCCGGCCGGCTGCCCCGGGACGTACGGGTCTGGGCCCTCAGGGAGGCGCCCAGCGGCTTCAACGCCCGCTTCTCGGCGGTCTGGCGGCGGTACGCGTACCGGGTCACCGACAATCCCGGGGGTGTCGACCCGCTGCTGCGCAACCACGTGCTGTGGCACGACTGGCCCCTGGACGTCGACGCCATGAACGAGGCCGCGCGGCGGCTGCTGGGCGAGCACGACTTCGCCGCCTACTGCAAGAAGCGGGAGGGGGCGACCACCATCCGCACGCTCCAGGAGCTGAGCCTGGTGCGCGGGGAGGACGGCATCGTCACCGCGACCGTGCGGGCCGACGCCTTCTGCCACAACATGGTGCGCTCGCTCATCGGGGCGCTGCTGTTCGTCGGGGACGGGCACCGGCCCGCCGACTGGCCGGGCAAGGTGCTGGCCGCCGGTGTGCGCGACTCGGCCGTGCACGTCGTACGGCCGCACGGGCTGACGCTGGAGGAGGTCGGCTACCCGGCCGACGAACTGCTCGCCGCGCGCAGCAGGGAAGCGCGGAACAAGCGGTCGCTGCCGTCGGCCGGCTGCTGCTGACGTCCGGTCACTCGTCGGCCGCGGCCGAGGCCTGGGCCTCGCCGCGGCGGCGGATCTGGTTGAACGTGAACTGCTGGAGGTTGTCGCCCGTGGCGAACACCTCGGTGTCCTTCGTCGTCACGTCCTTGCCGCTGGTGAAGCCGGCGTTGGTGAAGTAGGCGTAGCGGCCGTAGGCGTTGCTCGTCGTGCGGCAGAAGCCGGATTCGCAGAAGGCCTTCACACCGCCGCCGGAGAGCGACTTGACGAAGCTCTTCTTGGTGGTCTGGCCCTTGGCCTTGGCGGCCTGCGCCTCGGTGTCGAAGACGGCCACGCCGACCGTCACCGCGATGCCGTCCTTGACGTAGGTCACCCGTATCAGGCGGGTGCAGTCGTTGCCGGTGAGGATCTTGGCGAGGGTGCCGCCGGCCGCCGAGGCGCAGTTCCTCGTGTCGGCGGTGGGGCCCTTCTTGTAGACCGTCTCGCCGACGGTGAGCTGGGTGCCCGGGAAGAGCGTCTCCGGGCTGAGCGGGGCCTTGTCCTTCTTCGCGCTGGCGATGAAGTCCTTCGGGTCCAGCGGCGGCGGAGCGCTGGTCGGGGCGAAGGACGGCGCCGAGGCGGACTGGCTCGGGATCTCGGACGAGGGCAGCGAGGCCGGGTTGCCCTTGTTGTCTCCGCCTGCGGACACGACGGCCACCGCGACGGCGGTGCCGATCGCGACGGTGGCGAGCGCGCCGCCGCCGATCAGCAGCACCCGGCGTCGTTTGTGGCGGGCCTCGGAGGCCTCAGCGAGCGCTGCCCAGTCCGGAGACTGGCCGCCCCCGCCGTTCCAGGGCTGCTGCGACTGCGGTTTCCAGGGATCCCACTGGGACTGAGGTCCCCCCTGCCCAAAGCTCATGGGGCGCATCTTAGACGGGACAAGGGGCGTGCTGGTCCGCCCGGTTGGGCACCGGAGCCCCTAGCGTTCCTCCCATGCGCACGGGCAAAGGCGACATCTGCGGGTGGTTGGGGCGACTGCTGCCGGCTGTGGTGCTGCTGGGGTGTCTGCTGTCCTGGCCGGTCCTCACGGCCGGGCTGTGGCCGTCGGTCGTGGTGGGGGCGCTGGGGGCGTTCCGTCGTCCACGCCGGGGTGGATCCGTGCTGCGGTGGTGCGCCGCGGTCGCGGTGGACGTGGTCGTGTTGTCGGTGTTCCCGTATGCAAGAGCACCGCGGCGGCGGACGCTGCGGAGGGTCGTCACGCTCTGTGCCGCCGTGTACGTGTCGGTGACCGAGCGGCTGCGGTGATACCGCGTTTTGACCCTTGTGGTGAGCCCCGGTATTCTGCTTGTTCGTTGTGTATTGGCTTGCTCATTCTCACGGGACGGGCCCTTACACCGGTCCACCGGGCCGATGACCAGCGACCCCACGTACGCGGTATGCGTCGCCGCAGTGCGGTCCAGGCTGTCGTGATCGTTTCGGTGACCAGTTATGGACCATTCACTCGAAGCGAAGGCTACGAACCGTGCGTACGTACAGCCCCAAGCCCGGCGATGTGACGCGCCAGTGGCACGTCATCGACGCTCAGGACGTTGTCCTGGGTCGTCTCGCCACCACTGCCGCGACGCTCCTCCGCGGCAAGCACAAGCCGATCTACGCCCCCCACGTCGACGCTGGTGACTTCGTCATCATCATCAACGCGGACAAGGTGCACCTGTCCGGCAACAAGCGGACCCAGAAGATGGCGTACCGCCACTCCGGCTACCCGGGTGGTCTGCGCTCCGTCCGTTACGACGAGCTGCTCGACAAGAACCCCGAGAAGGCCATCGAGAAGGCCGTCAAGGGCATGCTCCCCAAGAACACGCTGGGCCGTCAGATGCTCTCGAAGCTGAAGGTCTACAAGGGTGACCAGCACCCGCACGGCGCGCAGCAGCCGCAGCCGTACGAGATCACCCAGGTCGCGCAGTAAGTCCGGCCACCCCCTAAGACTGAACAGAATCTGAGGAGAATCGTGGCCGAGACCACTGCCGAGCAGCCGCTCGAAGAGCTTGACATCGACAGCTACACCACCGAGTCCGAGGTCCCCGTCGAGGGTGAGTACACCTCGGAGTCCATGGCCTCCCGCTTCGGTGAGCCCCAGCCGGCCGCCGGCCTGGGCCGTCGCAAGAACGCCATCGCCCGCGTCCGGATCGTCCCGGGCACCGGCAAGTGGAAGATCAACGGTCGCACCCTCGAGGACTACTTCCCGAACAAGGTGCACCAGCAGGAAGTCAACGAGCCGTTCAAGGTTCTCGAGCTCGAGGGCCGCTACGACGTCATCGCCCGCATCGCCGGTGGCGGTGTCTCCGGCCAGGCCGGTGCGCTGCGTCTCGGTGTCGCCCGTGCGCTGAACGAGGCGGACGTCGACAACAACCGCGGCCCGCTGAAGAAGGCCGGCTTCCTCAAGCGCGACGACCGTGCGGTCGAGCGCAAGAAGGCCGGTCTGAAGAAGGCCCGCAAGGCGCCGCAGTACAGCAAGCGCTAATCGCGACGCCCGTCCTCGCGACTGGCTTCGCCTCGATCGCCCCGGCGGCACGGTTGTGCTGCCGGGGCGGTTCGTTTACACAACCCCTACCGGTCCCGGACAGTCTCAGGGAAGGTACGCGGGAATGTGAGCCGCATTCTCTTCAGCAATACGGAGGACACCACTGTGGGACGACTCTTCGGCACGGACGGCGTGCGCGGTGTCGCCAACGCGGATCTGACGGCGGAGATGGCCCTGGGCCTCTCCGTGGCCGCGGCACACGTACTGGCCGAGGCGGGCACGTTCGAGGGACACCGGCCCAAGGCCGTGGTCGGGCGTGACCCCCGTGCGTCCGGGGAGTTCCTGGAAGCCGCCGTGGTCGCGGGCCTCGCCAGCGCCGGCGTGGACGTCCTGCGCGTCGGTGTGCTGCCGACGCCCGCCGTGGCGTACCTGACCGGGGAGCTCGGCGCCGACCTCGGTGTGATGCTCTCCGCGAGCCACAACGCCATGCCCGACAACGGCATCAAGTTCTTCGCCCGCGGCGGGCACAAGCTCGCCGACGAGCTGGAGGACCGGATCGAGTCCGTCTACGAGGAGCACCGCACCGGTGCCCCGTGGGACCGTCCGACCGGGTCCGGCGTGGGCCGCGTACGCGCCTACGAGGAGGGCGCCGACCGGTACGTCGCACATCTGCTGAGTGTCCTGCCGAACCGGCTCGACGGGCTGAAGGTCGTCCTGGACGAGGCGCACGGCGCCGCCGCCCGGGTCTCGCCGGAGGCGTTCCGGCAGGCCGGTGCGCAGGTCGTCACGATCGGGGCCGAGCCCGACGGGCTCAACATCAACGACGGCTACGGTTCGACGCACCTGGAAAAGATCAAGGCCGCCGTCGTGGAGCACGGGGCCGACCTCGGCATCGCGCATGACGGTGACGCCGACCGGTGCCTCGCTGTCGACCACACCGGTGCGGAGGTGGACGGGGACCAGATCCTCGCGGTGCTCGCGCTGGCGATGCAGGAGCGTTCCGCGCTGCGGTCCGACACCGTCGTCGCGACGGTGATGTCGAACCTCGGGTTCAAGCTCGCCATGGAGCGCGAGGGCATCCGGCTGGTGCAGACCGCCGTCGGTGACCGGTACGTGCTGGAGGAGATGAAGGAGCACGGGTTCGCCCTCGGGGGCGAGCAGTCCGGGCACGTGATCATCCTCGACCACGCGACGACCGGCGACGGGACGCTGACCGGGCTGCTGCTGGCGGCGCGGGTGGCGCAGAGCGGGCGCGCGCTGGCGGATCTCGCCGCCGTCATGGAGCGGCTGCCGCAGGTGCTGATCAATGTGCCGGACGTCGACAGGACGCGGGTGGGGACGTCCGCGGAGCTGTCGGCGGCGGTCTCGGACGCGGAGCGGGAGCTCGGGGAGACCGGGCGGGTGCTGCTGCGGCCCTCCGGGACCGAGCCGTTGGTCCGTGTGATGGTGGAGGCGGCCGACATCGAGCAGGCTCGGTCTGTTGCGGGTCGGCTGGCTGACGCGGTGAAGTCCGCGCTCGGGTAGTGAAACGGGCAGGGGGGTGGGGGCTGCGGTTGGCTGCCGGCTGACCGTCCGTCGTAGCTTGTCGCGCAGTTCCCCGCGCCCCTGAGGAGCGTTGCCCTCACGGTGCGTTCTTGGGCTGCCTGGCCCAGAACCACTTCTGTGCCAGCAGCGTCAGCGTGCCCGCGACGATGATGCCCAGCAGGTTCAGCAGGAGCTGCTCCGTGGATCCCCAGGTCTGCTTCGTGTCGCCGTAGCTCAGGGCCACGGCCGCGTTCGCGGCGGCCGGGATCGTGGTGACCGAGATGGCCACGCCGACCAGGGCGCCCGATTTGGCCGACGTCAGCGAGAGCGTGCCGGCGATGCCGGCCAGGACCGCCACGACGAAGGACAGCCGGTCGGGGGCGTAGATGAAGCCGGTGTTGGGGCGGTCGGCTTCCAGCTGGGCCTCGGTGAAGAGGCCGACGGCGTCCATGAAGAGACTGAAGCCGACCGTCACCGCCATCGCCGCCGCGAAGCCCACCAGCAGGGCGACGAGCGAGCGCGCCGCGAGGCGCGGCTGGCGGCGGACCACCGCGGTGCTGATTCCCGCGAGTGGGCCGAACTCCGGGCCCACCGCCATGGCTCCGACGATCAGAATCGAGTTGTCCAGGACCACGCCGCAGGCCGCGATCATGGTGGCGAGCGTGATGAAGGCCAGGTACGTGACCGAGAGGGTGGATTCCTCGTGCGTCGCGTCGGACAGGTGCTCCCACAGGACCGCGTCGGAAGCCTCGCCGGGCGCGTCCGCCTCGGCCTTGTCCGCCCGCTTCGACAGGGACAGGTCGATGGACTCGACGGCGATGGAGCCCGTGGTGTCTATCCCCAGGTTTCGCAGGCCGGTGAGCAGCTCGTCGCCCGCCTCGCGCGCCACGTCGCACATCACCACGTCCCCGGCGGGGTCGCGGGCGGCGCCCGGCAGCACGACGAGGTGGGTGGTGCCGACCGTCTTCTCGATCAGCAGCACCACTTCGTCGGTCCGGTCGGACGGTGTGATCAGGCGCAGATGGAGCATGGCGCTCATCTAACCCGCCTTTCGGCTCGGAGTCACAGCTTGCGCAGGCTCAGCCGTTGCACCTTGTGGTCCGGGCCCTTGCGCAGCACCAGGGTGGCGCGGCCGCGGGTGGGGGCGATGTTCTCCACCAGGTTGGGCCGGTTGATCGTGCGCCACATCGTCCGGGCGTAGTCCAGGGCCTCCTCCTCCGAGACCTGGGTGTACTTGCGGAAGTACGAGGAGGGGTTCTGGAAGGCGGTCGCGCGCAGCTTGCGGAAGCGGTTGAGGTACCAGGTCTCGATGTCCTCGACGCGGGCGTCGACGTACACGCTGAAGTCGAAGTAGTCGGCGAGGCCGACGCGGGTGCGGCCGTCCTTGCCGGGCAGGGCCGGCTGGAGGACGTTCAGGCCCTCGACGATCAGGATGTCGGGGCGGCGGACCGTGAGCCTCTTGTCGGGGACGATGTCGTAGATCAGGTGGGAGTAGACGGGCGCGGTGACCTCGTTCTTGCCGGCCTTGATGTCGGCGACGAAGCGGGTCAGGGCCCGGCGGTCGTAGGACTCCGGGAAGCCTTTGCGGGACATCAGGCCGCGGGCCTGGAGTTCCTTCGTCGGCAGCAGGAAGCCGTCGGTGGTGACCAGCTCGACGCGCGGGTGCTCGGGCCAGCGCGACAGCAGGGCCTGGAGGAGGCGGGCGACCGTCGACTTGCCCACGGCCACCGAACCGGCGACCCCTATGACGAACGGTGTGCCCGACTGGGAGCCCTGTTCGCCCAGGAACGTGTTCAGGGCGCCTCTGAGGCCGTCGGTGGCACCGACGTAGAGGTTGAGAAGTCTGGACAGCGGGAGGTAGATGTCCCGCACCTCGTCGAGGTCGATCACGTCGCCGAGACCGCGCAGCTTCTCGACCTCCTCGGCCGTCAGTGGCAGCGGCGTCTTGTCGCGCAGCGCACTCCACTCGGCTCGGGTGAGGTCGACGTAGGGAGTCGCCTCCGGGCGGGGCCGGTGGGCGCTCCGGGGCATCGAGGAGACCGGAGAGATCACAGTCCATTGTTACGGGAGTACGAACGAACGGTGAGGTGGGATCCGTCACGCGATTCGTTCGACCCGCTTCAGACTGGGAAAAACTGATTCGGGTGGAATGTCAGTGGCGTGCGTCACAGTTGTGGAGAGGGTGGGCCCGGTCCGGGGTCCACGAACGCCCGGGAGTACCCATGACGTACGCGATAGAGGCGGAAGGCCTGGTCAAGCGGTTCCGGGAGACCGAGGCACTGGCCGGTGTCGACCTGGCGGCCCGCAAGGGCACTGTGCTCGGGCTGCTGGGCCCCAACGGCGCCGGGAAGACGACCGCGGTGCGGATCTTCGCGACTCTGCTGCGCCCGGACCGGGGGACGGCCCGGGTGGCCGGGCACGACGTGGTCCGGGAGGCCGGGGTCGTCCGTTCCCTCGTCGGGCTGACCGGGCAGTACGCGGCGGTCGACGAGAACCTGACGGGCACGGAGAACCTGCTGCTCATCGGACGGCTGCTGGGGCTGCCGAGGCGGGAGGCCAAGGCGCGGGCCGGTGAACTGCTGGAGCGGTTCCAGCTGACCCACGCGGCCGGGCGGGCGGCGAAGACCTTCTCGGGCGGCATGCGCCGACGTCTGGACCTCGCGGCCAGCCTCGTCGGCCGGCCCAGCATCCTCTTCCTCGACGAGCCGACCACCGGCCTCGATCCGCACAGCCGTGGTGAGCTGTGGGACCTGCTGCGGGGTCTGGTCGCGGACGGGGCGACCGCCCTGCTGACCACGCAGTATCTGAACGAGGCCGATGTCCTCGCCGACGACATCGTCGTGATCGACAAGGGGCGGGTGATCGCCGAGGGCACACCGGACCAGTTGAAGGCGCAGGTCGGCGGCCAGGTGCTGGAGCTCAGGCCGATCTCCGGGCAGGACTTGGCGCGGGCGCACGCGCTGGTGGCCGGGGCCGCCGGGCCGGCGGCCCGGATCGAGGGCGAGACGGTCACCGCCCCGGTGAAGGACCCCGAGCTGATGCCGGCCGTGGTGCGCGCGCTGGACCGGGAGGGCATCGCGGTCGGGGAGCTGGCCCTGCGCCGCTCCTCGCTCGACGAGGTCTTCCTGTCCCTGACCGGCCACCGCGCCGAGCCGGGCCAGGCCGAGGGGGACGGCGGTGCGGCCGTCCGGGAGGACGAGGAACTGGAGAAGGCGGTGAGCCGGTCATGACCGCCGACGCCGGCACCCTCGACGCGCCGGTCACCGCGTCGGGCCGGGTACCGCCCCTCGCCGGACTGCGGCAGACCTTCACGATGGCCTGGCGGAGCCTGGTGGCCGTCAAGCACAACCCGCTCGAACTGGTCGACTACAGCATCACGCCGATCATGTTCGTGTTCCTGTTCACCTATGTCCTCGGCGGGCAGATGGCCGGCTCGCCCGAGGCGTATCTGAAGTACGCGCTGCCCGGGATCATCGTGCAGAACACCTTGTTCATGACGATGTACACGGCGATGGCGCTCAACACCGACCTCACCAAGGGTGTCTTCGACCGGCTGCGCAGCCTGCCCATCGCCCGCTCCGCCCCGCTCGTCGGCCGGATCACCGCCGACCTCGCGAAGCACCTGTGGGCGCTGCTGCTGATGATCGGCCTCGGCCTGGCACTCGGCTTCCGCGTCACCGGCGGGCTCGGCGGGTTCCTGCTCGGCACCCTGCTGGTGATGGTGTTCGCCGCGGCCGTGTCGTGGAGCGCGGTGCTGATCGGGATGCTGGCGGGTGACGCCGAGAAGGTCCAGGCGTTCGCCTTCACGCTCATCTTCCCGATCACCTTCACCAGCAGCGCGTTCGTCGTCGTCGACACGATGCCGGGCTGGCTCCAGGCATGGAGCGACGTCAATCCGGTGACGCACCTGTCGGATGCGTTCCGGGGGCTGCTGCTGGGCGGGGCGGTGGCGGAGCCGGTGATGTGGTCGCTGGTGTGGGCCGCGGGCATCGCGCTGGTGTTCTATCCCCTGGCCATGCGGGCCTATCGGGCGAAGGTCTGAGACGCGGTCAGCTCGCCGTCAGTCGTCACCGCGGGTGCCCATGAGGAGGCGTCAGGGCGGAAAGACGCCGTCGCGGTGGTCCTGTAAGCCGGGATTATTTCCGAATCCGGGCACGCTTCAGGGGTTTTCCGAGAGCATCGGACCGTAGGCTGCGGCTCATGTGTGGAATCGTGGGTTACGTGGGGCCGCAGTCCGCGCTCGAGGTCGTCATGGCCGGGCTGAAGCGGCTGGAGTACCGGGGATACGACTCGGCGGGCGTCGCCGTCCTGGCCGACGGGGGGCTGGCGACGGCCAAGAAGGCCGGCAAACTGCTCAACCTGGAGAAGGAGCTGGACGGCAGACCGCTGCCGACCGGCGCGACGGGCATCGGACACACCCGCTGGGCGACGCACGGCGCCCCGACGGACACCAACGCCCACCCGCACATCGACAACGCGGGCCGGGTCGCCGTGGTGCACAACGGCATCATCGAGAACTTCGCCCTGCTGCGCGCCGAGCTGGCGGAGCGCGGGCACGAGCTGTCCTCCGAGACCGACACCGAGGTCGTGGCGCATCTGCTCGCCGAGGAGTTCTCCTCCTGCGCGGACCTCGCCGAAGCGATGCGGCTGGTGTGCCGGCGGCTGGAGGGCGCGTTCACGCTGGTCGCGGTGCACGCCGACGAGCCGGACGTGGTGGTCGGCGCACGGCGGAACTCCCCGCTGGTGGTCGGGGTGGGAGAGGGCGAGGCCTTCCTCGCCTCGGACGTCGCCGCGTTCATCGCCCACACCCGTTCGGCGATCGAACTCGGGCAGGACCAGGTGGTGGAGCTGCGCCGGGACGGCGTGACCGTGACCGGCTTCGACGGCCGCCCGGCCGACGTGCGGTCCTACCACGTCGACTGGGACGCGTCGGCCGCCGAGAAGGGCGGCTACGACTACTTCATGCTCAAGGAGATCGCCGAGCAGCCCAAGGCGGTCGCGGACACACTCCTCGGCCGGATCGACGGGTCCGGTTCGCTGACGCTGGACGAGGTGCGGATCCCGCCGGGCGTGCTGCGGGAGATCGACAAGGTCGTCATCATCGCCTGCGGTACGGCCTTCCACGCCGGGCTGATCGCCAAGTACGCGATCGAGCACTGGACGCGGCTGCCCTGCGAGGTGGAGCTGGCCAGCGAGTTCCGCTACCGGGACCCGATCCTGGACGCGCAGACGCTGGTGATCGCCATCTCCCAGTCGGGCGAGACCATGGACACGCTGATGGCGCTGCGGCACGCCCGTGAGCAGGGCTCCAAGGTGCTGGCGATCTGCAACACCAACGGCTCGACGATTCCGCGCGAGTCGGACGCGGTGCTGTACACACACGCCGGGCCCGAGGTGGCCGTCGCCTCGACCAAGGCGTTCCTCACGCAGCTCGTGGCCTGCTACCTGGTCGCCCTGTACCTGGGGCAGGTGCGCGGCACGAAGTGGGGCGACGAGATCCGGGCGGTGATCCGCGACCTGTCCTCCATCTCCGGTGCGGTGGACGAGGTGCTGGGCACGATGGAGCCGGTGCGGGAGCTGGCGCGCACGCTGGCCACCAAGAAGACGGTGCTCTTCCTCGGGCGGCACGTGGGGTATCCCGTGGCGCTGGAAGGCGCGCTGAAGCTCAAGGAACTCGCCTACATGCACGCGGAGGGGTTCGCGGCCGGGGAGCTGAAGCACGGGCCGATCGCGCTGATCGAGGAGGACATGCCGGTGGTCGTGGTGGTGCCCTCGCCGCGCGGACGGTCGGTGCTGCACGACAAGATCGTGTCCAACATCCAGGAGATCCGGGCGCGCGGTGCGCGGACGATCGTGATCGCGGAGGAGGGCGACGAGGCGGTCGTGCCGTACGCGGACCACCTGGTCCGGGTGCCGGCCACCCCGACGCTGCTGCAGCCGCTCGTGGCGACGGTGCCGCTGCAGGTGTTCGCCTGTGAGCTGGCGACGGCCCGCGGCAACGAGGTGGACCAGCCGCGGAACCTGGCGAAGTCGGTGACGGTGGAGTGAGCACCGGGGGCGGGCGGCTTGTCGCCGCCCGCCCCTGCCGCCCGCCCGGCGACTACCAGTTGATGCAGGTCTTCGGGACCCAGCCGTTCACCTTGTCGCCGCCGTAGTACCACTGGTTGCTCGTCTTGCCGCAGGCCGTGTACGAGCCGCCCTTGAAGGACTTGCCGTCGTTGCAGATGCCGCCCTTCTTGCCCTTGCCCCAGATGCCGAGGGCCGTGGCGGACGTCTTCGGTGCGCTGCGGACGTTGACGGTCTCCTTGGCCTTGACGTTGACGATCGCCTTGCTGCAGTCCTTCGGCGGGGCCGCGGCGGCGGTGCCCGCGGCGGCGACGGTGCCGGTGAGGGCCGTGGCGAAGAGAGCCAGGGCACTGGCCGCGGTTCCCAGCGACGCGAACTTCATGATCGGTGTCCTCCCGTTTGGTGCGATGCCGTTTGCTCATCGCGGTCGGCGCGAACTCTATAGGGAGGGCCGGGAGTTGAAGATCACGGGGTCGTCCGGGAAGTGCTCCGGGTACTGTTCGGGCCGGATGCGGCCCGTCACCGTAGGGTGCTGCCCATGAGCATCATCGGGGTCGGCATCGACGTTGCCGAGATCGAACGGTTCGCGGCTTCACTGGAGCGTACGCCCGCGCTGGCCAAGCGGCTGTTCCTGGAACGGGAGTTGCTGCTGCCCGGCGGGGGGCGGCGGGGAGTCGCCTCGCTGGCCGCGCGGTTCGCAGCCAAGGAGGCGTTGGCCAAGGCGCTCGGTGCGCCGCCCGGGCTGCTCTGGACCGACGCCGAGGTGTGCGTCGAGGACAGCGGGCGGCCCTGGCTGCGGGTGACCGGGACGGTGGCGGCCCGGGCCGCCGAACTCGGCGTGCGGAGCTGGCACGTGTCGCTCAGTCACGACGCCGGCGTCGCCTCGGCGGTGGTCATCGCCGAGGGGTGACGCCCACCCCCGGGTGAGGCCCCGGCTAGTAGAGGCCCCAGATCAGCGTGGCGGTGCCGATGAAACCGATCGCGCCCAGGGTCGTGCCGGCGGCGGCGGTCCACATCCGGCCGGTGCCCTGGCGGGCGTAGTGGAGGCCCATCGCCCCGAACGTCACCGCGAGCGCTCCGGCCAGGACCGTCCACGGGAACAGGAACGCCCAGGTGCCCACGGCCGAGAAGGCGCCGAGAACCAGGGCCGTGGGGCCCAGGGCGGTGGCGGGACTGTCGTTGTCCCTGGGTGCTGTCGAGATGGTCATGTCTCGTCGATCCCCCTTTTTGAACAAGTTCAAAATGTAGCTCGATGGTACCGCTCGGGCGGGGGCGAAGGAACAGCGGGCGGCGCGGGAGACGATCTCGTCGGTCAGGGCGGGCATGTCCGGGGGACGATCTCGTCGGCCCGGGTGCGCGTGTCGGGGACGGTCTGCGGGGGACGATGTCGTCGGTCAGGGTGCGCCCGTCGAGGACGGTCTCCTCGGTCACGGTGGGTGCGTCGGGGTGTCCCGGAGGGGCCGGTCGCGGTGTGCGCGGGAGATGCGCGAGGTGCGTGTGAGGAGGAGTGGTCCGGCGGTCCTGCGGGAAACTCGACCGCATGCGTACTGCGTACAGCGTGGAGACGGTCCGGAACGCCGAGCGGGAGCTGATGGCGCGGCTGCCGGAGGGGGCGCTGATGCAACGCGCCGCCGCCGGGCTCGCCGCGGCCTGCGCCGACTTGCTGGGGCGGGTGTACGGCAGCAGGGTCGTGCTGCTGGTCGGCAGTGGCGACAACGGCGGTGACGCCCTGTACGCCGGGGCCCGGCTGGCCCGCCGGGGGGCCGGGGTCACGGCGGTGCTGCTCGCACCGGACCGGGCGCACACCGCGGGGCTCACCGCGTTGCGGCGGGCCGGAGGGCGGGTCGCGGGAGCCGGTGAGGGCGAGGCGCTGGTCGAGGGCGCGGACCTCGTCGTCGACGGGATCGTCGGGATCGGCGGGAAGGGCGGGCTGCGGCCGGACGCGGTGCCGTTGGCGGCCGCCGCCGCGCGGTCGCGGGGTGCCGTGGTCGCCGTCGACCTGCCGAGCGGTGTCGACGCCGACACGGGGGAGGTGCACGGGGACGCCGTGCGGGCCGACCTGACCGTCACCTTCGGCACGCACAAACCGGGACTCCTGATCGACCCCGCCCGGGAGTACGCGGGGTCGGTGCGCCTGGTCGACATCGGGCTGGAGCTGCCGGCCGAGCCGGAGCTGGAGGCGTTGCAGCACGCGGATGTGGCCCGGTCGCTGCCGGTGCCGGGGGCGGAGAGCGACAAGTACCGGCGGGGCGTGGTCGGGATCGCCGCCGGGTCCGCGCGCTACCCGGGGGCCGCCGTGCTGGCCGTCGCCGGGGCGCTGCGGGGCGGTGCCGGGGCCGTGCGGTACGTCGGGCCGGCCGGGGACGCCGTCATCGCGCGGTTTCCCGAGACGCTCGTGTCGGACAGGGGGCCGAAGCACGCCGGGCGGGTGCAGGCGTGGGTCGTCGGGCCGGGGGCCGGGGACGACGCCGTGACGGTGGCGGAGGTGCTGGCGGCGGACGTGCCGGTGCTGATCGACGCCGACGGGCTGCGGCTGGCGGACGCGGAGATCGTCCGGGGGCGTCGGGCGCCGACGCTGATGACACCCCACGCGGGGGAGGCGGCGGCGCTGCTGGGCGTGGAACGGGCCGAGGTCGAGGGCGGCCGGCTGTCCGCGGCCCGGGAGCTGGCGCGGCGCTACGGGGCGACCGTGCTGCTGAAGGGGTCCACGACGCTGGTGGCCGACTCGGGGGGCGGGGCGGTACGGGTGAACCCGACCGGGACGGGGTGGCTGGCCACGGCCGGGAGCGGAGACGTGCTGTCGGGGCTGTGCGGGTCCTTGCTGGCGGCGGGGCTGTCCGCGGTGGACGCGGGGAGTGCGGGGGCGTATCTGCACGGCCTGGCCGGGCGGCTGGCGGCGGACGGGGCGCCCGTGGGGGCGCACGACGTGGCCGAGGCGATCCCGGGCGCCTGGCGCAATGTCCTGGGGTGAGCCGGGGCGCCGTGGACCGAGGGGGCCGTCGGCCGGGCGGACCTGAACACCGGCAGAACCACTCCGACGGCGGCACGCGACCGACCGACCGTGCCGCGTGACACGTCCCCGCACGCACGGATGGCGGCACGGGGCCGACCGACCGTGCCGCGTGACACGTCCCCGCACGCACCTCCGCACCGCCGTCCGCTCGATGGCCCGTGGCGAGTCGCCGACGGCCCCGCCGTGCCCCCGGGTACCGCCGTCTGCTTGGCGGTCCGCGGCGCGTCGCCCACGGCCCCGTCGTGCTCCCGGTACCGCCGTCCGCTCGATGGCCCGCGGCGCGTCGCCTACGCCCTGCCGTACTCCCGGTGCCGCCCTCCGCTCGACGGCCCGCGGCGAGTCGCCCACGTCCTGTCGTACTC
>NZ_JAKEIO010000089.1 GCF_021474405.1 [Streptosporangium] indianense
CGGCCGGGGTGTCCGGGGCCTCCCGGCGGGGTTCGGCGGGGCGGGTCGGGGGTGCGGCCGGGGCGTTGTCCCGGCCCCCGTACAGCTCGGCGGCCGTGGCCAGGACGCGCAGGCACGCCGGGCCGTCCAGGGCGGTGTGGTTGATGGTGAGCAGCAGGACCGAGTCGACCACCTCGAGCCGGATCGGCGGGGACGTCGACAGCGGCGGGGCGTGGGTGAGGGCCCGGACCCTGGCGTCCCGCAGGGCGCGCGGGCCGGGCGGCGCGAAGGACACCACCTCCACGTCGGGCTCCGGTGTCAGCTCCCACTCGTACCGCCTCCGGTACCAGGGCCCCCGCGCCTCCCGCATCAGGATCCGCGGATGCCGGTGCAGGGCCTCCAGGAACGCCTTGCGCAGCCGCGCGTGGTCGAGGGGGCCCGGGAGATGGACCTCGATGTGGACCGTCTCCGGTTCCGCCTCCTGGAGGCAGTGCCGGGACACCTCGTCCACGACCGGGAACGGGATGCGTACCGGTGCCGTCATACGGTCTTGCCCTCCCCGGGGTCCGTCCTCGGCAGCTGTCGCGTCGGCGCCTGTGACGGCGGCGGCTCCTCCTCGCGCAGGCTCACCAGTCCCGCGAACAGGCCGATCAACGCGAGCAGTTGGGCCAGGTGCCCGAACGCGCCCTCGCCCGCGCCCACCGGCTTCCCGGCGCCGAACGCCGCGACGATCCCGGCACCGGCCAGGGCGGCGAAGGCGATCGGCACCAGCAGGGCGTGCCGGCGCGCGGCGAGCAGCGCCAGCGCCGGGACCAGCAGCGCGAACCAGCCCGCGATCGCCACCCCGACCAGTGTCAGCGCCACCGTGCCCAGCCACAGCCCGGGCAGCGGCGGCACCGGCTGGGGCGCGTCGGGGTGGGGAGCGCGGCGGCGCCACAGCGCCAGGCCCAGCAGGACCGCGATGCCGGCACCGCTGCCGATCAGGGCGGCGTCGTAGGCCGTGGCCGGCTCGTACGACAGCGTCACGTCGCCGCCCGCCCCGGCCGGGACCCGCCAGCCCTGTTGCCAGCCGTCCAGGCGCACCGGCGTCAGCTCCTTGCCGTTCAGCGTGGCTTTCCAGCCGTCGTTGAAGTTCTCGTACGTCGTGAGGTACGAGGCCGCGCCCGAGCCGACCGTCACCTTGCGCCGGTCGCCCAGCCAGTCCCGGATCCGCAGGTCACGTCCGGCTGCCGCGGCCTCGGGGACCGTGCCGCGGGTGAGGGTCACGTCGGTGAGCGCGAGCGGGCCCGCGTCGCCGCCCTCCAGGCGGTGCTCGCCGGCGTCCAGCCGCACCTCGGTGTCGTCGCGGCCCTCCTGGCAGAGCGTCACCTCCACGCCCCGCCGCTCCACCAGGTCCCGCACGGTCCCCTTCGCGCCCGTCCGGTACAGCTCGCCGTCCAGCGCCACCACCGGGCCCTTGCCGCAGGGCAGGGAGAACTTCCGGGTGCCGTCCGGCTGCGGGGTGCGGTACTGGTCGAGGGACGGGACGTATGCCTCCGTGAGACCCACCGGGAGGCGCAAGTCCTCGTCGGCGACCGGGTTGTGCAAGGTCAGCGGGTCCGTCTCGGTGATCGTGATGTCGAGCCGGTCGGTGGTGATCGGCGGGAAGCGGACCCAGCCGTTCTTGTCGGCGCCGGCGACGGCCGCGCCGTCCGGGGAGCTGATGTGCACCTCGGACGCGCGGGCCGACAGGCCGCCCGCGGGGGCCAGGACCAGTTCGCCGACCGGCTGCTTGCCCTCCCAGCGCAGGTGGATCGTCGGCCGGTCGCCCGCGACCCACGCCGTCGTCAGGTCGCCGTCGGTGAGGTTGCGGGCCGTGAGGCCCGCGCCGAGGCGCGCGGTGGAGTCGGCGGTGGCGACGATCCGGGACCGCTGCTCGGGCGCGACCGCGTAGAGCAGCTCGTCGAGTTCCGTGCCCGGCACGGGCACCGCGCTCGCCTTGACCTGATACGTCCCGGCGGCCGGGGTCGTGAAGCGGCGGTGCAGGCCCGCCTCGGTGCCGGTCGCGGCCAGGCCCGTGGGGTCGGAGGCCCGGTGCAGGGAGACGACGGTCGCCGCCGACGTGGCGTCCTCCGCGTCCGCCGGGAGCCGCAGCAGACGGGTCACCTGCACGTCCGGCAATCCGATCTCGGAGAAGCCCGCGCCGGCCAGCCCGGCCCTGCGCTCCACGGAGTCCACGATGGTCAGCTTCATCCACCGCGTCGCGCCCGAGGGCGCCTTGATCCGCTGGGTCCTGCCGTCGGGCTGGAGGAAGCTCGTCCGCTCACCCTTCTCGGTCTCCACCCGCACCTTCGTCGCCGCCGCCCGCACGCTCTCCTGCGGCAGCGGCGTGACCTTGAAGGAGGACGGCATGTCGTAGCGGCCGGTGAAGCCGATGCGCAGCCACTGCCCGTCCGGGGTGTCCGGCGCGCCCTCCGCCCACGCGGTGTCCGGGTTGCCGTCGAAGGCGTTCACCGGGTCGTACTGCGGCAGATGGAACAGCCAGTTGCCGTACGAGGACGCCGACACCGAGCGGGCGCCGCGCAGTTCGGCCACCGTCTGATGGTCGGCGCCCTCGGCGGGCAGGATCTGCCGCGGCTTCTCACCCGCGTCCTGGAGGGCGTCCGGCGCGTTGCGCTCGTCACGCGTGTACGTGTACGACGTACCGGCATTGACCAGGCCGAACCGGGTGTCCGCCCGCCGCAGCCCGTCGCCCAGCACCTGCACGGCCGGGGTGCCGAGCCCCGGGTGGTTGTCGCCGGTCAGGACGGTCGCGCGCCCGCGCAGCCGCTCCGCCAGCGGCAGCAGCGCCTCCGGCCCGCCGGACACCACGGCCGTGTCGGCGACCGGGGCGAGCCCCGCCTGCCCCGGCCGGACCACCTCCGCACCCGTGGGCCGGTAGATCTCCACGGCCCGCTGCCGCGGGTACAGCCCCTCGACCTGGAGCGGCGCATCCTGCGCGATCCGGCCGCCGGTCATCACCGGCCCGAGGCCCGTCACCCGCTCGTACCCCGACTGTTCGAGGGTGCGCTTGACGGTCGTGGTGGGCACATAGCCGATCTGGTCGGGGTCGAGGTCGTTGCGGACGACGACGTAGTACAACCCGGCCCGGCTCAAGTAGTCGGCCAGAGCGGGAACTTCGGCTCCGGACATCAGCGCCTGCTCGACGGCGTCCATCGCGCGCCGGTTGCCGGGGGTGCCGAACGGCACGTAGTCGCGCTGCGCCCACCGCGACTCGGCGAGCACGTCGAGCGGCTGGTCGACGGGGGAGCCCCAGGTGTACAGGCCGTGCGCGGTCGCCGGGACGACCAGGGCCCGCGAGTCGGGCGAGTACTTCTCCAGCCAGTCGGCCGTGGCCTGCCAGTAGGTGGGGAGCTTCCGGAACGAACCCGGGTTGAGGATCGAGCCGTTGAGGTACGGCCACAGCAGCCCGGGCAGGATCAGCACGGCAGCGACCAGCGGGGCGAAGCGCCTCCCGCGCACCGGCCGGGCCCCGCGCGGCTCGGCGGCCACCCCCACCAGATGCGCCAGACCGAGCACGAGCGCCAGCGCCACACCGGTCTGGAACTTGTAGATGTTCCGGAACGGCGACAGCCACCCGTCAAGCCAGCCCTGCACCACCCCGTGGAACGGCGCCCCGAACGCCCCGCCGTACCCGGCCAGCAGCACCAGCACCGCCACGAGCACCGTCAGCACCAGCCACCGCCGCTCCGGCATGTCCCGCCGGGCCAGTCCGGCCAGGCCCAGTCCGGCCGCGAGCGCCGAGCACACGATCACGACGACCGAGGACGCCACGGCCCAGCCGGCCGGCAGCCACGCGTCCCCGAGATGCAGATAGGCGACCCAGTTCCCGGCGCCGCGCAGCGCCTCGGTCGCCGACATGGTGTCCGTCGTCGTCCGCGCGGTCTCTATGTAGGGGAGGAAGTTCTCGCCGTAGACCCCGAGCAGCAGCAGCGGCACCCACCACCAGGCGGTCACCACGAGCACGGCCGGAGCCCACCAGGCGATCAGCTTGCGCTGCCGCGGGCCGGGCGGCCGGGACAGCAGATACAGCCCGACCGGCAGCAAGGACGCCAGGGTCGCCGACGCGTTCACCCCGCCCATGAACGGCACGAGCAGCGCCGACCGCAGGGCCGCGACCCGGGCCGTGTACCGCTCGTCCGTCAGCGGCAGCAGAACCCACGGCAGGAACGCCCCGGGCAGCGCGGCGGCCGACGTCGACCCGATGACCGTGGTGAACACCGGCCACAGCGCATAGGCCACGGCCGCCAGGAGCCGGGACGCCCCGCTGCCCACCCGCAGCCGCTCCGCCAGCCGCAACGCCCCCCAGAAGGCGACGGACACGATCAGCGACAGCCACAGCCGCTCCGCCAGCCATACCGGCAGCCGCACGAGGTCGCACAGCCAGTAGAACGGCAGCATCGGCCACAGATAACCGACGTACTGGTCCTGGATCCCGCCGAACCCGGCCCGGTCGTGCCACAACTGGCCGAGGTCCGCCAGGAACTGCCCCGGATCGACCGTGACCCCGAGCTTCGTGTCGAAGGTCTGCCGCCCCGGCCGCACCGCCAGGAACAGCACGAACACCACGGCCCAGAAACCCAGCAGCCAGCGCCGCGACCGCGGCCCGTCGGGCGGGCCCGCGGCGGTCGCGGTGGTGGGGACGGCTGCCGGAGGAGGAGCCTGGACCGTCGTTGTCATGTAGGACACCGCCGCAGAATGAGGAGGAGGTTCCAGGTGGCGAACTCACGGATGCCGGGCGCCTTGACGACGGTCTCCGCGAGGAACGGCCAGTAGCGGGAACGCGCCGAGACGAGAGTGACGTCGTCCCGGGCGCGCACCTGCCGCAGGGTGGAGCCGATGTGCACCGCGAACAGGTTCTCGCCGAGGGTGTGCTTGGCCGGCCGGCCCGTCCGCCGAAGATAGCGGGCCCGGGCCCGCTCGGCGCCGAACCAGTGCCACGGGGCCCACTCGTGCCCGCCCCACGGTGACAGCCAGTTGGTGAACGACACGTAGATCAGCCCGCCCGGCCGCGTCACCCGGGCCAGCTCGCTGAGGAACGTCTCCGGATCGGCCACGTGCTCCAGCACGTTGGAGGAGAAGGTGACGTCCGCGACGCCGTCCCGCAGCGGCAGCAGGTACCCGTCGGCGACGACCGCCGCGGCGGGGGGTTTCCCGCCGAGCTCGGCCGGGTCGGGCTCGAAGAGGAACGCGTGCGCCCCGCGCCGCCGGAACTCCTCGGTGAAGTACCCGCTGCCGCCGCCGACGTCGAGCACGGTACGCCCGGCCATGGGCCCGTCGTAGGCCTCGACCTGATCGGCGGCGTCGCGGGCGAGCAGCGAGTAGCAGGCCTCGGGGTCGTCCTGCTCGTGCCGGAAGGCACGGAACAGGGCGAGGGACCGTCGCAACGAGGGGTCTTTCACCGCAGTCGAGGGGCGCGGGGCTGCGGCCTGTGCGGCTCCGCCGCCTGGGCGCGACCAGCCATGACGGACCGTAGGCCGCCTCACGGAGCCCAGCCCCTCACCGCCTCGGCGGCCACCGCCCGGAACTGCCGCACCGTCCGGTCCCACCGGAACTGCGCCGCCCGCTCCCGCGCCGCCTTGCCCATCAGCTCCCGCTGCCGCCCGGACAGGGTCAGCGCACACCACGCCGCGGCGAACGACGACTCACCGCGCGCGAGGATCCCGGTCTCACCGTCCACCACGGAGTCCTTGAGCCCCGGCACGTCGAACGCCACACTCGGCGTCTCCCGGGCCGCGGCCTCCGTCACGACGAGACCCCATCCCTCCACCGCGGACGGATGCAGCAACAGCCAGGCCGCGCACAGCAGTCGGTGCTTCTCGGCTTCCGTCACGTACCCGGTGAACTCCACACCCGGGCCGGCGAGCCGCTCCAGTCGCTCCCGCTCCGGCCCGTCACCGACGATCACCAGCCGGCCGCCGGTCACCGGCCGCACCCGCTCCCAGAGCCGCAGCAGCAGATCGACCCGCTTGTACTCGACCAGCCGCCCGACGGCGACGAACAGCGGCTCGGCCGAGCGGTCGGCCCTCGGGCCCGGCTCCTCGACCCCGTTGTGCACGACCCTGATCCGGTCCCGCTCGACCCCGATCGCCCGCAGCGCGTGGGCGGTCGAGGAGGACACGGCGACGAGCAGGTTCCGCTGCTGCGCCCCGGTCAGGGCCCAGTGTTCGAGTCTTCGGCCGATCCGTGCCGCCGGCGCCAGCGGGCCGCCGAAGCGCATCGTCCACAGATCCGTGTGGACGTGGTTGACCAGGCACAGGGTGGGCCCCCGGTGCCACAACGGCGCCAGGTACGGCATGCCGTTGCACACCTCGACCAGCAGATCGCAGTCGCCGACCCGGCGCGCGAAGGTCGACCTGGCGCGCAGGTAGTGGCCGTAGGGGCCGCCCGCCGACACGACCCGGTAGTCGCGCAGGGCGGCGGGCCCCCCGCACAGCAGGGTCACCTGGTGACCCAGGCGGGTCAGGCCGTCGGCGAGTCGGTCGACCAGCAGCTCGGAGCCGCCGGCGGAGGCGTTGTCCAGGTCGCGGTGGGCGAGGAAGACGATCCGGCGCGGATGTGGGGGGAGCGCCGGGGGGTGCTGCGCGCCGGGGGACGCGGCGCGCAGCGCGGACGGTACGTGCTGGGGCATGGGTGCTCCAACTCGTCTCGGGGTGCGGAACTCAGCGTGGGGAAAACGTGGGGGTGCGATCGTCACGGAAGGGTCGGCCCGTGGGGAGCCTGAGTTCTTCCTGGGAGGGGAGTGTGGACGGGATGTGCTCGGGTGGGGTTGGACAGTTTTCGCCCGGACGTTCGCCACGGCTACTCACCGGCATGACAATTTCGGGCTTTGTTGAAGCTGACGGAACATCACTTCGTGAGGGTGGGCTGGTGCGTATCGGGCCTTTCGGCCGGAACGGGGTTCTCCGGCTCCTTCCGCCCACGTGCCACGAGAACGCCCCCCACCACCGCGAGCACGAAGCCGGCCGCCGCGGCCCCGATCGGCAGTGTCGTGCCCACCAGGCGCAGCTGACCGCTGCCCCGCTTCGCCTGCCGCACCGCTTCCTTCTGCGTCCCGGTCGTGAACGCCACCTTCCGGCTGTCCAGCAGGACCACCGCGTCCTTCGTCCCGCCCGGCGCCCGCAGGGTCCGCCGCGGGCCGGTCCGCGCGTAGATCACACGGCCCGTCGCCTGGTCCACGACCAGCTCGAAGCCGTGGTTGGAGTACCACTCCTCGGCCAGCACCTGCGGCCGGTTCGGCTGGTCGACGAGGCTGCCGGGCACCATGCGCGTGCCGGTCCGCCTCGGCGGCACCGCGCCGGTGAACCGGTAGCCGGTGTAGCCCTGGATCTTCGCGGTGCCCCGGTAGCGCAGCACGACCGTGTCGCCGAGGCTGTTGTCCCACCACTGGTAGGAGCGTTTCTGCACGTCGAAGGGGAACTTCAGATACGCCTCGCCCTCGATGTACGGCTTCTCCCCGCAGCAGTGCACCGGCCGGGTGGTCCTGCGGTCCATCACCCAGCGGTGCGGCACGAAGTCCAGCGCGTCGTGCGGATCGGCGGCCGGCAGCGACTTGTCGGTGTCGACCGTGGTCGTCACGTCCCAGACGGTGGTGCCGCTGCGTTCGCTGTCCTCGACGTTGCCCCGCACCCGCTGGGTCACGGTGATCCTCCGGTCGGGCACCGTCTCGACCCGGTCGGTGTCGAAGACGCTGCCCCGGCCGGTGTAGACGGCGGTCGTGTCGATGTCGATCGGGTTGACCGCGGCACGCGGCTCCACGTACCAGGCGAGCAGGGGTGCCAGCACCAGCAGGAACGTGCCGAGACCCAGCAGGATCAGGGAAAAGGGGGAGGTTGTACGGCGCATCCGGGCACTCCAGTGGCTTGGGGCGGCTCGACGTACGAGAGGGCCGGCACGGCGGCGAGGTGCGCGCGTGCGGCTGGGCCGGGAACCGTAGGCCGCTCTTGACGGGGTGTCAATGCTTGTCGAGACTGGGCGCGACAGGCAGGGACGGGGTGCCGGGGTGGGGCAACCTCCGGACGACCTCCGGACGAATCCGGACAGAGAGGCTGACCCTGCGATGTCCAGACTGCTCGCCGCCGCGCTGACCGTCGCGCTCGCCGCCGCCCTCGCCGTGGGCGCCGCGCTGGGCGTGGTCGCGCTGCTCGAAGCCACACCCGACCAGCCGAACACCCCTCTGATCACGTACGAACAAGACGGTCAGGGGAGTTGACGGTGACGGCCGCCCGCACCGCAGCCGTCACGACGCGCTCGGCCTGGCACGACGTACCGCGTTTTCAGGTGCGCCGGTTCGCCGCGATCGCCATGGCCGAGGCGCCCGGGCTCGCCGAGGAGATCCTCCGCGAGATCCAACGGGAGTACCCGCACCTGCCCGTCGTCCTCGACGACTCCGGCGAGCCGATGGCCCTGGTCGGCATCCGGCGCGCCATCGAGGTGTTCGTGCAGCACCTGGAGCACTCGGAGGGGCGCCCGACCGTCCCGCCCGGCGTCTTCCAGGACTTCGGCCGCGGCGAGGGCCTGAACGGCCGCTCCCTCGACTCCCTCCAGGCCGTCTACCGCATGGGCGTACGCCTGGCCTGGCGCCGCTTCGCCGACATCGGCCAGCGGGTGGAGATCCCGCCCCCGGCCATGTACGAACTCGTCGACGCGGGCTACGAGTACCTGGACGGGCTGGTCGACCAGTCCGTACGCGGCTACGCCGAGGCCGCCGCCCGCCAGGCCGGTGAACGCCTGCGCCTGCAACGCCGCCTGATGGAGCTGCTCCTCGCCGAGCACCACCGCGGCGACCCCGCCGAGGCCCTGACCGAACGCGCCGCCCGCATCGGCTGGCCCTTACCGGAGAAGGTCGCGGTCGGCGTGCTTCTCCGACCCGCCCGGGAGGCGATGGCCCCCGCGGTCGGCCAGGGCGTGCTGCTCGACATGGAGTACGAGCAGCCGCGCATGGTCGTGCCCGAGCCGGACGCCGCGGGCCGCCCCGAGCTCCTGCACCGGGCCCTGGCCGGCTGGTCCGGCGCGATCGGCCCGCCGGTCCCGCTCACCGACGCGGCGAAGTCGCTGCGCTGGGCGGAGGCGGCGGTCCGTCTGATGGAACGCGACCTCCTCCCCTCCGGTGAGGTCCTCCACTGCACCGAACACACCGAGGCCCTGGTCCTCCTCCAGCCCGAGGAACTCATCGACGACCTGGCCCTCAGGTGCCTGGCCCCCCTGACCCACTGCGGCCCCACGCACGGCCGCCGCCTCGCCGAGACCCTCCTGGCCTGGCTGGAGACCCGCGGCGGCGCCCCGGAGGTCGCCGCCCGCCTCGGCGTCCACCCCCAGACGGTCCGCTACCGCCTGCGCCAGATCCGCGAACTGTGGGGCGACGAGATCGACGACCCCGACCGCCGCTTCGAACTGGAACTGGTGCTGCGGGCACAGCGGTTGAGGGGAGAACTGGGGGTGACGGCGGAGCGACGGAGACGAACGTGACCGCACACGCCTCGACACAGGACCGGGGCCCGGGACCCTGGGTGGGCCTGAGAGGCCGACGGGGCAGGTGCATGCGCCTTGACGGGCGGGACGGGGGCGGCTGGGTCCGCGAGAGGCCCGCTCGACGGGGCAGGTGCATGCGCCTTGACGGGCGGGACCGGGGGCGGCAGGGGCCACGAGGAGTCCGCACCGACAGGGCCGGCTCGTGCACGTCTCAGTGGGGCGGTTCCGTCGCGAACGTGCCCGGCGGAGGCTGCTTCTCGGCCATCGCGCGGCCGCCCGCGAGTTTCGCCCTGAGCCGGATGACGGTCCCCGGGGGCAGACCCTCCACCAGCGCGCCGGGCACCCCGAGTTCCAGGCGCTCGCCCACGTACCGGGACAGCAGGTCGGCGTAGCCGGGGACCGGCCGGGCGTCGAGCACGTCGACGAGCAACTGGTCCCAGCCGTCCAGCCGTGGGTGCGGCCCGGAGGCGACCAGCCGGGTGACCAGCGCGGTGAGATTCTCGATCGCCTGCACCATCCCGGTCACCTCCGTGCGTCCGCTGCCGGCCGGGCCGTGTCCGCCGGGTCCGCCCGCCCCGCGACGCCCGGCACGTGCGCTCGCCGCACCGGACACCGCGGGCGCCCGCCCTCCGGACGGACGACGGGTCTCGACGGAGACGACTTACGGCCGACGGTACGAGTGCCCCACGCCGCCACCGGCCGAATGCGCCGCGCGCCGCGCGCCGTTGAGTTCTGGCTGCGAAGCCGCCTCGGCGAACGGTTCGGGCCCGCGCGCGGATCCGCTCAACCTCTGCTCCAGCGCGTCGAGCCGGGCCTGGAGGGCCTGGACCGTCTCGGCCAGCCCGGTCTCACCGGCCGGTGCCGCGCGCCCCGCGCCGGAGTGGACCGGCATGTGGACGGGACCCGGCACGGTGACCCCGACGGTGGCCGTCATGGTCGGGCCCGAGGCGGAGATGCCGCTGACGGACACGCCGGTCGCGGCGCCCGCGTAGGAGTGCGAACTCGGGGCGGTGGACGGGCCGAACGCGGTGTTGCCGGAACTGCCGGGAAAGGAGTCCCCGGCGTCACCGCGGTTGGCCCCGAGCTCCAGTTCCCGCTCGTCGTCCGCCTGTACCAGACCCACCATGTAGTGGGTCTCGTCGGAGTTGTCCGGCTGGTGCTCGTCGATGTGCCAGATCAGCAGCCCGTCGCCGGGCAGCGACACGTCGTACCCGGTGCGCTGGCGGTTCTCGAGCAGGAAGTACTCGCTGCCCGGCAGCCCCCCGGTCCACAGCCGGTGCACCTGGTGGCTGTTCTTCACGTCGGGCAGGGACAGCGTCGTCGGACCGGTGATGTTGGACACCGTCGCCCAGCCCTGGTCGATCTTGCACCAGGCCGACGGATGGGTCGGGATGTCACCGCCGCCGCCCCAGGAACCGCCGCCCATCAGACACCAGTCGCCGACGCCCTCGGACGAGCCGTCGATGTCGTACAGGTCCGGGAAACCGAAGACCAGGTGCCCCAGCTCATGCGCGCAGACACCGATTTTGGCGTCCTCGGGGATGGTGAGGTAGGCGAAGATCCGTGCGCCGTCGGCGTTGTAGGCGTCCGGCAGCACCCACTTGTGCGACCAGATGTCCCCGGGGTCACCGGTGACCTCGCCGCCCCGGCCCGCGTGCACGACGATGAACGCGTCGACGAACCCGTTGCCGTCGTTGTCGTACGGGGCGTAGTTGATCCGCGGGTCGGCGGTGATCGCGGTGTCCCGGGCCATCAGCTGCGCCCGGGCCTCCCCGGCGGGCCGGCCGATGCCGAAGTTGCCGTTGGCGTAGTAGGAGAGCTTCTTCGGCAGCCGCACCGGGCCGACGACCTCGCCGACGATGTCGACCAGACCGTGCGTGGCCTCCCGGAAGTACTCGCGGACACTGCCGTGGGGCATCGAGCCGAGGGAGAAGAACAGCTCCTCGAAGTGCTCCTGAGCGGCCGTCATCTCCTTGTCGGCGAAGTCGGCGAGGATGACGACCACACGGACCGCGCCCGTGAGCGGTGCGCGTTCGGCCGCCGCGGCGGCGATGGACTCCCGGGGCGTGCCCACGGGGAACTCGTCGGGTGGCTTGATCGTGCCGTCGTCGAAGCCGGGGTGGCGTGGCTGGCCGCCCACGACGAACTGGCCGCCCAGCGGTGACGCGGACTCGATGCGCAGCCTCTCCTCCTGGAGCCGCTCGCGCAGTTCGGGACTCGGGGAGACGGCGCAGAAGTCGGACCGGACGGCGACCGCGCCCATACGGCGGGGGAGGTGGTCGGACATGGTGGTGCCCCTCGGAATGAGAAGGTCGGGTTTCGGCCAGTGACGCACGCGGCCCGAGCCGTCGCAACCGCAGTGGCCGGCCACCCTCGCGCACGGTCCATCTCCCCGTCGCAGGGCCCCTGGTGCGCATATGCGCGCCGGGCCGATCCGAGGTTTGATGGAAGGGAGCGCCGGGCCGCTGCGCCCGCGCGAAGTCCTCAACAGGACGGCACAACATTCAACTTCATCGGTCGTCCCCGATCCCCGGCGCGGGCCCTCGCACTCACCAACCCCCCAGCGCCGCTCCCCTCACACTCCCTTGTGTGGAGCACCCCCATGCCTGGCACCCCGGACTCGAACCGCCCTCCGCTCTCGGCCGCGGAGATCCGCACCGCCCCCCTCCAGGTCCCGCAGCACGACGCTCCGGACCCCAACGGCTTCAAGCCGGTCGAACCGCCCAAGTCGACGGTGGTCCCGGTGAAGGCTCCGCCGGCCGGGGAGGTGGCGGCCCCCGACCTCGCGCCGTCGATGCCGACCGGACAGGACGGCGTCCGGCTCGAACCGAACCGCTTCCCGGTCGGCGAGCCCCCGCAGCTGGTCTTCGCCGGACAGGAACTGGAACCGCTCCTGGTGTTCAACCCCGACGGCCGGCGCGTCTACGACGACCGGACCTTCCCCTGGGTGCTGGCCTGCCGGGTGTTCTCCGGCTCGGGGAACGGTTCCGGCGCGCTGATCGGGCCGCGGCACGTGCTGACCGCGAGCCACGTCATCGACTGGCAGGCGCTCACCGTCTCCGTCAGCCTGGTCCAGGGCTCCACCCCGCTCGCGAGCGCAGGCGCGACCCACATCATGGCCTACGAGCACATCGTGGACGTGACGTACAGCAACGCCGACGACGACTACGCGGTCGTGATGCTGGACCGCAGGCTGGGTGACGGCTTCGGATTCCTCGGCTGCCGGACCTACGACTCCGACTGGGACAACGAGACCGCGAACTGGTTCAACATCGCCTACGAGCCGCTTCTGCACGCCACGGCGGCGAACTTCCAGACCGGCTTCTTCCTCGACGAGGACGACTTCGACCTCGGAGGCGGCCGCATGCTGATCACCAAGACCGGCGACTTCCTCAAGGGCATGTCGGGCAGCCCGGTCTTCGGCTTCTGGCCCGAGGGCCCCTTCGTGGTCGGAGTGGCCAGCGCCGGTGCCAACGGCGGCGTCTTCGGCAACTACAACGCCATCGCCGGGGGCAACAACCTGACCCGGCTCGTCAACAAGGCCAGGGCCGACTTCCCCTGATCCACGGCCCGCCTGTGCACCGGCAGGAGCCGCCGCAGGAACGCGGCCCCTGCCGGTGCGCGTCTGTCCCGGGCGCGCCTTCGCTCCCTGCGTGGCTCGGTCCCGGTCCCGGTCCCGTCCCTTCCGTGCCTGTGCCCATTGCCCGGGCATACCTCTATGGCTAGCCTGTGTTCGTCATGCCGATCGCCTGTTGATATCTCGAACACAGGCGCCTGAGACGTACAAGGGAGGGGGCCGGTCGTGGGACGCCTCGTACCAGCCGTGACCCGGGCTCTCGACATTCTCGAGCTCTTTCTCGACGGGGACGGGACACTCTCCGCCCCCGACATCGTGCGCCGGCTCCAGCTGCCGCGCACCACCGTGCACGAGCTGGTGACCACGCTCGCCGCCCGGAAATACATCGTCCCGGTGCCCGGCCAGCCGGGACGCTACCGGCTCGGCGTACGCCCGTACCAGCTCGGAGCCCGCTACGCCGAGCAGCTCGACCTCGCCGCCGAGGGCCAGCAGGTCGCCCGGTCCGTCGCCGAGACCTGCGACGAGACCGTGCACGTGGCGATCCTGGAGGACACGGACGTCATCTACATCGCCAAGGTCGACTCCACGCACGCCGTGCGGATGGTCTCGGCGGCCGGGCGCAGGCTGCCCGCCCACTGCACCTCGGTCGGCAAGATGCTGCTGGCCTCCCTCCCCGAGCCGGAGCTCACCGCGCGCATCCCGGACGGTGCCGAGCTGGTCGCGATGACCCCCAACAGCATCACCGACCCGGCCGCCCTGCGCGAGGCCCTGGCCGAGATCCGCGAGCGCGGCCTCGCCGTGGAGAACCGCGAGTCCAACCCGGACGTGTCCTGCGTGGCCGCGCCGGTCCGCGACCGCACCGGTCAGGTCGTCGCCGCCCTGTCGATCTCCGTGCCCATGATCCGCTGGAGCGAGGAGCGCCGGGCCGAGCTGGAGCAGCTCGCGGCCAAGGGCGCCGCCGAGCTGTCCGAGCACCTCGGTCACCGGGGCATCGCATGACGGTGCCCTACGAGGTCGCCGTGCGGGCCGAGGCCGAGCTGGGCGAGGGACCGACCTGGGACGCGGCGGCCGGCCGGCTGCTGTGGATCGACATCCTCGGCTCCCGCCTGCACACCTACGACCCGGCCACCGGGCGCCGCACGCTGCGCCGCACGGAACAGCACATCGGCGCCGTCAAGCCGCGTACCGGCGGCGGACTGGTGCTGAACCTGCGCGACGGGGTCGGCCTCCTCGACCCCGACGGCACCTTCCGCTGGCTCCACCACGAGCCGGTCCCCGGCCGCCGCGCCAACGACGCCGCCGTCGCGCCCGACGGCTCGCTGTGGGCGGGAACGATGCGCTACGACGAGGCACCGGGAGGAGGCACCCTGTCCCGCCTCACCGGCGACGGCACGGCCGAGGTCGTGCTCGACGACGTCGCCGTCAGCAACGGCACCGGGTGGAGCCCCGACGGGCGCCTCATGTACTACATCGACACCCCGACCCGCCGGGTCGACGTCTTCGACCACGCGGACGGACGGCTCTCCGGGCGGCGGACCCTCGCCGTGATCGAGGAGAATGCCGGCTTCCCGGACGGGCTCACCGTGGACGCCGAGGGGTGCGTGTGGGTCGCCCTGTGGCAGGGGTCGGCGGTGCGGCGCTACACGCCCGACGGTGAGCTGGACCGGGTGATCGAGCTGCCGGTGGCGCTGGTGACGGCGTGTGCGTTCGGCGGGGACGGGCTGACCGACCTGTACGTGACGACGGCCCGGGTGGGACTGGCCGAGCCGCCCGCACTCGCCGGGTCCCTGTTCGTGGTGCCCGGGGCGGGCAAGGGACTGGCACAGCCCGCGTTCGCCGGCTGACCGCAAGCGGGGTAGGACGGCCGGGGCCCCGGGGGGCCCGCACGCGTGGACGCGGACGGAGAGCGGCCCACAGCCGGACCGCCCCTGTCTCAGCGGCCCGTCCGGTCCAGCCGCCGCAGGACCGCCCGCTCCTCGTCCGTCAGCGGCGCCCCCACCGCCGCCGGCAACGGCGGGCCGCTCAGCGTCGCCAGGACCGTCGACGGCCGGAGCAGCCGTGTCGGCCCGGTCGTCATGCTCATCACGTCCCAGAGCGCCGACGCCGCGGTGTACGAGCCGGTCGCCGTGCGGATCATGCGGCGCGTGTACGCGGTGACCAGACGGTCGGCGATACCGGGCGAACCGCCACGCGTCCCCGGGTACCAGACGTCCTGGCTCACCGCCATCGTCCACGCGGACTCCACCGGCCTGGCCGCCCGCCGCTGCACCCGCCGGGCCAGCCCGGGCTCGCCGAGGCCGGACCGCCGCAGCTCCCGGCCCAGCTCCCGGGCGCCCAGCGCGGCCACCGACATGCCCTGTCCGTAGGCGGGGTTGAACGTGGCCAGCGCGTCACCGAGGACGACGAGGCGCTCGGGCCAGGAGCGGACCTTCTCCAGGTACCGGCGGTGGTTGCTGGTGCTGCGGCTGACGTGGACGTCGGTGAGCGGTTCCGCACCGGAGATCAGCCGGCCCACGATGGGGTCGGGCAGGTCCAGGGTGTACCGGTGGAACGCGTCCGGGTCGGACGGCGGTTCGCCGCCGCCCCGCGTGCCGGCGAGGCTGACCATCCAGCGGTCGCCCTCGATCGGCAGCACCATGCCGCTGCGGCCGGGCCGCCCCCGGTACGGATCGGCCTGCACCATGGTCAGGGGGAAGCGCCCGGCTCCCTCGGGGGTCCGGTAGAGACGGGTGGCGTTGACCAGGCCGGCGTCCACCGTCTTCTCGCGCACGTCGTGGACGCCCAGCGCCGCCAGCCAGGTCACGATCCGCGAGCCGCGTCCGCTCGCGTCCACCACGAAGTCGGCGGCGAGTTCCTCCTCCCCGGCGGCGGTCGACAGGCGTACCCCGGTCACCCGCTGCGGCGACCCGGTCAGCTCCAGCACCCGCGCCTTGCGGATCACCGCCCCGGTGCCGTCCAGCACGGCGCCCCGCACGGCCCAGTCGAGCAGGGCCCGGGTGCAGGTCAGCATGCTGGGGCCGGGGTGCCGCCAGCGCCGGAACCAGCCCTCGGGCGTGAGGGCGACCATGCCCGAGCCGAGCGGAATCTCGTGCGCCCCGGCGGCGAGCAGGTGTTTGCGCATGCTCACGCCCGGCACCAGGTCCTCCATGGGGGCCAGGCCACCGGCCATGAGGAGATGCGCGTGACGTCCCTGCGGCAGGCCCTTGCGGTGCTCCGGCCCTTCGGGAAGATCGTCCCGGTCGAGAACGACCACCTCGTCCGCGACGGCGGACAGGGCCGCCGCGGCCAGCATGCCGGCCAGACCCGCACCGATGACGACAGCTCTACGCGACATGCGACTCCTCGCACTCAGCCATGAAGGCTCCTTCGCCCCTGAGGGCACTCCCCGACGTCCGGCCACCGCGGTGCGGCGCACAACACCCGTACACCGACACCGGTTTCGAGCCATACGGGCCTCGTTCCGGACAGCTCTCACCGTACCTTCACGTTCCGTGCGTGCGGCCTTCCGTGCGGGCCTCGTCCGGGAATGCGACCGGGCCGGGGGCGCGATCAGCCGGTGAGCGACTTGCCGTCCTTGTGGTCACGGGCCAGGGCGCGGACCGCCCGCAGGTCCTCCGTGCGGCGCAGGGCCCGGGACACGGCGCCGATCTCGCGCAGCAGTTCCGTGGTGTCGCGGGCACCGGTGCCCTCGTCGTCCCGCGTCAGGTGCCTGGCGTCGGCCGCGTCCAGGATCGCCGCGGTGGCGGCGAGTGTCTTCGCCGCGTCGGGCGGGTGGCCGAGCGCCAGGGCGGCGTCGTGGAACCGTTCGCGCCGGCCCTCGTCGATGTGCCGGGCGAGCGGCAGCAGCACGTCCCGGATGAACGTCTCCCGGCGGACCAGCCGCAACTCCGGTGTCGCACGCAGCAGGAACGGGACCCCGGAGCCGTTGACCGTCCTCATCAGCAGGTACAGCGGACGCAGTTCGTGCAGGGCCAGCCGGACGTGCCAGCGGCCGTGCAGGTACTGCCCGGCGTGCGGCAGGATGAAGCCGACCGCGATGAGCACGGCGGACAGGCAGGCGAGCGGCGGGGCGACGGCCGTGCTCAGCCAGTCCAGGTCCCGCCCGGACCAACGGGCCACCACGGCACTGATCTTGGCGGCGTCGAAGAGCAACTGCGCCGCGTAGCCCACGCCGAGGAACTTCAGCCCCCAACGCAGCAGCGAGTCGAGCCCGTCCGTGCGGACCCAGTTCCAGATCAGCCCGTTGGTGACCAGCGCGGCCACGGTGTGCGCGAGCAGGTACAGCACGATCACCTCGCGCATGTACGGGGTGTTCGCGTAGTACGTGTCGAGATCCCGCAGCCGCTCCACCGGCACGTCCGCGAGGGCGAACAGCACCCACATCGCGACGATCACACCCGAATAGACCGCCACCACGCCGCGCATCGCCCGCCGGGTGCGGTCCGAGCGGTCGGACAGGCCGTTGCGCCAGGAGATGATCAGCAGCAGACAGAAGGCGCAGAACGCGGTGAGCAGCGAGTAGACCCAGGGGCCGGAGAAGTTCGCCACCCCGGTGAGCCGGTTGACCCGGGCGATCGTCGACGGCGCCACGAAGACGAACACCGCGCAGGCGAGCAGCAGCAGCCCGCCGACCGCACGCAGCATCGGGTCCTTCCACAGCCGGATGATGCTCGGCAGCTTGATGGCCAGGGCGGCGGCCAGGACCCCCGCGGGGATCCACCAGAAGTTCGGATAGAACTGGTTGACGAACTCGGCCGGGGTCAGCGCCACCGTCGTCACGGTGCCGCACCTCCTCGGGGCCCCCGGTAGTACAGGGACCGCTGCACGGGTTCGAGGGGCACGTCGGGTTCGCGCCCGCCCGGCAGCAGCGCCCGGCACCCCGCCGCCAGCCGGTGTCCGAAGGCGTCGGCCTCCGCCTCGTCGCGTTCCCGGGAGCCGTGACGCGCGGCCACCGCCAGCGCGACGTCCTCCCAGCCCGGCCGGTCGGCGAACGCGTGGGCCGCCGCCGCGCCCACCCCGTGGTGATGCCCGTGCCCCGCGTGCAGATGCCACAGCTCGTGTCCGAGGATGACCAACTGCTGCACCGCCTCGGCCCGTTCCTCGACGATGACGAGGTCGAAGTCCTGGAACTCGACCCACAGGCCGGTCACTTCTATCTCGTCGGGGAAGCGCTCGAACCGCAGTTCCACGGGCCGTCCGCCGCGCCGCGCGCTCATCTCCTCGCACAGCGCCCGGCACAGCGACCGTACGTCGGTGGGCCGCTCAGGTCTCTTCCGGACCGCGGAGGCGAGCTCGGCGGCCAGGCCGCGCATGGCCGGGCCACTGCGTGAGCGCCTGAGCGCGGCGGCGACTCGGGCGGCCCTGATCCGCGCGCCCGCGATGTCCATCGCTCCCCCTTCTCGGCCACCGGCCGACGGCTTTGGCGGCGCGTCCGAGACTACGCGCCCGAAAGTGCGCGCGTCATGCGATCCGATGTCCGTAGTTCAACCGGGAACGACCGTTCCTGCCCGGAAAGTCCGCGCGGCAGCCGAGCCGGGCCATTGACGTGCCGACGCTACGAACTTACGGTCCCGTTCGAGGCAACGAGCATGATCCGGTATATCGAACGCACTGCCCACCCCGAAAGGCGACCATGCACAAGGCCCGCTTCACCCTCGACCCCGCCTTCACCGTCGGCGAAGTGAACCCCCGCCTCTTCGGCAGCTTCGTGGAACACCTCGGCCGCTGTGTCTACACCGGCGTCTTCGAACCGGACCACCCCACCGCCGACGACAAGGGCCTGCGCCGCGACGTCCTGGACCTCGTCCGCGAACTCGGCGTCACCACCATCCGCTACCCCGGCGGCAACTTCGTCTCCGGCTACAAGTGGGAGGACTCCGTCGGCCCCGCCGAGGACCGCCCCCGCCGCCTCGACCTCGCCTGGCACTCGACGGAGTCCAACCGCTTCGGCCTCTCCGAGTACATCGACTTCCTGCGCAAGATCGGCCCCCGGGCCGAACCGATGATGGCCGTCAACCTCGGCACCCGCGGCGTCGCCGAGGCCCTCGAACTCCAGGAGTACGCCAACCACACCGCGGGCACCGCCCTGTCCGACCTGCGCGTCTCCCACGGCGACAAGGACCCCTTCGGCATCCGGCTGTGGTGCCTCGGCAACGAGATGGACGGCCCCTGGCAGACCGGCCACAAGACCGCCGAGGAGTACGGCCGCCTCGCCGCCGAGACGGCCCGGGCCATGCGCCAGATGGACCCCGGCGTCGAACTCGTCGCCTGCGGCTCCTCCAGCCAGTCCATGCCGACCTTCGCCGAGTGGGAGGCGACGGTCCTGCAGGAGACGTACGACCTCGTCGACCACATCTCCCTGCACGCCTACTACTGGCCCGAGAACGGCGACGTCGACTCCTTCCTCGCCTCCGCCGTCGACATGGAGTCCTTCATCGACAACGTCGTCGCGACCGCCGACCACGTGGGCGCCCGGCTGAAGTCGAAAAAGAAGATCAACCTCTCCTTCGACGAGTGGAACGTCTGGTACCTGCCCGAGTGGGAGGCCCGGGCCAAGACCTTCGAGCAGGACGACTGGCCCGAGGCACCGCGTCTGCTGGAGGACAACTACAGCGTCACGGACGCCGTCGTCTTCGGCTCGCTCCTCATCGCCCTGCTCCGCCACGCCGACCGGGTCACGGTCGCCTGCCTCGCCCAGCTCGTCAACGTCATCGCACCGATCATGACCGAGCCCGGCGGCCCGGCCTGGCGGCAGACCACGTTCTTCCCGTTCGCGCAGGCGGCGCGCTACGGCCGCGGCCGGGTCCTGGACGTCCGCGTGGACTCCCCGACGTACGCGACGAAGAAGTACGGCGAGACCGACCTGCTGCACGCCACCGCCGTGCGCGCCGACGACGGCACCGTCACCGTCTTCGCCGTCAACCGCAGCCGCACCGACGCCCTGCCGCTCGACGTCGCCCTCAACGGCCTCGACCTGACGCGGGTCGTCGAGCACAGCGCCCTCGCGGACACCGACCCCGACGCCCGCAACACCCTCGACGACCCCGAGCGGGTCACCCCCCACCCCGTCGACGGCACGGCCCTGCGGGACGGCACGCTGAGCGCCGTCCTGGAGCCGCTGTCCTGGAACGTGATCCGGCTCGGGTGAGGAGCCGGGGACCCGGTCAGCGCTCGATGCGCGGCAGGGCGGTCGAGGACGCCGAGGTCGAGGTCGGCCCGACCGCCCAGTACCCGTCCGGACCCGGCACCTTCGTCAGGGCGTTTCATGACGACGGGGGTCGCGGCCACCGGCCCCCGCTCGCTCACCCGGGCCGCGCCGTCCCAGCGCAGGTAGTGGGCCCGGGTGGTGAACCAGCGGGCCGGAGAAGGCAATGCGCGAGGACGGCTCGATCCGGTCACACCGGATCGACGGGCACCCCTCCGGCCGCCGCGCCCAGCAGCGTCAGCCGTACCTCACCGGGCCCGGCCGGAGTGGTCCCGTCGGACAGCACCGCCAACGCCAGTGTGTTGGCGCCACGTGTGCGCAGGACCCCGTTCGGCAACACGAAGGTGTGCTGCGGACCTACATCGTTGATGTACTGGCCCATGTTCCAGCCGTTGAGGAAGATCTGGACGCGGTAGGCCCGCTCCGGGTCGTCGTCGAGGACGAGCCCGATCGAGGCGTCCACACCCGGGTCGACGTCCAGCCGGAAGTCCGTCCGGTACCAGGTGACGCCCTGCCGCCGGTCGGCCCGGGGCAGCTCGGTGTCCTTCCAGTCGCCGTCGTCGTACTCGGGCAGGTGCCAGCCCTCGCGCTCCCCGTGCAGGCCGCCGTTGTTCATCGGCCCGCGCACGGGATCGGGCATGGAAGCACCCTGGATACGCCACGTCACCTCGGGGGAGCCGCCCTCGAAGGTCACGGCGGTCAGTCCGCGCGCGGCCTTGTGGGTGTCGAGCGCCTCGCCGTCCATGTCGTGCTGCATCGGCCGCACGAGCACGCAGAGCACGTGCCGCTCACGCTTCCCGTCCCGTGCCTCACGGAACTTCTCCCGCAGCTTCTCCGGCAGGTCGAAGCCGGCCTTCGCGGTCCACGTCCCCTGCCGTGCCCGGTCCTTGTCCGGCACCGGCATCCGGTGCGTGCCCAGCGGCTCGCCGTCCAGCCAGGCCATCAGCAGGCCCTGCGTACCCGTGCTGTAGGCGAGGGAGACGGACTCGACGGCGCCGTCGCCGATCCACTCGCCGCGGTACCAGACGTCGCCGTAGTGGAAGCCGTAGTCGTCGGCGAACAGGACGGGCTGCCCGTCGGGCACGGGCGTGGTGCTGAAGGTCGTCTCCTTGTCGGCCGTCGTCCACTCCGAGTCGTCGAAGTCCGGCTCGGCCTCGGGGTTCCCGGCCCGCCGCCGCCAGCCGTCGAGGGCGGGCAGGGCCGGCCGGGCCACGCCGGGCAGCGGCCGCAGCGCCAGCAGACTGCCGGAGGCGCTGATCCGGGTGGCGACCGGGCGTCCGTTCCAGGTGACGTGGGTGATGCCGCGCGGCCCCCACACCTCGAGGCCGGTCTGCCCGATGGTGTCGCCGCGCAGATGGACCGTCGAGCCGCGCAGCTCGGCCGACCGCAGCAGGGCGGGGCCGTAGACGAGGAGCGGGCCGGACGGGGTCTCGTAGGGCCACAGCCGCAGCGACGTGGCGTCGTCGGCGAACAGCACCAGCATCGGCGTGTCCACACCGTCGCCCTCGACCCGCACCCGGCTCAGCCCGCCCGCGCCGAGCGGGGCCGTGATGTTCAGCTTGCCCAGGTTGTAGGCCCAGGCGGGCTCCGCGTCCAGCCGCATGGGCGTCGGCTCGTCCGCGCACTCCAGGACGACCTGCGCCATCTCGCCCCGGCGGCCCGCGAACACGGCGATGTCCTGACGCCCGGCGGTCAGGCTCACCATGGGCTGCACGGTGGAGTGCACCAGCGTCCGCTTGCCCAGCTTCAGATGGGCGGCAAGCAGCTTGGCGTCACGGGCCGGGACCGTGACCGGCACGTCGATCCCGGCGTCCGGCAGCGTCGCGGAGACCGCCTCGTCGGTGTCGTTGCGCAGGACGTAGACGTGGGCGCCGGTGTCGGGGTTGGTCAGGTGGTAGACCTTCATCCGCTCGTCGGTCGCCCGCACCGCCTTCGCCCGGTGCAGCCTTGCGAGGTCGGGCACGGACCGCAGCAACTGCCCGATCTGGTGCATCGGGGCCAGCTTCGGGGTGGCGTTGCGCGCCTCGTCGAACGCGGCGCCGTAGTCGTACGAGGTGTACACCGCCGGCGCGGGCAGCCAGCCCCAGGAGGTGCCGCCGTACGTCATGTAGACGTTGTGCAGGGTGATGCCGTTCGCGAGATTGGTGAGGTAGAAGCGCCGCTCGTACGCCGCATCCCGGGTCCGGCGCGCCTGTGCGTACCCCTTGCCGTCGAACCAGGACCCGCCCCACGGGTCGAACCAGCCGCCGCCGAACTCGGGCACGAACCCGGGGGTGCGCGGACTGGCCGTCGCCCCGCCCTTCCTGCCGCCGGACCCGAACGACCCCCAGTCCGGCGGCACCCGGTCCGGCTCCGGGTAGCCGTCGAACCCGTACAGCCACCGCCCCTTCTCCCCGCCGGTGCCGAACGACCCGGGTGTCCAGGCGCCTGCGCGCCCCTTGTCGTTGTGGAACAGCGGCACGTCGATGCCGTCGGCGCGGACCTTTTCGTACAGGTACGACATGTAGGCGCGCCCGGACGGCTCGTCGACGGCTGCGTCGTACTCGTTCTCGATCTGGTAGAGCAGGACCGTGCCCGTGCCACGGGTGAACAGGCGCCCCGCGACGACGGCGTTGACCGCGGTCAGCCACTCGTCGACATAGCGCAGATACGTCGGGTCGGAAGTCCGGGCCCGCCCCTCGGTGGCGGTCAGCCAGCCGGGGAAACCGCCGGCGTCGACCTCCGCGTTGATGTACGGCCCGGGCCGCACGATCACGTACATCCCCGTCTCGGCGGCCGTCCGCAGGAACAGGTCCAGGTCGCGCACACCGGTGAAGTCGTAGCGGCCGGGCGCGGGGGAGTGGTGGTTCCAGGCGACGTACACGCTGACGGCGTTGTAGCCGTGCGCACGCATCTTCTCCAGGACGTCCCGCCACAGCGACGGGCTCGGCAGCCGGAAGGGGTGCATCTCGCCCGACCACAGCATCAGACGGCGGCCGTCGACGATCAGCGAGGAGTGGTCGAAGCCGATCTCGTGCGGTCTGCCGTCCGCGCTCGGCACCGGGGGCGGCGGGCCGGTGGGCGCGGTGCGTGCCGGGTTGGCGGAGGTCGGCGACCCGCTGCCGGTCAGCGCGAAGCCGAGCGCCGCCGTGCCGGCCAGAGCGTGGAAGGTGCGCCTGCTGAGCTCCAAGGGAGCGCCTCCTGTTGTGCCTTGCGATACGTGCGCGGTGCGTGTGCTTGTCGTACGGGGTGGGTGTGCTCGCTGTGGTGCGCGGTGCGTGTGCTCAATGTCTACAGGGTGACGGCGACAATGGTCCTATGAGGATCTCGGCACGTGCGGACTACGCGGTACGAGCGGTCGTGGAGCTGGCCGTCCGGCAGGGGGAGGGGTCGGTCAAGGCGGAGGCCGTCGCGACCGCGCAGGACATCCCCCACAAGTTCCTGGAGGGCATCCTCGGCGATCTGCGCCGGGGCGGTGTCGTCGACAGCCGGCGCGGTGGGGGCGGCGGCTACCGGCTGGCCCGGGAGGCCTCGCAGATCACCGTCGCGGACGTGATCCGCGCCGTGGACGGGCCGATCGTCTCGGTGCGTGGCGAGCGGCCGACCGGCCTCGCCTACTCCGGCACCGCCGAGCCGCTGCTGCCGCTGTGGATCGCCCTGCGGGCCAACGTGCGCCGGATCCTGGAGGGCGTGACGGTCGCCGACCTCGCGGCCGGGGCGCTGCCCGAGCCGGTGGAACGGCTGGCGGCGGAACCGGCGGCCTGGGAGAACCCCTGAGGGGCGGCGGCCGTGCGCGGCGCGGTGCGTGGTCCTCATTCCGTCCTCGGGATGTCCTCGGGATGTCCCCGGTCTGACGCCTTGGTGCAACGCACCCTATGCGCCCACCGGAGCCCGGGTGAATTCCCGCCAGTGTGAATGGCCGGAGAGCTACCTGGTCCGCTCCTGCCGCCCTGCGTACGATGCGACCGCTCCCGGCCTTCACAGCTCCTTCATGGAACGGTCACAGACCGGGGGCGCATGCGCTGTCGATTTGACATGCCCATGTCTATCGCCTGTTCCACCCCCCACGTACGGATGGGAGAACCATGGCCGGTGGCCTGCTCCTGAGCGGCGCGATCGCCGCGCTGCTCACCAGCGCACTTCCCGCGCAATCCCCGTCCTCCGGGTTCGACGACCCGCCCCCGGACAAGATCGTCATCAAGGTCGCCACGGTGAACGGCTCCGGCTGCCCGCAGGGCACGGCCGCGGTCGCCGTCTCCGAGGACAACACGGCGTTCACGGTGACCTACAGCGACTACCTCGCCCAGGCCGGCGGCGGCTCCGACCCGACCGCGTTCCGGAGGAACTGCCAGCTCAGCCTGATCGTCCACGTCCCCGGCGGATTCACCTACGCCATCGCGAGCGCCGACTACCGGGGCTTCGCCTCCCTCCAGCCCGGTGCGAGCGGCTCCCAGCGGGCCTCGTACTACTTCCAGGGCTCGCCCAGCACGGTGTACAGGAACCATCCCTTCAGCGGCCCCTACAACGACAACTGGCAGGCGACCGACGAGACGGACTGGGCCCAACTGGTCTACGCGCCCTGCGGAGTCCAGCGGAACTTCAACATCAACACCGAACTCCGGGTCAACGCCGGCACCCAGTCGGCCAACAAGGTCAGCTTCATGACGATGGACTCGACGGATGGGGACATCAGCACGGTGTACCACCTGGCGTGGAAGCAGTGCCCCCCGAAGAAGTCGTGATGGTGTGAACGGGGGGGGCGGCCTTCCAGCCCGGCGGGCCGCCCCCGGCAGCCTCAGTCGCGGCGGGCCGGGCCCGCCCCTGCCGGTGCCGTGCCGAGCAGCACGAAGGCGACGAGGGCCAGCACCGGTACGTGCCCGCCCTCGCGGTCGATGTCGTTCGTGAAGTACCCCGAGACTCCCACCCGGACGAGCCCGCCGACGAGGACGCGTCAGTCCTGCGGCGCCAGTGCCGCGGCCGTGGCCTGCACGAAGGCCTCCGGGTTGTCCAGCATGACGTTGTGGCCGCAGTCGGGGATCGCGACGACGGACACTCCGGCCTCGGTGAGGGCGTCGGCGCCCGGGAGCGGGCCGTCGGACTCCGGGAGCAGGAACGTGCGGGGAATCGTCAGCTCGAGCAGGAGTTCGCGCATCACCGGGACCGTGCCGCGGGTGAGGTGGAACGCGCTGCGGTGCAGGGCCTCGCGGCCGGCCAGGCGCATCGTGGACCACCAGTGGGCCCCCACCCGGTCGCGGACCTCAGCCCAGCCGCCGCCCGCCACGAACTCCTCCTCGGAGTAGGCGGCGATGCCACTGCTGCCCTGGGATCCGGGCGTGCGCGGGATCGGATCGAGGTTGGCGTCGATCAGCACCAGGCGGGAGACCAGGTGCGGGTGGCGGGCCGCCAGGACGATGGCCACCGAGCCGCCCATGCTGTGGGCGATCAGCTCGGCCGCCGAGACACCCGCCGCCGTCAGGGCGCCGGCGAGCGCGTCGGCGTGGGACTCCAGCGTGTAGTCGAAACGCGCGGGGCGGTCGCTGATGCCGTGGCCCAGCAGGTCGACCAGCAGCGAGCGGCGGCCGGACAGCCTCGGGTCGACCGCGACCTCCGTGAAGTAGGCCGGTGACGTGGCACCCAGCCCGTGCACGTACACGCGCGACGGCTCCTGCCCCGGCAGTTCGACCCAGCGTATTCGGTCGCCCTCGGGCGTTACGGCGGCGCTGCGCACGGTCGGCATCTCCTGCGGGCGTGACATCGGTGGAGGGGGACCGTCAACAGTAGCCTCCCGGCATGGAGTTCTTCTGCTATCACCGGGACCGGCCCGGGTCCCTCCCGTTGCGCGAGGAACTGGGGGAAGCCCACTGGGCCTACATGGACCGCTACGAGGCCGAGCTGATCGCCCGCGGCCCGACCTTCGCCGCGGACGGGGAGACCCCCACCGGCAGCGTGCACATCGTCGACCTGCCGGATCCCGCAGCCGCCCGCGCGTTCGCCTTCGACGAGCCCAACCACCAGGCCGGGGTGTACCGGGACGTCCTGCTGCGCCGGTGGCGCAACCTCCTGGGCCGCACCATGTGGGACTTCCCCGGCGGCCGTACGGGAGGGCACCGCTTCCTTGTACTCGGCCTCGGCGACGGTCCCGCCGCCGACCTCGACGTACCGCCCTGCCGTGACGAACTGATCGCGTACGGACCGCTGTGGTCCGACGACGGCGCGGTGTGGCTGGGTACGGCGGCGCTGCTGAGGGCACCGGACGCGGAGGCGGCGCGGGCCGTGCTGACCCGCGAGCGGTACGCCGACATCGAGGTGCACGACTGGGAGTTCGGCGGGCGACGGTGAGGGAAGGGGGCCGCCCGGTGGCCGAGCGGCCCCCGCGGTACGCGCCGAGTGCGCCCGGCGTCAGCCCTGTTCCACGCCCAGGGTCAGCGTGCCCGCGTAGCCGGCGGACGTCGTGCTGCCGAGCGGGGTGAGGGTGAGGAGGCCCGAGGCCGCGCCCCCGTCGTCGTAGATCGAGTCCTGGGCCAGGGTGGTGCGCGGGACGGTGTTGACCTTGTACGTCGAGAGTGCAGCGACCCGGCTCGTGATCGTCTCGGCGAAGAAGAGCTGGCCGGTGTGGAGTTCCCGGCCGCCGGTGAAGGAGCCGTCGGGGGTCAGGGTCACGTCCGTGTGGACCTTGATGTGGATGTGCACGCAGCGGCCCCGGTACCAGCCGGGGTAGACCGTCGTGATCGCCGCGACGCCCCGCACGTCGGTGAGGACGCCGCCGCGCAGGAACGTGCCGTTGTCCGGTTCGTGGTGGCCGTTGCTGCCCACGAAGCCGGAGTACTCGCCGAGCGCGTCGGCGTGCCAGACCTCCACCAGGGCGTTCTTCAGCGGGGCGCACGTGTCGTCGTCGACGACCGTCAGCGTCAGCTTCAGGGGAATGCCCGTCTTGTCCTCGCGGATGTCGGAGCGGACGTACTGCCCGTCGAGGTAGTAGGGGCCCTCGGTCAGCTCCTTGGTGAGGGTGCAGACGGCTGCGGCGGCGACCGGGGCGGTGGCACCGGCCACCCGGGAGCCCTGGTCGGCGGAGAGGACGGCGGCTCCGACGGCCAGTGTGGCGGCGGTGGCGCCGGTGGCGAGGAGGACGGTACGTCGGCCGATGGGGGTGTCGGGGCGTTTCTTCGAGGTGTCTGTCATGGACACGGCAGAGTAGGGATGCATTCTGTCCGTGAGCTGTGAGTTCGGCAAAGTGGCACGGCGTCAAGTATCTGATGAGACAGGTACTTCAGAGGTTCTGGTGGGGCCGCCCGCTTCCTGGCAGTGTCGTGCTTCCACGACCTGCCTCAAGGACGCTTCGCGCCGCCTTCGGCGATGACCCTTCGGGCCACTTGACCCAGCCCGTTCCAGCACGGGGGAGAAGCGAGCGGGCGGCCGGGGAAGAGCGGGTGACCAGGGGGGTCGGGCCCAAGGGTGGGTGGCGTAGCCACTCGGCACCGAGGGACGCGCTGGCGGGGTGGCGGCACGCCGGGCGGGTTCAGCGGCGAGCGGCGCGCCGGGCGGGTTCGGCGGCGTGCGGCCCGCCCGGAGCGGCGCCTTCCCATGTGTTGGGCACGCCGGGCGGGCCAAGCGGCTGACGGCCGCCGACCGTACCTGGATCCGACCCGCCGATATAGAGAGAAGGGGCCGCCTCCCTGGTGTTGGAGGGGCCGCTTCTCCGGCATTTGGAGCGGATGGGCCAAGCCCGACAGCAGGCTGGCTGGTGATGGCCGGGAGGAGTGGCCCAAACGCTCCAATGACGCTCCGCACGCCCCCATCAACCGGACCTGCGTCCACACATGGGCGCACCCGGCCCCCACCCGCCAACCCCCGAAGGCGAAGCGACCTTGAGGCAGGTCGTGGAAGCACGACACTGCCAAGAAGCGGGCGGCCCCGACAGTTACTTGCCGGCGTGCGTGAGGAAGGCGGACCAGGCGGTGGGGGAGAGGCGGAGCTGGGGGCCCTGCTTGTTCTTCGAGTCCCGGATGTGGACGGCATCGGGGCAGTTGGCTATCTCGACGCAGTCGCCATCGCCGCCACTGCTGTGGCTGGACTTGCGCCAGATCATGTCCGACGTGCTCATAGCTCTCCTCGCATCTGCTTCAACAGGCTTACGGAGTCTGCAAGGCAGAGAGCCTGTGACCGCATCCTGGCATAGCGCCTCTGGAGAACGCTGAGCTCTTTCGGGTCGGAAATGAAGAGGCCGCCGCGCTGCCCTTCGCAGTAGGCGAACCACCTGTTCTCGGGTGTCTCCAACAACTGCATGGGACCGTCCAGCCCGGCATGCGTCACTTGCACGACCGGCATGATCTGGATCTCGACGTTTCGCAGTGTGGCGATGTCCAGCACATGATCGATGAGCTCCCTCGTGACTTCGCTCCCGCCCATGCGTCGCCGGAGCAAGTGCTCCTCCAGCAGGAAGCTGAACGCCGTGTTGGGTCGTCCCCGCAGCAGGCGCTGCCGCTCCGCCCTGGCTGCCCACTGGGCCTCGATCTGATCGTCGTCCAGGGGAGGGAGCTGCTGCCTGAAGAGGGTCCGGGCGTAGGCCTCGGTCTGCAACAACCCGGGGATCAGACGGCACTCGTACGTATACAACGTGATCGCCGACTGCTCCAGCCCGGCCCACCGCCGAAACCAAGCCGCCAACCCAGGCTGCCTCTCCAGGCACCCCGCTGCCTTCCGCAACGCCCCCGTCCTGCCGAACACCTCCTCCGCCCTCTCCACGAAGACCGGATCCGGCATCCGCCTCCCCAGTTCCACGGAAGCCACCGTGTGTTTGGAGAACCGCACCAGCTCGCCGAACTCCTCCCGGCTCAACCCCGCGTGCTCGCGCAGGCCCTGGACCACCGCCCCGAACGTGCGCAAACTGTCCGAGGACTCCGGCTCGCCGCCCGTTCCCGCCCCCACCACGCCATCGACCACCGTCGATCACCTCCCGCACGTCATGGTTACGGAACGTCACCAGTACCGTCCAGTCAGTGACCGCGTACGCTGCATCGGCGTACGCGGCTGCGACCTCGCGCAAGGGGGGTGGGGGCGGGACATTGGCCGCATGACAGCACCCGCCTCTCCCCGACGTTCGGTCACTGAACGTGTGTTCGCGCAGCGGTTGAGCGCCACTCCCCGCGGCGCCCGCCTGGCCCGGCACCTTGCCGTCGGCCGGCTGTGCGCATGGGGCATCCCCTACGGCACGGACGTCTCCGAGGCCGTCGCCCTGGTCGTCGCCGAGCTGGCCGCCAATGCCGTGACGCACGGGCGCGTGCCGGGCAGGGACTTCGAGGTGCGGCTGTCGCTCGTCGGCGGCAGCGTCCGAATCGAGGTGACCGACGCGCACAGCGGGCCGCCGAGTGTGCCCGGACCGGGCGGGGTGGAGCAGTCGGACCCGCTCGACGAACACGGTCGGGGGCTGGTCCTCGTCGCCGCGCTCGCCGACCGGTGGCAGGTCGTGCAGCGGAAGCCGTCACCGGGCAAGACCGTGCGTGCCGAGATCGACATGCCGGGCTGGCTCTTCCCGCATCGGGCGGACTCCTCCCCGGCACGCTGAAATGATCTGCTCCGTAACAGTGTTGGCGATGGCATGACGCAGAGACCGGCACCTCGCCTTCTGTCCGACGCAGCCCTCTCCGACCTGCTGAGTGCGCAGCAGTTCGGCACGCTCGCCACCGTCAAGCGCAGTGGCCACCCGCATCTGACCACCATGCTGTACAGCTGGGACCCCGACTCCCGCATCGTGCGGTTCTCCACGACGGCCGACCGCGTCAAGGTCACGCACCTGCGGCACGACCCGCACGCGGCCCTGCACGTGCAGGGCGGGGACGTCTGGTCGTTCGCCGTCGCCGAGGGTGACGCCGAGGTCTCCGACGCCACGACGGTCCCCGGCGACTCCGTAGGCCGAGAACTGCTCGCGATGCTCCCGGCGGGCGCCGGACCGGAGGACGAGGATGCCTTCCTCCGCCAACTCGTCGACGAGCGGCGGGTCGTCATCAGGCTGAAGGTGGACCGGCTCTACGGGACCGCGCTCGACATCGAGGGATAGGGCTGCGGCACGATGAGCGCATGAACGCACAACGGGGCAGCACGGACGAACAACCACTCGCGGACCTCGCCCGGCGACTTCGCGCGGTGGACACCGGCGGCTGGTCGCCGGAGGGGGTGCAGGCCATGGCGGACGGGCTCGGCTGGGCCCGGGGCGGCACCGCCGGCCATCCCGTGCTGGTCACCGGCCGGTCCGCGGGCGACGCCCGCCTGCGTCCGGTCGGCCGGTACGAAGAGCCGTACGTCAACGGTGAGTCGTACGTGGAACTCGCCGTGCCGGTGGCGACCGCCGCACCCGACGCCGCGGCACAGGCCGCCGCCTTCCGTGCCGTCGCAGAGGAACTGACCGAGGTCCTGGGGCGGCCGTCCCTCATGGGTTCGCACGGGGAGATGGGCCCCTTCTACGACAGCGGGCCGCTCTGGGGCGCTCCCTTCCTGCGCTGGCGCGGCGGTACGGACACCCTGGAGCTGCGCGCCGGGAAGGCGGGACCGGAACTGGTCCTGCAGCCCACCGGCCCGGCGGAGAACTGGTTCTGGCGGCAGGGGCACGGTGAAGAGAACGCCATCAGCGGCTTCTTCGGCAGCAACCGCGACCCGGCCAACGCCGGCCTCGGCTTCCCCGGCGGCTGGACCGCCCGCAGCTGGGAGACCGTCACCCGGTCGCTGGGCGACTTCCTCGAAGCCCTGCCCGCCGAGGCCGTCGCCCTCGGCGTCGGTTTCGGGATGCCGTTCTACGGGCGGGCCCGCGGCAGTGCGCCGCTCCTCTTCGACGTGACCTGCCGGGAGCGGCTGTCGATCGGCTGCTTCGCACCGGACGACGTCGACGCGGCCGCGCTCGGCTGGGGCACCGTCGCCGAGCACCCGCGCACGGCCTCGGTCTGGAGCGTCGACGATCCGGTCTGGCGGGTCGACGCGGGTGGCCCCGGTGAACCCGAGGGCCGCGCTCTCGCCGAGATGCTCGTGGCGACGGCCAGGGCGGCGGGGGTGAGCGAGCCGACCGATCTGATCCTCGGCGGCGAGGCCGGGTACGTGGACGGCTATCACGTGACGTACTACGGGCTGGGGCTCCCCACCGGCTGATTCCCGCACGACGGCGACAGCCCCCGGGGCGGGGCCCCCGCCCCGGGGTGCGCCCGCACGTGCGGATCACCGACAACCGTCAGCCGTGGGAGCCGGCACCGGCCTGATGCCGCGCATCGTGCACCTCGATCCGCCGCGCGTGTTCGCTGCTCGGGGGTGCCGGGAACGGCGCGACCGGCCACCCCCTGCCCGCACCCGCCGTACTACCCGGCCTGGCCCATCCCCGCCGCGTTCGGCCAGCTCTGCGCCGCAGGCCACCCCGTGGCCGGCGCCGGAGTCAGCCCGTTCGTACCCCGTACCTGCGCCGCCGTCAGGCCGCCGCGGGCCGGGACACCGGGCGGCGGGATGCCGATGCCGGTCGCGGCACAGATGCCGCAGCCGCAGGTCCCCCAGCAGGTGCCGCAGCCCGCGCCCCAGCCGATGCCCGCCCCGGCACCGCCCCTGGCCCCCGCGGCCCAGGCC
>NZ_JAKEIO010000090.1 GCF_021474405.1 [Streptosporangium] indianense
GGGCGGGGGTGGTGCGGTGGGTGCCGGGTGGTGTGGCCTGTGCGGGACGGGTCGGCCGGTGTGGTGGCTCAGCCCGTACGGCCGGCTCAGCTGGCTCAGCCGGCACGAGTCGGCTCAACCTGCATGAGTCAGCTCAACCCGCACGAGTCGGCTCAGCCGGCACGAGTCGGCTCAGCCGGCACGAGTGGGCTCGCTCGGCATGGAGGGGCAGCTCGTACGGGTCGGCGTGGGTGGGCTCAGCCCGCACCGGTTGACTCGGCCATCGCGGGCGGCTCAGCCCGCATGGGTCGGCTGAGCCACCGCGGGCGGCTCAGTCGCCGAAGTTCGCGCCGAAGTTCGGGTAGCCCGTCGTCGAGACGCCCGAGTCGCCGGGGGCGACGGTGCGCGAACCCGTGGCCGTGATCTTCGTGCCGTTGGACGGCAGGTACAGGACCGCGCCGTTGCCGTCGTTCTCGTACGAGCCGGCCACCACGTCGGCGCGGCCGTCGCCGGTGACGTCTTCCAGCTTCACGTCGGTGCCGAGGAAGTCGCCCTTCTCGTCCGAGCCGGGGACGCCCGCGGTGCTCTGCGCGAAGGACTGGGTGCCGGTGGAGGTGTTGATGCCCGCGGCCGAGCCGTACAGCACGACGAGCTGCCCGGCGTCGGTGACGGACCCGATGTCCTCGCCCGCCACGCCGACCACGAGGTCCTGATACTCGTCGCCGTTGACGTCGCCCAGGTCCAGCTCGTAGCCGAAGTAGTCGTTCCTCTCCGCGCTGCCGGGGACGTTGCCGGTGTCCTGGGTGATGCCGGTGGTGGAGCCGATGCCGTCCGCTGCGCCGTAGGTGATCCACACCTTGCCGCCGTCGGAGGCCCCGGGGAAGGTCACCCCGTCATCGGTCTTGTTCCAGTGCATGCCGGTGACGATGTCGCCGAAGCCGTCACCGTTGATGTCGCCGATGCCGGTGATGACACCGGCCTTCAGCGGCTGGGCGCCGGCGGCGGACAGGCCGGAACTCGTTCCGAGCAGCAGGTAATTGGTGTTCCAGTACTGGCCGGTGGCGGTTTCGAAGCCGTCGACGACCAGGTCCGTGCGGTGGTCGCCGTTGACGTCGCCCGCGGTGATGTTGAGCGGCCCGGAGCCGTCGCCCGACGCCTGGACGGGGGCCTTGACGCCGTACCGCCCCTTGAGCGCCGTACCGGAGGCGCTGATGCCGCCCTTGAGCACGTAGACGACGTTGGAGGTGTTGCCGACGGCCAGGTCGGCCTTGCCGTCGCCGTCGAAGTCGCCGGCGGCGAGGTTCCGGCCCCAGCGGTCGTGCTGGGTCGGGGCCGCGTCGGCGATCGTGACGCCCTTGCCGGTGATGCCGCCGGCCGAGCCCCACAGGACCGCGACGGTGCCGCCGTCCTTGTCGCTGCCGACGTCCTCCATCGGGGCGGAGACGGCGAGGTCGTCGTAGCCGTCGCCGTTGAAGTCGGCGTAGGCGCTGTCGGCGCCGAAGACGTCGCCGGTCTCGGCGGTGCCGGGGGTGCCGGTGGTGTTCTGGCTGATCGCGGACCGCTTCGCGGCGGACACGCCGGTCTTGGTGCCGTAGAGGACGACGAGCTGCCCGGCGTCCTTCTTGCCGCTCACGTACGCGCCGGAGGCGGAGAACGCCACGTCGCCGATGCCGTCGCCGTTGAAGTCGGCCCGCGGGGCGTGCGTGCCGTCGGCGGCCGTCGCCGGGCCGGCCGCGGCCGAGAGCAGCGTGCCGGTCAGCGCGGTCGCGGCGGCGGTCGCCAGGGCGAGCCGCACACGGGAGCGCCGGGACGGGTGGGCGGACGCGGGACGGCGCCCGGCGGGGCGCTCGTGCTGCTGCATGCGGGGTCTCCTGCTGCATGCGGGGGATGCCTGGCGGACATCCACAGTCGATGGAGGGCCGTACCGGCCGTGTTCGCCGGGCGTTGCCCGGGCGTTCACGGCTGGTCGGCGATCAAGAGACCGCTGGCGGGACGTAAGGGTTGTACGTGAGTTCGGTTAATTTCCGGGGGTGCCGGGGACGGTCCGGGAGGGCCGGGTTCCGTCGCCGAACGGTACCGGCGGGATGTGCGGTTGGCCCCGGCCTGCAACTCGCCGTGCCCGGCGGGACGATGCCCCACCGGACACGGCTGCTCCGTGCTCGGAAACAGCTGTTCCGCGCTCGGAAACGGCTGTTCCGTGACTCAGAACAGGTGAGGTGCCAGGCCGGCGGTCGCGCCTCCGACGACGGGCACGAGCAGGACCGGCAAGCCGCGGGCGCTGCGCAGCGGCGACTCCTCCTGGCGGATGAGCAGCGCCAGCGCCATGCCGGCCATGGCCGGCAGCGCGACGCCGAGAACGGCGAGCGCCAGCAGGTTGGGCACGGCGTGGCGGGTGACGGCCCACCCCGCGCCCAGGCTGAGTGCCGCGGCGGTGATCAGCTCTCCGGTTGGCTGGATGAGGCCGAGGCGTGGACGATCGGCCCCGGCGACCCTCGCCCCGGTGCGGACGACGGCGAGCATCCAGATGATGCCCGCGACGACCAGCAGGGTCTCGCAGGCGAGAACGATGTTCGCTGCCAGCATGTAGATGCCTCCGATCGCTGCTAGTGGCAGGCTGCCTTGACGCCTTCGAGTCCCAGGAGCTGGGCGCCGACCCACTGGAGGTCGTTGGCGAGTGTGTGTCCCTTGCCCTTGCGGATGGCCTTGATCGCGCTCACGATCCGCTTGACCCCGACGCGCTTCGCCACCTTCACGATCTTCACCATCTTCGCGGCGGGCAGGAGGTTGGTACCGATGGCGACCGCGACGGCGCCCAGGCAGCCGAAGCTGGGCCAGCCGAAGCCGACCAGCGGCTGCCCCGGCTTCCGGATCTGCTGCTGTTGCTTGAGGTAGGCGGCGGTCGCCTCGTCGCCCTGTGCGAGCACGTCCTCGGGTACGGACAGCATCGAGTTGAGCAGGGCTTCCCACTGGGCGTCGTCAGCGGAGTCGTCGGCGGCGGCGGCCGGAGCGGTGATACCTGCGGAGACCGGAGCGGTGGTGCGAGGGGTGGCCTCGGCCGCGTGTGCCCCGGTGCTCGCGGTGAAGATCGCGCCCGCGGTGAGGGCGGACACGAACATGGCGGTGCCGCGCGTGAAGAGGGTCCGGTCGGTCGTTCTGGTGAACATCTGTCCCCGTGTGTTTCTCAAGGGTGGTGCGCGCACGCGCAACTGCCCGCCCTGGCAAGGCGGGAGAGACGCGCGTGCGTGTGTGGTCGAGATCAACAGAAGCAGACCGAGATCGGAACGGCTGTGACGGAAGCCATGATTCCGGCCCCTATGCCCGATAATTGTGCGGATGTTACGCCTTGATAACCATCTGATCCCAGGCGCAGCACCGATGGAACCTTCAAAACTAAACCAGCGCTGCTGCAAGGCGAGACCTGCTGTCCCGCCCGTCTCCGCCGAGCCGGCCCGGGGCAGCACCGACTTCGCCGTCAGACCCCGCGACTGCCACGCGTTGTCCCGCAGCTTGAACAGGGCCCAGTAGCGGGTCGGGCACAGCAGCACGATGTTCATGAACACGGCCGCCGGGGTGCCGACGAGCCAGGAGTGCCAGCGCTGGCGGGCGGTCATGTCCGGGCGCATCAGCACGTAGAGCCCGGACTGGCCGAAGCGCACCACCAGGTACACGGCCAGGTACACCAGCGCGATGCCCGGGTCGTGGTACCGCCCGCCCGGCGTCAGGAGCGTCATGACGACGATCCAGGCCGGCATCACCGGGGTGATGACGAGCTGGAGCAGCCCGAACGCCGGCGAGGTGAGCCTTCGCACTTCGTGGCGAGGTCAGGGTGTGTGCGGCGCGCTCGGCGCTGCACTCGCGAATATCGCGCGCCCCTTGGTGCGCCCCGGTATGCGCCCCCGTACCACGGGTCCGCACTGCCACGGGTTAGCTGCGGTCAGCCCAGGTGGGAGGGGACCCGGCGGCAGCTGCTGGCATCAACGCCGCCGTATCAACCGCAGTGGACCTGGGCCACCGCTTCGCTGAAGTCGCCAGCCGCGAGGGCCGCCCTGGGGATCGTGAAGTACAGCGTTCCGGCGTCGCCCCAGCCCCACCCGAGTGCGGGGTCCTCGGCCAGCTGGAGCAGGTGGACGGCCGGGCCGTCGACGTCCCGGGACGACACCGGCACGGTGTGCGAGGTGTCGGGCCAGCCGAAGGCGCAGTGGCTGCCGGCGGTGTTGCCGTCGAGATCCGCCCACTCGGTGAGGAACAGCGACGCCGCTCCCCAGTGCTCGTCCCTGTCGTAGTCCAGGTCGCCGTCCTCGACGTCCCAGCTGTCGGGGAGCATGGCGACCTCGACCGCGCGGACAGGCGTCGCCGGGTAACTCCGGGCGGGCGCGGGTGCTGTCACCGGGACGGCCCGCTCCGGGTCGGCGGGAAGGACGCGCCACATCGGGGGCTGATACACGTCCAGCTTGCGGTACTCCTCGTACGGCAGGTCCGGATCCAGGTAGAAGAAGTTCAGCAGGCCGGGCCGCACGGGCAGTTCGGGTCCCAGCCAGGGGGCGAGGGCGTCCGTGTCCAGAACGGCGTGCAGGGACAGCGGGACACCGCTCAGTTCGGGCCAGGGAGTGCCCGGTTCGAGGAGCGCGGCACCGCCGAGCCGACACCGCCCTGTCGCCCCGGCGCCGTCCGTAGCGGGGACCAGCCGGAATCCGCGACGCGCCATGGCGGCGAACTGCCGGCCGGCCTTCTCGCCGAGCCGCCGGGTGCAGACGTCGTGGAGGCTGCGGGGGTCGTCGAACTGCATGGAAGGATCCTGCCAACGACACGGCCGGACCGTCACACCGCCCCCGACGAAACTCGCGCGCCCGTCGCCAACCCGTCCCGGCCGAGGCGGCGTTAAGCCGTGGACACGGATGCGACGCATCCTGTGGGGGAACTCAGGCGGCCTCGGCCGCCATCGGTGTCGTCGCACTCCTGGTGACCGGACCGGCACTCCGGCGGCGAACGCCGCGGAGGCGCAGGCTCCCGACGTCCGGTACGCGCACCGCGCCACGGGCGACCTCGGGACTCTGTAGATCGGCATCAGCTCCGACAGCGCCATCACGGACATCCGGGCCCACCTCGTCTCCGCGGCCATACGGCAGGAGGTGGCCATCGTGGAGACCGACGCGTTCGACCTGGTCTCCGGTACGGCGGACAACGGCGTGTGGCGCACCAAGAAGCCTCTCGACCTCGCCGAGCCGGGCAGTTACACCGTCCGCATCGAGGCCGCCGACGCCGACGGAGACCGTGACGTCGACAACTCCGCGGGCACGCTGGCCAATTACGTCGCGGCGGTCTTCGAGGACGTACGGCTCGACCGCACCGAGATCGACACCGATCACCGGCAGGTGCATCGACGGCATCCTCAAGGGACGCTGGCCGGCGACGCGCGAGCTGAAGCCCCTGGTGGACCACCGGGTGGACCTCGACGTCGACAACTGGACGGAGAACACCATCCGTACCGACGCGCAGGGCCACTTCTCCGGCACGGTCACCGTGAATGACGCGGTGCCGGTGCAGGCCGTCTACCGGCACGACAACGCCCAACCCGTTCGTGGTGTACGGCGAATCCGGGTCGACTCCGATCGGCATCCGGCAGGACGGCCACACTGACCCACACCCCCTGGCAGACGGGCACCTCCCAGGGCCACGCCTTCTGACGGACATTCCCCGCCGAAACGGGGCCACTACCGCGCGCACTTGCCCCGAACGGACGCGTTCCGCGCGGCGACTTCCCAGGTCGTACGAGTGGGCCGATGACACCCCGGCGGGCCGGTGACCACTGTGTCAGGGGCCGGCCCCCAGGGAAGGCCCGTCAGATCAGAGCCTGCTGATCATTGACGAAGTCGCGCGCGGTCGCCTCGTCGTTGATCAGCAGATCGAGCCGGACCGGCAGCGGCTCATCCAGTTGTGAGGCGAGGGTCCTCGCCTCGTCCAGCCGTCGAGCGACCTCCGCACGAGCCTGGTCGACAGCCGCGGATATGGCCACCTCTGTCGGTGCCTCGTCGGTCCCCGCGCCGCCCTGCTGGCTCATCAGCAGGGCGATGGAAGAGTTCCTGCGTTCCGCCAGATCGGACCTCATGTCCTTCCCGCGCCCTTCGTCTCGCGTCACATTGTTGATGTCATTGACGAGCTGAAACGCGGTTCCCAGATGAAGTCCGATGGTGTGCAGCAGACGGCGGTCCTCACGAGAGCGGCTGGAGCACAGGGCGCCCATCCAGAAGACCAGGGCCAGGAGACTGCCGGTTTTTCGCTCCGCGACGTCGAAGGGATCCGAGATGGTGATACCTCTGTGTACGTCGTGAAACTGCCCTGACGACATGCTCACCAAGGTGTTCAGGATCCGGTGCATTGCCGTCGGCTGCACGCGGAAAGTGGTGGCCAGCCCGTCGGCGAGCAGAACGTCGGAAAGGGCAAGCGCCCCGGCCGGCCCCATGAGGGAGAGTTCCGTGGGAAGCCCTCGGCGCAGGACGTCCCGGTCTTCCACATCGTCACGTATCACACTGGCCTTGTGGATCATTTCGATGCCCACGGCCAGAGTCACAACAGACTCTCTGCTTTCTTTCGTGTCACCAGGATCAGCAAGGATTAAGAAGAGTGAGGCTCTGTTCAAGCGTCCTCTGTGCGACAGCCTGGAAACGATGTCTTCGGGAAGGCCCATCTCTTCGAGATGTCTCGCCAAGGCCAAGCGGATCTCGCTGCGAATGTCGCTCCAGTGAGAGTCGTAGATCAAATCATTGCTCTCATTCTCTCGTTAGCATCACGCAAAGGAACGCTACCCAGTATGCTTCCGCCATGTCAATCGGCCTACAAGCGCTGAAGCGTTTATCGATCTTGCTTCTCGTGCCCTTCTCGCTTTACGTGCTGAGGACCCCGCGGCGCTCAACGCGGTTGTTACTCGAGGAGGCCCGTGAGGCGCCTGAGGGTCCGATCCCGGAGGCTCGAGCGCCAAAGGAAGGGCTGGACTCCGCCGCCTTTCGCGAGCCGTACAAGATCGCCATCGGCGCCTTCTACGCCATCTGTGTGCAGCGGGCCTTCGAGACGAGTATTCAGACCCTCGATCGATCGCCGCTGGATGTGACGTTCCACGCGGGAAGTCCGGACATCAACGTGACGTCCCAGCAGATCGTCCTGATCTGTCAGTTGCTCGCAATGCTGATTTGGATGGGGCTCTATTACATCAATAACGTGCGAATCTATTTGCTCATTCCGGAGGCGAAACCTTTCAGAAGAAAGGTAACCCACGTCGTACTGACGGTCGCGCTGGCCCAGTTCTACTTCCTCGGGGCCACGATCGGCAGCCCGTCGGTGAATCAGCTGCTTCTGATTCTCGGGATTCTCGTGACTGATGCCGTGTTTCCGCTGGTGATCGGAGCGGTCCGCAGTCGGAGGACCCGCTTCATATGGGTGGTGCGTGGCAGTGCCCAGACGGCCTTTGTGCTGTGGATCCTGCTCTTCGTGCCGGCTTCGCACTACGGGCAGGTCAGGTGGAGCGTCATCATGCTGCTCCTGGTGCTCGTGCAACTGATGGTCATCGCCCCGCTGGAGAGCCACTACATGCGCAAGAGGAACCGTCTCGCATGAGGGCCCGTGGACCTACGGTCCGCACCACCTGCCGTAGGGATACCGCTCGTCGTCGGGGCGCGATCCGGTCGGGCCCTTCCCTCGTATCACGCGTGTGTAGGCGGTGGCCCAGGTGAGTGCGAGCTTCCAGGCGGGTGTGACGGACAAACGGCGAGAACTGGCGAGGACGAACCCGCGCCACTCGATCGAGTGCCGTGCACCGAGTCTGCAGGCGCGCACTCCGAAGTCGGTGTCCTCGCCGAGAAGGAATCCTTCCTTGAAACCGCCTGTCGCCTGGAAGGTTCGCCTGTTGGTCAGCAGGAAGTCGCCGTTGGTCACGGGCAAGCCCGCCAGGCGGGCGAGCAGTATGAGGAAGTAGATGAAAACCAGGGTGGCCCGCACTCCTATCGTGGAGTGATCTGCCCGGTGGCGCACCGAGACGATATGAAGCTCGTCCGGGTGCAATCGCCTGAGGCAGCGGTGCAGGACGCCATCGCCCAGTACGACGTCGGCATCCAGGAAGAGCAGATACTCATACCGAGCTAACCGGGCTCCAATGTTGCGCTGGGTGCCGGTGTCCGCGACGGGAGATGTGGTGACTTTCAAGGGCATGGCATCGGCGAATTCGTTCGCCGTCTGTGTAGTCAATTCATTCGGGCTGGTGTCGACGATGATGACCTCGTAAGCGATCTCCAGGCGTTGGGCCAGCAGCGATTTCAGGAGTGCACCCAGGTATTTCTCCTCATTGAGGGTGGGTATTATGATCGAGAGTGCCAACTCGTTCGCCCTCCCTCTTGCCTGGCCAAGCGGATCAGGTCGAAAAGCACACACCCCAGCCCGGGTGCGAGGTATTTCGGTTGGATTCCTCGCAGAACGCCGGACGTCATGGTCGGGACAGCGGTCCCGATGGCCCGGAGCAGCGTGAAATTGCGGGTGTGTTCGTCGGACTTCTCAGGGGGGACGAGCGCGCAATATCCGGAGAAGCCAAGATTCTGCCAGAGCGCCGAGATCCGGGCTGCCTCACCGGGTGGGAGCTTCGCCAGAAACGCCAGTTGGTACGCCACGGCCAGGACGATGAAGGCCGGCCTCACCGATGTCCCCCGCCGGCGCATCGACCTGAGCCATTTCACGTCGTGCACCAGCCAGGAGATGTTGACGAGGGTCTGGGCCTTGTCCTCCAGTGAGAGCTTCTTCCAGGTGTAGATTCCACCGGCCGAGTAAATCGCTTCCCAGGCCAAGTTGAAGGCCACAGCGGCCTCCGGGAGCAGTTCCTTGCCCTGCTCTTCGGTTTCTTTGATCGCTTCGCGATAGGCGGCCACCCAGCAGGCTCCGCCGAACAGCTTGAGGGCGAGAAGAGCCGAACGCTTGAGAGGGGTCTCTGCCTGGTCGATCACTGGGTCTCCCTGGTGGAGAGCTTGAGATGAAGCGTAAGGGTGGCAGGCGCGGGGTTTGGGGTGCAAGGGCGTCGGATCCGCTGGGGCGGATGGACGCCAGTTCTATTCGTAGGTGCCTCTGAGGCGCATTCCCTGGATGTCCGGTGAATTCCCTTATGGGGTGCAGGCGAGGAAAGCCGTCGTTACCTCGTCGCCGCCCGCCCCGATGCGCGAGCCTGCGGGCGCCCGAACGCCGACGCCCCCGCCCGATGGCTCGGGCGGGGGCGTCGGAACGAACAGCGGGGGCCGGTTACTTCACCGGCTCCGGCTCCGGGGCGTTCTCCGAGTCCGACGTGCCGGCCGGCGGCTCGCCGTCGTCGTCGTTCGCCCCGTCGGTCTCGTGCTCCGCCGGGACCGGCGTCTTCACCGAGTCCAGGAGCAGCTGGGCCACGTCCACCACCTGGATGGACTCCTTCGCCTTGCCGTCGTTCTTCTTGCCGTTGACCGAGTCGGTCAGCATGACGAGGCAGAAGGGGCAGGCCGTCGAGACGATGTCGGGGTTGACGGAGAGGGCCTCGTCGACGCGCTCGTTGTTGATGCGCTTGCCGATCCGCTCCTCCATCCACATCCGCGCACCACCGGCGCCGCAGCAGAAGCCGCGCTCCTTGTGGCGGTGCATCTCCTCGTTGCGGACACCGGGGACGGCGGCGATGATCTCGCGCGGCGGCGTGTAGATCTTGTTGTGGCGGCCCAGGTAGCACGGGTCGTGGTACGTGATGATGCCCTCGACCGGCGTGACCGGGATCAGCTTGCCCTCGTCGACGAGGTGCTGGAGCAGCTGCGTGTGGTGGATGACCTCGTAGTCGCCGCCGAGCTGCGGGTACTCGTTGCCGAGCGTGTTGAGGCAGTGCGGGCAGGTCGCGACGATCTTCTTCGAGGACTTCGGCTTCGCCGACTCGGGCGTCACCTTGCCCTCGTCGTCCATCTCCTCGCCGAACGCCATGTTCAGCGCCATGACGTTCTCCATGCCGAGCTCCTGGAACAGGGGCTCGTTGCCGAGACGCCGGGCGGAGTCACCGGTGCACTTCTCGTCGCCGCCCATGATCGCGAACTTGACGCCCGCGATGTGCAGCAGTTCCGCGAAGGCCTTCGTGGTCTTCTTGGCGCGGTCCTCCAGGGCGCCCGCGCAGCCCACCCAGTAGAGGTACTCGACCTCGGACAGGTCCTCGATGTCCTTGCCGACGACCGGGACCTCGAAGTCGACCTCCTTGAGCCACTCCAGGCGCTGCTTCTTCGCCAGGCCCCAGGGGTTGCCCTTCTTCTCCAGGTTCTTGAGCATCGTGCCCGCCTCGGACGGGAACGCGGACTCGATCATCACCTGGTAGCGGCGCATGTCGACGATGTGGTCGACATGCTCGATGTCCACCGGGCACTGCTCGACACAGGCGCCGCAGGTGGTGCAGGACCACAGGACGTCCGGGTCGATGACGCCGTTCTCCTCGGCCGTACCGACGAGCGGGCGCTCGGCCTCCGCGAGAGCCGCGGCGGGCACCGACGCGAGCTGCTCCTCGGACGCCTTCTCCTCGCCCTCCATCGTCTTGCCGCCGCCGGCCAGCAGGTACGGCGCCTTGGCGTGCGCGTGGTCGCGCAGCGACATGATCAGCAGCTTGGGGGAGAGGGGCTTGCCCGTGTTCCAGGCGGGGCACTGCGACTGGCAGCGGCCGCACTCGGTGCACGTGGAGAAGTCCAGCAGGCCCTTCCAGGAGTACTGCTCGACCTGGGAGACACCGAAGACGTCGTCGTCGCCCGGGTCGGTGAAGTCGATCGGCTTGCCGCCCGACGTCATCGGCTGGAGCGCGCCCAGTGCCGTGCCGCCGTTCGCCTCGCGCTTGAACCAGATGTTCGGGAAGGCGAGGAAGCGGTGCCAGGCGACACCCATGTTGGTGTTGAGCGACACCACGATCATCCAGATGAACGACGTGCCGATCTTGATCATCGCGACGAAGTAGACGAGGTTCTGCAGCGCCGTGACGCTCAGTCCCTTGAACGCGAGCACCAGCGGGTACGACGCGAAGTACGACGCCTCGTAGTGGTCGACGTGGTGGAGCGCGCCCTCCAGACCCCGCAGGACGTAGATCGCGAGGCCGATGGTGAGGATGACGTACTCGACGAAGTACGCCTGGCCGGCCTTGGAACCGGCGAAGCGGGACTTGCGGCCCGGGCGGCTCGGCAGGTTCAGCAGGCGGATCGCGATGAGCACCGCGATGCCCAGGATCGTCATCACGCCGATGAACTCGATGTACAGCTCGAACGGCAGGAACTCACCGATGACCGGCAGCACCCAGTCGGCCTTGAACAGCTGGCCGAAGGCCTGGGCGAGGGTCGGCGGCAGCGTCAGGAAGCCGATCGCCACGAACCAGTGGGCGACACCGACGATGCCCCACCGGTTCATGCGCGTATGGCCGAGGAACTCCTTCACCAGGGTCACGCTGCGCTGGTAGGGGTTGTCGGTCCGGGTACCGGCGGGGACCGGCTGGCCCAGCTTGAAGTACCGGACGAACTGGCCGATCGCGCGTGCGAGCAGCGCGACGCCGATCACGGTCAGTACCAGCGACACGATGATCGCGGCGAGTTGCATGGGGGCTCCTCGGGCCTGCGAGGGGTTTCGTCGGGGTGACCTGTCGTTCTTCAGGCCTACCCGAAATTACTAAGCGGTAACTTATGCAGTCCGTCTGAGACTACCCCTATCTTCCGCCGCACTGTAGCCGGGTGGGCAGTGATCTGAATCGCTGAGGGTTGCCTCAGGAGCGGATGGATCCGGTCACGAACCCGACGCACATCCCGCCGTACATCCCTCGTGTTCTTCGTACCGAAATGTCATAGTCCCGCCTAACTTATATCCGTGCTCTACGGGATCACCGCCGCCGCCACCGCCCTTCTCCTCACCGTCCTGCTCGCGGCCGCCCTGCGGGCCCCCGCTCTGCGGTTGCGGCTGGTCGAGCGGCGCCGGATGCGGGACGTGCCGCTGTCCGGGGGTGTCGCCGTCGTGCTCGTCACCGGGCTGGTCGTGGGGGTCGGCGAGTGGATGGGGTTCGCGCCGTCCGGCGACGGGACGCGCGGGGTGCTCGTCGCCGCGGGTGCCGTCGCCCTGCTCGGCCTCGCCGGTGACGTCTGGCGGCTGCGGCGGAGGGTGCTGGCCGCCGGTACGGGCGTGGCGGCCGCGTGTGTCGTGCCGTTCGGGGAGACGGGGATCGGGACCGGGCTGCTGGCCGTCGGGTGGGTCGTGGCGGTGGTGGCCGGGTTCCGGGGGCTCGATCACGCCGACGGGCTGGCGGGTACGGTCGGGGCCGTCACCGCCTTCGGGGTGGCGGCCTGTGCGGCCGTCGAGGCGATGGACGCCTTCGCGGGGCTGGTGAGCGTGCTGGCCGCCGCGCTGACCGGCCTCCTCCTGCACAACTGGCATCCCGCGCGCGCGGCGCTGGGCGGCTGCGGGTCCATGGCCGCCGGGTTCGTGATCGCCGTGGCGGCCGTGTACGCCCGGGCCGGGTTCGGGGTGGTGGAGAGCGCGGGGGTCCTGTTCGGGCTGACCGCCGTGGTGGCCGCCGACGCCGGCCTTGTGCTCGTGACGCGGAAGTCGGCCGGGCGGGGGCTCGCGCGCGGCGGGCCCGACCATCTCGCGCACCGGCTGCGGCGGCTCGGGGTGACCGCGCCCGGGGCGTGTCTGCTGCTGGGGGCCGGGGCGTTGCCGGGGATGCTCGTCGGGGTACTCGCGCATGCCGGCCGGATCGGGGCCGGCGCTCTGTGGTGGGTGGCGGGAGGGGTCCTCGTGGCCGTGCTTGCACTCTCCCGTGTTCCTGTATACGGCCCTCGACGCAGCGTATCCGCGCAGGTCAGCGCGCCATTGCGTGTAAGGAGCGGATAAGAGTTGAGCCTGCCCGGCTCAGGTCTGTTGACCGGTGGGGAGTCGTCGTGCACACTTGAGTCCGTTCCACTCAAGTCAGCTGGAGGAATCAACCATGGCACGTGCGGTCGGCATCGACCTGGGCACGACTAACTCCGTCGTCAGCGTTCTGGAGGGCGGCGAGCCCACCGTCATCACCAACGCCGAGGGCGCCAGGACCACGCCGTCCGTCGTCGCCTTCGCCAAGAACGGTGAGGTGCTCGTCGGAGAGGTGGCCAAGCGCCAGGCGGTCACGAACGTGGACCGGACCATCCGCTCCGTGAAGCGTCACATGGGCACCGACTGGAAGATCGAGCTCGACGGGAAGCCCTTCAACCCGCAGCAGATCAGCGCCTTCGTGCTCCAGAAGCTGAAGCGGGACGCCGAGGCCTACCTGGGCGAGAAGGTGACCGACGCGGTCATCACCGTTCCGGCGTACTTCAACGACTCCGAGCGTCAGGCCACGAAGGAGGCCGGCGAGATCGCCGGTCTGAACGTGCTGCGCATCGTCAACGAGCCCACCGCGGCCGCCCTGGCGTACGGCCTCGACAAGGACGACCAGACCATCCTGGTCTTCGACCTCGGTGGCGGTACGTTCGACGTCTCGCTGCTGGAGATCGGCGACGGTGTCGTCGAGGTGAAGGCCACCAACGGTGACAACCACCTCGGTGGTGACGACTGGGACCAGCGCATCGTCGACTACCTGGTCCAGCAGTTCCAGTCCGGCCACGGCGTGGACCTGGGCAAGGACAAGATGGCCCTGCAGCGTCTGCGCGAGGCCGCCGAGAAGGCGAAGATCGAGCTGTCCTCGTCCACCGAGACCTCGATCAACCTGCCCTACATCACCGCCTCCGCCGAGGGTCCCCTGCACCTCGACGAGAAGCTCACCCGCGCCCAGTTCCAGCAGCTGACCGCGGACCTCCTGGAGCGCTGCAAGACGCCGTTCCACAACGTCATCAAGGACGCCGGCATCTCCATCAGCGAGATCGACCACGTCGTCCTGGTCGGCGGCTCCACCCGTATGCCCGCCGTCGCCGAGCTCGTCAAGGAGCTGACCGGCGGCAAGGACGCCAACAAGGGCGTCAACCCGGACGAGGTCGTCGCCATCGGCGCCGCCCTGCAGGCCGGTGTCCTCAAGGGCGAGGTCAAGGACGTCCTGCTCCTCGACGTCACCCCGCTGTCCCTCGGCATCGAGACCAAGGGCGGCATCATGACCAAGCTCATCGAGCGCAACACCACGATCCCGACCAAGCGGTCCGAGATCTTCACCACGGCCGAGGACAACCAGCCGTCCGTGCAGATCCAGGTCTACCAGGGCGAGCGCGAGATCGCGGCGTACAACAAGAAGCTCGGGATGTTCGAGCTGACCGGTCTGCCGCCGGCGCCCCGCGGCGTCCCGCAGATCGAGGTGTCCTTCGACATCGACGCCAACGGCATCATGCACGTGACCGCGAAGGACCTGGGCACGGGCAAGGAGCAGAAGATGACCGTCACCGGCGGCTCCTCGCTGCCGAAGGACGAGGTCGACCGCATGCGCCAGGAGGCCGAGCAGTACGCGGAGGAGGACCACAAGCGCCGCGAGGCCGCCGAGTCCCGCAACCAGGGTGAGCAGCTCGTCTACCAGACCGAGAAGTTCCTCAAGGACAACGAGGACAAGGTCCCTGGCGAGATCAAGACCGAGGTCGAGGAAGCCGTCGCCGAGCTGAAGGAGAAGCTCAAGGGCGAGGACTCCGCCGAGATCCGCACCGCCACCGAGAAGGTCGCGGCCGTCTCGCAGAAGCTCGGCCAGGCCATGTACGCGGACGCGGGCGCGGCCCAGGCCGCCGGTGGTCCCGCCGGTGACGCGGGCGCGGCCGGTGGTGCCAAGTCCGCCGACGACGACGTCGTCGACGCCGAGATCGTCGACGAGGACCGGAAGGACGGTGCCGCGTGACGGAGGAGACCCCGGGCTTCGACGAGCAGCAGCCCGACGTCCCTTCCGGCGCCACCTCCGACGACGCCGAGCCGAAGGCCGCCTCCCCCTCCGCGGAGGAGGGGGCGGCCCCGGCCGGGGACACGGGCCAGGACGTGGCTCTGGTGGCCCAGCTGGACCAGGCCCGCTCCGCGCTCACCGAGCGCACGGCGGACCTCCAGCGCCTCCAGGCCGAGTTCCAGAACTACCGCCGCCGGGTCGAGCGCGACCGGATCGCGGTCAAGGAGATCGCCATCGCGAACCTCCTGACCGAGCTCCTGCCCGTGCTCGACGACATCGGCCGCGCACGTGAACACGGCGAACTGGTCGGCGGCTTCAAGTCCGTCGCCGAGTCGCTGGAGAGCACCGCGGCGAAGATGGGCCTGCAGCAGTTCGGCAAGGAGGGCGAGCCCTTCGACCCGACGATCCACGAAGCCCTGATGCACAGCTACGCACCCGACGTCACCGAGACGACGTGCGTGGCGATTCTGCAGCCCGGGTACCGGATCGGCGAGCGCACCATCCGCCCCGCCCGCGTGGCGGTGGCCGAACCCCAGCCGGGGGCGCAGACGGTCAAGGCGGACGAGTCCGCCGACGCCGACGACAAGGAGAGCGGTGGCCCGGACGAGGGCTGACGTCATAGACGAAGGGAAGGAGGGGCGTCGAGGATGAGCACCAAGGACTTCATCGAGAAGGACTACTACAAGGTCCTCGGCGTCCCCAAGGACGCCACCGAGGCCGAGATCAAGAAGGCGTACCGGAAGCTCGCCCGCGAGAACCACCCGGACGCCAACAAGGGAAACGTCAAGGCGGAGGAGCGCTTCAAGGAGATCTCCGAGGCCAACGACGTCCTCGGCGATCCCAAGAAGCGCAAGGAGTACGACGACGCGCGTGCCCTCTTCGGCAACGGCGGCTTTCGCCCGGGGCCGGGCGGCGCGGGCGGCTCCTTCAACTTCGACCTGGGCGACCTCTTCGGAGGCGGTGCCCAGGGCGGCCAGGGAGCCGGCGGCTTCGGCGGCGGGCTCGGTGACGTTTTCGGGGGCCTGTTCAACCGCGGTGGCGCGGGCGGTCCGGGGACGCGTACGCAGCCCCGGCGCGGCCAGGACATCGAGTCCGAGGTCACGCTCAGCTTCACCGAGGCGATCGAGGGCGCGACCGTCCCGCTGCGGATGTCCTCGCAGTCGCCCTGCAAAGCCTGTTCGGGCACCGGCGACAAGAACGGCACGCCGCGCGTGTGCCCGACCTGCGTCGGCACCGGGCAGGTCGCCCGGGGCAGCGGCGGCGGGTTCTCCCTGACCGACCCCTGCCCCGACTGCAAGGGCCGCGGCCTGATCGCGGAGAACGCCTGCGAGGTCTGCAAGGGCAGCGGCCGGGCCAAGTCCTCGCGGACCATGCAGGTGCGCATCCCCGCGGGCGTCAACGACGGCCAGCGGATCCGGCTGCGCGGCAAGGGAGCACCGGGCGAGCGCGGCGGGCCGGCGGGCGACCTCTACGTGGTCGTGCACGTCGACTCCCACGCGGTGTTCGGCCGCAAGGAGGACAACCTCACGGTCACCGTCCCGGTGACCTTCGCCGAGGCGGCCCTCGGCGGTGAGGTGCGGGTGCCCACCCTGGGCGGCCCGCCCGTCACCCTGAAGCTGCCGCCGGGCACACCCAACGGGCGCACCATGCGCGCCCGGGGCAAGGGCGCGGTCCGCAAGGACGGCACCCGCGGCGACCTCCTGGTCACCGTCGAGGTGAGTGTTCCGAAGGACCTGTCGGGGAAGGCTCGTGACGCACTCGAGGCGTACCGCGAGGCGACCGCGGGTGAGGATCCGCGGGCGGATCTGTTCCAGGCCGCGAAGGGAGCATGAGGCAGATGGACGGTCGTCGGCGCAATCCGTACGAACTGACCGAGGAAACCCCGGTCTACGTCATCTCGGTCGCGGCACAGCTGTCCGGCCTGCACCCGCAGACGCTGCGCCAGTACGACCGCCTGGGCCTGGTCTCCCCCGACCGCACCCCCGGCCGGGGCCGCCGCTACTCGGCCCGCGACATCGAACTGCTCCGCACGGTGCAGCAGTTGTCGCAGGACGAGGGCATCAACCTGGCCGGAATCAAGCGCATCATCGAACTGGAGAACCAGGTCGCCGCGCTCCAGGCCCGGGTCGCCGAGATGCAGGACGCGCTCGACGGCGCGGCTGCGGCCATGCGGCAGCGCGAGGCGGCGGTGCACGCGTCGTACCGCCGTGACCTGGTGCCGTACCAGGAAGTGCAGCAGACCAGCGCGCTGGTGGTGTGGCGGCCGAAGCGGCAGCAGCAGTCCGACTGATCCACGTGTCCAACGTGACAGTGTGTGAAAGAGGCCGGGAGTCAACTCCCGGCCTCTTTCGCGTGCCTTGACCCGATTTCGCCAGGTCTCCTGTCCATGACTGACCGGTGCAGAGCACTTGAAGGCCATTCCGCACCGTCTTCACAACCACTGCGGAGCGTGGTGTTGTCATCTCGTTAAGTGGTTCCGCTTGACCTGGAGGGCGCCTCAGCGTTGGCTTTTCAGTCACATGGGCCGTAAAGCTGTGCCCACGTCCGAATCACACGCGAAGTGAGCTCCCCCATGCGTCGTCGTATCTCCATATCCGTGGCCGCGGCCACGATGTCCGTCACGCTCGCCGGCTGCGGCGTGCTCAACGCGACGGGGAGCAGTGACGACGCGAGCCCGGCCAAGGGCAACGACATCACCGTGGGGCTGCTGCTGCCCGAGACGGCGAACACGCGGTACGAGAACTTCGACTACCCGATCATCAAGACCAAGGTCGAGTCGCTCACCAACGACAAGGGCCGCGTCGAGTACGCCAACGCCGAGGCGAGCGCGGACAAGCAGGCGAGCCAGCTGCAGCAGATGATCGACGACCGGGTCGACGTGATCCTGCTGGACGCGGTCGACGCCAAGGCCATCGCGAGCGGCGTGAAGAAGGCCAAGGAGGCCGGCATCCCGGTCATCGCCTACGACCGGCTGGCCGAGGGCCCGATCGACGCGTACATCTCCTTCGACAACGAGCTGGTCGGCGAGGTCCAGGGCCGCACCCTGCTGGAGGCCATCGGCGAGAAGGCGAGCCTCTCCGACAAGATCGTCATGATGAACGGCTCGCCGACGGACCCCAACGCCAAGCAGTTCAAGGCGGGCGCGATGTCCGAGCTGAACGGCAAGGTGACGATCGCCGACTCCTTCGACACCGAGGACTGGAAGCCGGAGAACGCCCAGGCCAACATGGCACGCGCGATCCAGAAGATCGGCAAGGACAACATCGCGGCGGTGTACTCCGCCAACGACGGCATGGCCGGCGGCATCGTCAAGGCGCTGCGGGCCGCGGGTGTGACCGAGATGCCGCCGATCACCGGCCAGGACGCGGAGCTGCCCGCGGTGCAGCGGATCATCGCCGGTCAGCAGTACATGAGCGTGTACAAGTCGTACCCGCAGGAGGCGGAGAACGCCGCGGAGATGGCGGTCGCCAAGGTGCAGGGCCGCGACATCCAGTTCGCCGCCCTCACCCGCGACAGGGTCGACAGCCCCACCGACAAGGGCATCCCGGCGCAGCTCGTGCCCGTGGTCGCGCTCACCAAGGAGAACATCAAGGACACGGTGGTCGCGGACGACATCTACAAGCTGTCGGACATCTGCACGGCCGAGTACAAGGCGGCGTGCCGGGCGATCGGCCTGAAGTAGCCCCCACCCGAGCCGGGTTCACCACCCCCGGCCTCTGCCGCGGCGGGACGGGCGAGCAGGCCCGGGAACGGACCTGCGAACAGCCTGCGACCAGGACCGCCTTCGATCGGACCGAGTTCGGAGACACCGGTGCGTACCGGTGGTTTCCGGGGGCCGTCGCGCGGGGAGCCGTGTTGCGGAGCACGTCCGGTCCGCGCATAGTTGCGCTGCGGAAGACGGCGGAACCGGGGGTGGGATGGGCGATGGCCGGGCACGGGGCGGATGAGCATCCCCACGGTGCCGACCGGCTGTGCGACGCCGGGGATCGCGTGTATTCCCGGGCCGTACGGCGCGGCCGGGTGCCGCGCCGGGACGCGGAGCCGGTGCCCTGCCTGCTGGAACTCGCCCTGCTGCACCCCGACCCCGACGACATGGACTGGCTGGTGCCGACCTCCCCGCAGGAGGTCATGACCCGGCTGCTGCGCGCGATGCACGACGAGGTCAGCGCGAGCCAGCGGCGGGTGGGCTCGGCCGTCGCGGCCGTCGAGTGGTACGCGGGACTGGGCAGCCCGGTGCGGCCGGCCGAGTCGGCCGCGTCGGCGGCGGAGGGCCCGGCCATCCGGGTCCTGGACGGACTCGCCCGGATCCAGGCGGCGATGGACGAGGCGACCCAGGCATGCACGGCCGAGGTGCTCACGGTCCAGCCGGGCGGCATCCGCCGCGAGGCGGAACTGTCCGAGGGGCTGCACCGGGCGATGTCCCTGCGCGGCCGCGGGGTGCGGATGCGGGACCTGTACACCCATGTCGCCCGGCACGGGCAGGGGTTGCTGACGTATCTGGAGCTGATGGGCGACGCGGTGGAGGCGCGCACGCTGGACGAGGTGATCGACCGGCTGATCCTCTTCGACCGGACGGTGGCGTTCATCCCCGCCAACACCGACCGCACGATGGCCCTGGAGCTACGGCACCCGGCGCTGATCGAGTACCTCGTCACGGTCTTCGAACGGCTGTGGCGCCTGGCCATCCCCCTCACGGCCCCACTCCCCGAGACGGGCATCGAGGGCATCTCCCACCGCGAGCAGTCGATCGCGGCGCTGCTGGCGGAGGGGCATCAGGACGCCGTCATCGCGGAACGGCTGGGCATAAGCGTGCGGACGTGCCGGGCGCACATCGCGCGCCTGTCGGAGACACTGGGGGCGGCGAGCCGTACGCAGTTGGGCGTCCGCATCGCCCAGGCGGGCCTCGACGGCCCGCCCCCCTCGGCGGCCACCCCGTCCCTCAGCGTCCCCGACCAAGGCTCCCGGACCGCCCGATGAGATACCCGAGCTGCGCCCTGCTCTGACTGCCCAGCGTCGCGGCGAGCTTGGCGATGTGCACGCGCGCGGTACGGATGTTCAGCCCCAGCCGCTCGGCGATGACGGCGTCGGTGTGCCCTTCGACGAGGAGGGCGGCCATGGCGTGCCCGAAGTCCAGCAGGCACGGCGCGGCTGGGCTGCTTCGGCGCTCACGTGCCCTTCGTGCAGGGCCCATTCGTACAGCGCGGCCCCGCCGGGGCACAGTTCCTCCGTGCCGTGCTCCGCGTGTGGCACCGACGTCACCCGGGACTTCCTCCCGTTCCGTCGTCCTGTTTCAGCATCCCGGACCGCGCGATGAGGTAACCCAGTTGTGCCCGGCTGCCGCTGCCCAGGGCCGACGCCAGCTTGGCGATGTGGGCCCGGCAGGTGCGGACGTTCATGCCGAGGCGGCGGGCGATGGCCTCGTCCACGTGGCCCTCCACCAGGAGCTTGGCTATGGAGTGCTGGATTTCGGTGATGCCGTCGGACGCCACCTCATAGGGCGCGCCGGTGCTCATCGGGACCGCGCGGTCCCACAGGTACTCGAAAACCTTGATCAGGTAGCGGACGAGTCCGGGATGACGCAGCTCCAGGGCGACCTGCTGGTCTTCGCGCGCAGGGATGAACGCGACGGTCTCGTCGCAGATGATCAAGCGCTCGACCAGTTCGTCGATGGTGCGGTACTCGACTTTTCCTTCGGACAGACGGGCGACGTACGCCAGCTTCTCCGGGTTGTAACGGGCGGTGTGCTGGTACAGGCTCCGGACCTTGACCCCGCGGTCGATGAGGGGCTTGTCCCGCTCCAGGCTTCGCAGCAGGCTCCGTTCGGAGACGCGGTCACTGGGCTGCACCGTGAGCAGCTCCGTCCGGCACTGCGTGGTCGCCAGGTTGAGCGCGGCGTTGATGCGCTCGCCGCCCTCCAGCACGGTGATGGAGTCGCTGGTCGTCGTCGATTGCAGGCCCATGGCCAGGAACGGCTCGAAGGTGTCCGCGAGTTGCACGGACAGGCGCCTGCGCTCGGTTATCTCCCGCTCGAGGGGATGCAGATGCTGCGCCAGTGCCAGCGCCGGCGGCACGGGGCGCAACCAGTCCTGATCGTCGGGATCGGGGTGGAGCAACGCGAGTTCGATGAGGCAGGGAGCGGACTCCGCTTCGGTGCGCGCGACCCGTCCAGCCCGAAGAGCTGTGGTATAGAGGCGACTTCCTGCCTCGCACAGCTCGGTAATCGGGTGGGTATGCGCACCCTTGGTCCGATTAGAGCCCAAATCTCCACCCCCCAGGGTCCTGAACATGCAGGAACATGATGCATCGATTGTGTGGCCATGACGTGCCCGAATGAGCCATCGTCGTACTCGACGGGGGAAAAGGGGACCTTCAAGTGAGGACGAAGCCGACTATGCGTAACAAAATGCTTCGCTCGGTGCTTGTCGCCGCCTTCTCCGCTGTTGTAGCCCTCGGTGCACTGAGTGGCTTCTCCGATGAGGGGCGCGAGGCCCGGGCGAACACGCAGTGGCCGGCAGCAGCTGTGAGCGTCGCAGCAGCTACTGACAACACCCAGTGGCCGAGCCCCGGAGTCGACGGGGCGGGGAGCTGACCGTGACCACTCCACCCGACGACCGCTCCTTCCGCCGTGAAATGGCCACCGCCTACCGCTCCGGCTGGCACTTCATCGACCTGGTCACCGCCATCCCCCACAGTGGTGACTCGCTGATGGTGACGGTCTTCGGCGAACCGGTGGTCGTCACGCGGGACGACGACGAGGACGTACGGGCTTACCGGTGTCTGCGGCGGCCTCGGGGGGCGCCGCAGCCTGTACGGTGCGCCGTACGGTACGGAATGATCTTTGTGAACCTGGATCAACGGGACCACCAGCAGGTGGAGGCCGACTCCCCTGCCCCGAGGACCATCTCTGCCACCCCCCGCAGTGCCTGACGCGATTCCCCCGTCGTAAAAGATCGCTCAGGTGCTTCCCCCCGCAGCGGCGTCACCGTGACCTGAACACGGTGACGCCGCTGCAGTTTTCGGGGGGCATTTCGGGTATCGGCACAGTCCCGCAGTGGCTGGATCCGGTCGATCACCGGTGTGGATGTTCACTTCCCTCAACCCCGCCCCATCGCCCGCGTCAGATGGATCTCGATCACCACTCGTGAGGGATTGGGCGACGGGGTCCTGCCGTAGCGCTCCGCGTACCGCCGCTCCGCCTCGGCCACCCGCTCCCGCTCCTCGTGGACGAAGGCCCGGCCCTCCAGCGTCGCCCAGCGGCGCCCCTCCAGCTGGCAGACGGCGACGGCCGCCCCCTGCTCCCCGGCGGCCCGCACGTACCGCACCTTCGCGCTGCCCCGGTTGGTGATCACCCGAGCCAGACGGGCCTCGGGATCGTATGTGACCCCGACGGGTACCAGGTGCGGAGTGCCGTCCGGGCGGGGAGTCGTCAGGGTGCACAGGTGCCGCTCCCGCCAGAAGCCGAGAAATGACGGGTCCGGAGCGCCGGGGTCCATGGAGTACTTGGTCGCCATGCCCGGAACTTAGCCCCCGAGCCTCCACGAACCGTCCTTGAGTGCACTAGACTCAACTTTGTGCAAGCCGTTCGGGTCAGTGCAAGGAGGAGAACGCGAACGTGGACGCCGAGCTGACCAACCGGAGCCGGGACGCGATCAACGCTGCCAGCAACCGGGCCGTGACCGAGGGACACCCCGACCTCACCCCTGCCCACCTGCTGCTCGCGCTGCTCCAGGGACAGGACAACGAGAACATCACCGACCTGCTCGCCGCGGTCGACGCCGACCAGGCCGCCGTGCGCTCCGGAGCCGAGCGCGTGCTCGCCGGGCTGCCGAGCGTGACCGGGTCGACCGTCGCGCCGCCCCAGCCCAACCGCGAGATGCTGGCCGTCGTCGCCGACGCGCAGGCCCGCGCCAAGGACCTGGGCGACGAGTACCTCTCCACCGAGCACCTCCTCATCGCCCTGGCCGCGAAGGGCGGCGCGGCCGGCGAGGTGCTGTCCCGGCAGGGGGCCGACGCCAAGAAGCTGCAGGCCGCCTTCCAGAAGACACGAGGACAGCGCCGCGTGACCACCGCCGACCCCGAGGGCCAGTACAAGGCCCTGGAGAAGTTCGGGACCGACTTCACCGCCGCCGCGCGCGAGGGCAGGCTGGACCCCGTCATCGGCCGCGACCAGGAGATCCGGCGGGTCGTACAGGTGCTGTCCCGGCGGACCAAGAACAACCCCGTCCTCATCGGCGAGCCCGGCGTCGGCAAGACCGCCGTCGTCGAGGGTCTCGCCCAGCGGATCGTCAAGGGCGACGTGCCCGAGTCGCTGAAGGACAAGCGGCTCGTCGCGCTCGACCTGGGCGCGATGGTCGCGGGCGCGAAGTACCGGGGTGAGTTCGAGGAGCGGCTGAAGACCGTCCTCGCCGAGATCAAGGACTCCGACGGGCAGATCATCACCTTCATCGACGAGCTGCACACCGTCGTCGGGGCCGGTGCGGGCGGCGACTCCGCCATGGACGCCGGAAACATGCTGAAGCCCATGCTGGCCCGCGGCGAGCTGCGCATGGTCGGTGCCACGACCCTCGACGAGTACCGCGAGCGGATCGAGAAGGACCCCGCCCTGGAGCGGCGCTTCCAGCAGGTGCTGGTCGCCGAGCCGACCGTCGAGGATTCGATCGCCATCCTGCGCGGGCTCAAGGGCCGTTACGAGGCCCACCACAAGGTCCAGATCGCCGACAGCGCGCTGGTCGCCGCCGCGTCGCTCTCCGACCGGTACATCACCTCCCGCTTCCTGCCCGACAAGGCCATCGACCTCGTCGACGAGGCCGCCTCCCGGCTCCGCATGGAGATCGACTCCTCGCCCGTCGAGATCGACGAACTCCAGCGCGCCGTCGACCGGCTGAAGATGGAGGAGCTGGCGATCGGCAAGGAGACCGACGCCGCCTCCCGCGAGCGCCTGGAGAAGCTGCGCCGCGACCTCGCCGACAAGGAGGAGGAGCTGCGCGGCCTCACCGCCCGCTGGGAGAAGGAGAAGCAGTCCCTCAACCGCGTCGGTGAGCTGAAGGAACGCCTCGACGAGGTGCGCGGTCAGGCCGAACGCGCCCAGCGCGACGGCGACTTCGACACCGCCTCCAAGCTCCTCTACGGCGAGATCCCGGCTCTGGAGAAGGAGTTGGAGGCCGCCTCCGAGGCCGAGGAGGAGGTCGCCAAGGACACCATGGTCAAGGAGGAGGTCGGCGCCGACGACATCGCCGACGTCGTCGCCTCCTGGACCGGCATCCCGGCCGGGCGGCTGATGGAGGGCGAGACGCAGAAGCTGCTGCGCATGGAGGACGAGCTGGGCAAGAGGCTCATCGGCCAGACCGAGGCCGTGCGCGCGGTGTCCGACGCCGTACGCCGCAGCCGCGCCGGCATCGCCGACCCCGACCGGCCCACCGGCTCCTTCCTCTTCCTCGGCCCCACGGGCGTGGGCAAGACCGAGCTGGCCAAGGCGCTCGCCGACTTCCTCTTCGACGACGAGCGGGCGATGGTCCGCATCGACATGTCGGAGTACAGCGAGAAGCACAGCGTGGCCCGGCTGGTCGGCGCCCCGCCCGGTTACGTCGGCTACGAGGAGGGCGGCCAGCTCACCGAGGCCGTACGCCGCCGCCCGTACTCCGTCGTCCTGCTGGACGAGGTGGAGAAGGCCCACCCGGAGGTCTTCGACATCCTGCTCCAGGTGCTCGACGACGGGCGCCTGACGGACGGCCAGGGCCGCACGGTCGACTTCCGCAACACCATCCTGGTGCTGACGTCGAACCTCGGCAGCCAGTTCCTGGTCGACCCGCTGACCAGCGAGGCGGAGAAGAAGGAGCAGGTGCTGGAGGTGGTGCGCAGCTCCTTCAAGCCGGAGTTCCTCAACCGCCTGGACGACCTGGTCGTCTTCTCCGCGCTGACCAAGCCCGAGCTGGAGCGCATCGCCAAACTCCAGCTGGACCGCCTGGCCAAGCGCCTCGCCGAGCGGCGGCTCAGCCTCGACATCACCCCCGAGGCCCTGGCCTGGCTCGCGGAGGAGGGCCTGGACCCGGCGTACGGCGCGCGTCCGCTGCGGCGGCTCGTGCAGTCGGCGATCGGCGACCGGCTCGCCAAGGAGATCCTCTCCGGGGAGATCAAGGACGGCGACACGGTCCGGGTGGACCGCTTCGAGGACGGGCTCCTGGTGGGCCCGGCCGCGGGCAAGACGCTGTAGGGCCGTCCCCGGTCACACGGCAGGACCGTCCCCGGTCACATCGTGAACGCCGAGAAGCGCACCCGCGCCGTCTCGGCGTTCTCGTACTCCACCCTCACCTGCACCACGTGCGCCTCCGCCGTGCCGGGGAGGCCGTCCTCGTGGGTCACGTCGAGGCAGAGCGCCCCGCAGACACCGCCGCCCGTGCGGGGCTCCGGAGCGTCCGGGTACGTCTCGCGCAGCCAGGCGCGCACGTCCTCGCGGGGCATCCGCAGCACCGCCGAGTACGAGGTGTCGATGCCCCGCTGCACGGTGCAGTCGTGCGCGCGGGCGTGCGCGGGACGCTCGGCGGCGCCGAAGGCCAGGGCCTCGGTGCAGGGGACCGTCGCCGCCGCCGCCCCCGCCCGGCCGTCGTCGCCGGTGCCGTCGTCCGACCAGGCCCACAGGAACAGGCCGATGATCAGGACGCCGAGCACCACCACCGGCAGCGCCAGGAACGGCAGGACGATCCCCCACCGGGTACGACCTCTGTCCGCAGCCTGCATGTGCACAGCCCCCTCCGTCGGCTGCTCAGGAGGACGGTTCCGGGTACTCGGAGGTTGCAGTTGACCGGATCGTGTCAGCCCTGGGCTGACAGGCCCTGTCGGGGCTTGCCACCCCCCTCCCCGCATGGGGGAGGATGGCGGAATCCGTACGAAGGGAAATTCACGGTGACCATCGACCCGTCCTCGATTCCGAACTTCGGGGGCCAGCCCGAGCCGCAGCCCGGCGGCCCGGCCGGCCCCGTCGTCCCGGATCAGGACCTCGTGAAGCAGCTCCTCGACCAGATGGAGCTCAAGTACGTCGTCGACGACGAGGGTGACCTCGCGGCGCCGTGGGAGCAGTTCCGCACCTACTTCATGTTCCGGGGAGAGGGAGACCAGCAGGTCTTCTCCGTGCGGACGTTCTACGACCGGCCCCACGAGATCGAGGCCAAGCCGCAGATCCTGGAGTCGATCGACGACTGGAACCGCCGGACCCTGTGGCCGAAGGTCTACAGCCACACCCACGACGACGGCACGGTCCGCCTGATCGGCGAGGCCCAGATGCTGATCGGCATGGGCGTCAGCCTGGAGCACTTCGTCTCCTCGACGGTCAGCTGGGTGCGCGCGGCGATCGAGTTCGACAAGTGGCTCGTCGAGCAGCTCGGCCTGGAGCAGGAGATCGACGAGGCGGAGAAGCCCGAGGACGACGAGTAGGCCCCCACCGAGGCCTCCACGGCGCGTCGGCGCGTACGAACGGGTACGCGCTGCACGCGCCGTCTGCTTTTTCGGGTGCCCGGCCACCCCCACAGCGGCAGCGCCGGGTCCTTGTCCCCGAGGGGCGGGTCGGCCACTGACCTCCTCAGGGAACTGGGAACAGAACTATTCACCCCCCACCCTCCCCGCGCCGGGAGGCGGGCGTCACCCGTGCGAGTGACCAGCTTGCAGGGGCAGGACACGGACCGCTCTCACGAGCACTCAGGGAACTCGAATCGGCCGGATGCCTGGAACGCCGCCGCGAGTGCACGCCCGGCGGGCGCCCGGACCTTCATGCCTCGGGGCTCAGCGCGACCGGAGCGCGGCCTCGAGCCGCTTCGCCGCCTCCTCCAGCACCCCCGTCCGCTTGCAGAACGCGAACCGTACGAACGGGGCGCCCTCCTCGCGGTGGTCGTAGAAGACCGCGTTGGGGATGGCGACGACGCCGGCGCGTTCCGGGAGGGAGCGGCAGAAGGCGAAGCCGTCCGGTTCGCCGAGGGGGCGGATGTCGGTCGTGATGAAGTAGGTGCCCGAGGGGCGGAAGACGCGGAATCCGGCCTCCTCCAGGCCCGCCGCCAGCAGGTTCCGCTTGGCCAGCATGTCGGCGCGGAAGTCCGTGAAGTACGACTCGGGCAGCGAGAGGGCCTCGGCGACCGCGTACTGGAACGGGCCCGCCGAGACGTACGTCAGGTACTGCTTCGCCGAGCGCACGGCCGTGACCAGCTCCGGGGCCCCCGTGATCCAGCCGACCTTCCAACCGGTGAACGAGAATGTCTTGCCGCTGCTGGAGATGGTGATCGTGCGCTCGCGCATCCCCGGGAACGTCGCCAGCGGTACGTGCTCGGCGTCGTCGAAGACCAAGTGCTCGTACACCTCGTCCGTCACCACCAGCAGGTCCCGCTCCACCGCCAGCTCGGCGATCGCGGCGAGCTCCTCGCGGGTGAGGACCGTACCGGTCGGGTTGTGCGGGGTGTTGATCAGCAGCAGCCGGGTCCGGTCGGTGACGGCGTCGCGCAGCTCGTCGAGGTCGAGGCGGAAACGGCCCTCCTCGACGTCGGCGTGCAGCGTGACCGGCACCCGGCGGCCGCCCGCCATCGCGATGCACGCGGCGTAGGAGTCGTAGTACGGCTCGAAGGCGATCACCTCGTCGCCGGGCTCCACCAGGGCCAGCAGGGCGGCGGCGATGGCCTCGGTGGCACCGGCGGTGACCAGGACCTCCGTGTCGGGGTCGTAGGACAGTCCGTAGCGGCGCTGCTGGTGGGCGGTGATCGCGGCGCGCAGCTCGGGCACGCCGGGGCCGGGCGGGTACTGATTGCCGAGGCCGTCCCGCAGGGCCCGTACGGCGGCCTCCCGGATCTCCTCGGGGCCGTCGGTGTCGGGGAAGCCCTGCCCGAGGTTGATGGCGCCGGTGCTCAGGGCCAGGGCCGACATCTCGGCGAAGATCGTCGTCCCGAACTCGGCGAGCCGGCGGTTCAGGAGGGGGCGCGCGCTGGAGGTCATGCCGGCCATCCTCCGCCGAAGCTCTGGAGTTCCTCAACTCTGTGTTGGGCCGGGAGCGGGGAGGGCATCACCGCCTCACGCAAGAGCGAGGCGCCCACGGGGGGCCGCTTCGGGGGAAAAGGAAGGAGGGTGACGCCATGATCGTCGGCATCATCCTGGCGGTGGTCGGAGTCGTCCTGATCGGGGCGCTGGTCTCCAAGGCCCGTAGGGGCGGTACCCGGCGGACGGCGCGTCGCGGGGCGTGGGCGTCCTCCGGTTCGAGCGGCAGCAGCCACAACAGCTGGTGGGCGGGCGGGGGAGACTCCGGCTCGTCCGACAGCGGCGGCGGACACCACGGGGGGCACTCCTGCGGCGGCAGCTCGTCCTGCGGCGGCGGGTCGTCCTGCGGGGGCGGCGGTGGCTGCGGCGGCGGGGGCAGCTGACCGACACCGGCGTCCTCACGCGGGGCGGCTGCCCCTGCCGAACGCGGGGTCCGCACTTGGGCGGGCCCCGCGCCGTCGTGTGGTTCGGGCCCGGGGTCGGCCCGCGTTGTCGTACTCGGCGCCCGGAGCCCTGACAGGCGATGCGTCGAATATCCGTCGGACCACTTCGCGTGGCCGGCGGTGGCGTCCCCTGTCTGTAGGACAACTTCCGTCGCGCGGGGTCCGCTTCCGTAACTGTGCGGGAGAGATGGTCATTTGCGAGTTTCGTCGGTAACGCCGCCGCCTCCTCCGCCCCGGCTGCGGGTGCGAAGCACGGCGCACCGGCGCACGCCTCCCCGGCAGCGGCGCACGCCGTAGTTGAACAGTTGAGCTGTGGAGCCCTCTGAGGGATGGAAACCCTCTGAACTTGGGTAAAAACGCTATTGCGGTACCACCGTTCATGATTCCCTCTAAGTCACCGAGGCAGCCCCGCGGACACCCTTCCCGAACCGGCCGACCGGGCTGACCCGGGCCGACATCCCCCGGTGCCACCGGGGCGCAGCGGACCCCTCTCACTCTCTTTGTGTGCTTGCGGAGCCGATCCATGCTCACGACCCTGAACACCTCCTACACCGACACCCGCGCGGCCGATCTCGCGTGGGCCCTGGGACGCGAGCCGCTTCCCGCACTGGCCACGCTCGACCTCGAACTGGCAGGCACCAAACTGCAGTTGCGGCTTCTCGGTGCGTCCCACCAGGTCCTCCTGGAGGAGGAGCGGGGCATCTGCTCGGAGACGGTGGCGTGCATCGCGGGCAGCAGCACCCCGCTTCCGCTCGGCGTCGCCAAGCGGGTGGACGACTGGGAGTACGAGTTCGCGGCCCGCGTCGAGGTCCTCTCGCCCGGCTCCTTCGCGGGCCGCGCCCAGGAGCTGCTGGCCCTCGTCTCCGACCATCCGCACGGCCTCGTCGGCGTCTTCCCCGGCAGTCCGTACGCCTTCACGGCCCTGCTCGCCCAGCACCACGAGGGCCAGATGCACTGGCGGACGTGGCACGCCTACCCGCAGGACGGGCAGTTGGTGGCGACCCGCACGAGGGTCGGCGTGCGCGTGCGGCGGCGGTCCTCCTCAACCGACCCCCGGCGAAAGGCCGTCGGTCCCGCCCCGCAGAGCCGCACGGGCCGAAACCCATCGCGTACCGATGCCCGCCCCCGGTAAACCAGCACCACACGTGTGGGTGACGAACCGCAGTCGAGACGTGACGTAACGTCGCAGCGTGATCGAGCCGCACGCGCCCGCCCCGCCAGGTGGCCCGCCGCCCTGGAGCGCCCCGGGCGGCCCCGCCGGCCCGGCGCGACTGCCCGTACGGCCCGGCACCGGGCGCTTCCTGGTCCTCGCGGGCGTGTTCGTCTGCGCGGCCTGCGGACTCGTGTACGAGCTGGAACTCGTCGCACTGGCCTCGTACTTGATGGGCGACTCCGTCACCCAGGCGTCCGTCGTGCTGTCCGTCATGGTCTTCGCGATGGGCATCGGCTCCCTCGCCGCGAAGCGGCTGCGACCGCTCGCCGCGGCCGGCTTCGGTGCCGTCGAGGCCCTCCTCGCGCTCGTCGGCGGGTGCAGCGCGATGGCCCTGTACGCGGTGTTCGCCTGGACCGGTGACTGGGGCGGCATGTGGGCCAACGGGCCGCGCTGCCTGCTGGTCTCCTTCTCCCTGGCCACGGGGCTGCTCATCGGCGCCGAAGTGCCGCTGCTGATGGAGCTGATCCAGCGCATCCGCCGCCAGGACGCGGGCGGCGCGGTGGCCGACCTGTCCGCCGCCGACTACGTGGGCGCCCTCGTCGGCGGCCTCGCCTTTCCCTTCCTTCTGCTGCCGTTCCTCGGGCAGTTGACCGGCGCGCTGCTCACCGGCGCGGTCAACGCGGTCGTCGGCGGCGCGCTGGTGCTCGGCCTGTTCCGCCGGGACCTGAGCCGGCGCGCCCGCTGGCTGCTGCTGGTCGGCAACGCCCTCGTCCTCGCCGTCCTCGCCTCGGCCGCCGTCCTCGTCGACGACTTCGAACGGGCCGCGCGGCAGGCGGTGTACGGGGAGGACGTCCGGGTGGCGCTGCGGACCGCAGTGCAGGAGGTCGTCCTCACCGGAGGCACCCGCGGGCGGCCCCTCGACCTGTTCCTCGACGGCCGGCTGCGGGTCAGCGGGCGCGACGAACCGCGCTACCACGAGGCCCTCGTCCACCCCGCGATGAGCGGGCCGCACGCGCGCGTGCTGATCCTCGGCGGCGGGGACGGCCTGGCCGTCCGAGAGGTGCTGCGCCACCGCGCGGTGGACCGGATCGACGTCGTCGAACTCGACGCGGAGGTGGTCCGCCTGGCCCGCACCGACCCGGCCCTGTCCGCCCTCAACCGGCACGCCTTCGGCGACCCGCGCGTGCACGTGACGACCGACGACGCGTTCGGCTGGCTGCGCGGAGCGGACCCGGCGGCGTACGACGTCGTCGTCTCGGACCTGCCCGACCCCGAGATGACGGCGAGCACGAAGCTGTACTCGCAGGAGTTCTACGGCCTGGCGCGGCGCGTACTGGCCCCCGGCGGCCGGCTCGTGGTGCACGCCGGGCCGGTCGCGTCCGGCCCCCGCGTGTACTGGACGGTCGAGGCGACCCTGCGCGCGGCCGGTCTGCGTACCGCCCCCTACGGCACGGGCGGCCGCCATCCCGGCTTCGCCGACCGGCCGGACCGCACCCCCGCCGACCGCTCCCGGGCGCCCCGCGACTGGGGTTTCGTCCTGGCCGCGCGCACCGAGCCGCGGCTGCGGCTGGACCCGGACGGGCCACGGCCCCGGGCCCTCACGCAGGCGGCCCTGGCCGCGGGGGAACGGGCGGCGCGCGGCACGCGCATCGAGGGACTGCCGGCGTCGACGCTGGTGCATCCGCGCTACTGACGGGTGCACCTGCGGTGCCGGCGGGTGTTTCCGCGCTCCTGGCGGGTGGACCTGCGTCGCCGGCTGGTGCGTCCGCGCTCCTGGCGGGTTGACCTGCGTCGCCGGCTGGTGCGTCCGGTCGCTGACCGGTGCTCCCGCGTCACCGGGGGGGGAGGGCCGGGAG